>NC_019978.1:1655784-1986941 GCF_000328625.1 Halobacteroides halobius DSM 5150 | reverse complement strand
TAAGACACAACGAACTGGTGTCTGTAATGCTATGGAGACCCTATTAGTTCATGAAGATGTAGCAGAAGAATTTTTACCAGCTATAATTGAAGAATTAAGAGAGCGAGATACTTTAGTAAAAGGAGATAAAAAGGTAAGAGAGATTGTCTCCGATGTTAAAGAAGCTACGACAGAAGATTGGGCTACAGAGTTTTTAGATTATATTTTAGCAATTAAGATAGTTAGTAGTTTAGATCAGGCTTTAGAACATATTGATGAGTATAGTACTAGCCATTCAGAAGCAATTGTAACTGAAAATTATACTAAAGCTCATAAATTCTTAGATTTAGTTGATTCTGCTGCTGTTTATGTTAATGCTTCTACCCGATTTACTGATGGGGGCCAATTTGGCTTAGGAGCTGAGATAGGAATTAGTACTCAAAAGTTACATGCTAGAGGGCCAATGGGTGTTAATCAGTTAACAACAACTAAATTTATTATTTTTGGTGATGGACAGATACGTCAATAACAAGAGTAAGGGAGGCGAGAGCCTCTCTTTTTATTTTTTGATTCATTTGATAATTAATATCAATTATGATAATCTTATATTAAAACAATATTCTATTATTTAGATATAAAGATTATTTTAGGAGGTGTAGAGGTGGAGAACATTTCAGTTGTAGTTGCTTTTATGGCTGGAGTAGCTTCTTTTGTTTCTCCTTGTGTGTTACCATTAGTACCAGCTTATATAGGATATATAACAGGTAGTGCAATTGATAAGGGGAGATTATTTACAGTGGTTAGGGCATTAGGGTTTGTAATTGGATTTTCAATTATTTTTATTACCATGGGAGCATCTGCTAGCTATATTGGGAGATTATTTAGTCAGTATAAGCTATTATTTACTAAAGTAAGTGGGATATTAATTATAATCTTTGGTTTGCATATGACTGGTTTGTTCAAATTAAAATTATTATATCAAGAGTTTAGAGTACAAGGGCCAAGGCAAGCCACAAATTGGTTTAGTTCTATCTTAATGGGGATGGCTTTTGCAGCTGGTTGGATACCTTGCGTGGGCACAGTATTAGGTTCTATTTTATTGTATGCTGGGGCTGAAGCAACTTTAAAAACAGGGGTTTTATTATTAACTGCCTATTCTTTAGGCTTAGGTCTTCCCTTTATACTAACAGCTATCTTTATTAATCAATTTAGTAATTTTTCTAACCACATTAATAACTATTTACCTATAATTTCTAAATTTAGTGGTGTGATTATGATTGTATTTGGGGTTTTACTTTATCTAAATAAGGTTCAGCAGTTAAGTCAATACTTTTATTTTTAAAGAAAGGTTGGTGTTTAAAGTGAAAAATAGTTTCAAATTTCTATTGATTGCTATCTTAGTAGTAGGGATTGTTAGTCTAGGAGTTTTATATCATAAGCAAGGCTTAAGTAAAAATAATTCTAAAGTAAAAGAAAAACTAGAAAATAATCAAGAGCAAAAAGAGCAGGAAGAACAAAAAAATAATTCAGCTAGAATAGGAATTAATGTAGGAAATATTGCTCCTGATTTTACCTTAGTTAATCTAAAGGGGGAGCAAGTTTCCTTATCTGATTATAGAGGACAGTTTGTGATGGTTAACTTTTGGGCTACTTGGTGCCCACCATGTCGAGCTGAGATGCCAGATTTAGATGCATTTTATGATAATAATAAACAAGATTTTGTTATCTTAGGTGTTAACATTGGAGAAAGTAAGGCTAAAGTAAAATCATTTATTGAAGAAAATGGTTATGATTATCCTATTTTATTGGATCAAGAGCGGGGGGCAGCTTTTAAATATCGAGTTTCTGTAATTCCTACTTCTTATTTTGTTGGCCCGCAAGGTAAAATTCAGTATGTAAAACGAGGAACAGTTAATCAAGCAGAATTAAACCAGATTAAGAAAAATATTGCAAGTAAGTTAGAGAAGTAATGAATCCTTATATTTTTGAATATAAGTCTTTAGCAATTAGCTGGTTCATTGTATTATCTATTCTATCAATTGGGTTAGGATATATTTTTAGCAAAAAAGAATTAATAGGAATTTTATCTAAGGAGAAGATAGATAATTTAACACTAAAGTTGATTATAGGAGGATTTATTGGAGCTAGGATTTATTATGCCTTGGCGAATTGGCAGTTTTATGTAGATAACTATTTATCTATTTTTCATATTTCCCATTTGACTTTAAATTTTAAAGGGGCACTTATTTTAGCAAGTGGGATATTATATTTAACTTCTCGTCGAGAAGATATATCTTTTGAAAAATTACTTGCTATTTATATTCAGGCGATAACTTTGGGTTTGATTATTGGAGTATGGAGCCACTATTTTGATAATTTACTTACTTATTTAGAATCTTTAACTTTTTCTATACTTTTTGTGCTTGTTATGTTTTTAGAAATTATTATTAAAGATAGAATGAAAAGTTATAAAGTTATTAGTGGAGTATTTTTTCTAGTTTATCTATTACTTGAATTTTATTATGGAGTATAGAAGTAACCAAAGATTAGTCATGAGAGACCTTGGTCTCTCATTTTTTATTTTTTGAGTTTGTAAAAAATATAGTTAATATTTTGCAATCAGTAATAGTATTTAGCTAAATTAATAATTATTCATATAATTTAATTTCAGAAAAGGAATTACTTGCAATATTTATTTTAATTTAGCATTATAATAGTGTGCTAGGTTAATGGTGCACTGTTATAATAAGAAGGAATGATTTTGGGAACAAAATAAAGAAAAAATACCCAGGTGCAACTGCTTTAAAAGGAGTTAATGTTAGATTTTTTGCAAAGCAAATCACAGTAGGAGTTAGTAGAAATTTAAATTGATTACTATTTCGTTACTAAAGTAGAGTTCACAAAGAAGGATAAATATAATAATATATGAGGTAAACTTCCTGAGAGGTAAAATATTTGAAAGGAGTGAATTAAATGAAGAAGAATTAATGATGGTAGATGGTGGAGGAGAAGCAGATTCTTATCTTTCAGGTTGGGGATCATTTTTAGGTACAGTATTTATAGGTGGGAATCGATTAGAAGGTTTTATAGGAGGTTATGCTACGAAAGTATAGGAACAAATGTACCAGATGAATATGGAGTCAACACTACTGGTTATTATGGGGGAAATTCATATTAAGTTTTTATTAGAGATCAATATATTAAGGAGCATTCCTGTTAGGTTTAAATATGACATTCGACAAAAAAAGAACTCCTTGGTATAATTTTGGTTGCAGACACCAAATACCAAGGAGGCCGACAAATGAATTATACCCAAAATAAGAAGATTAAGCAAATTAAATCGACAACTTTAGTAATTGGAATTGATATTGCCAAGAAGCAACATGTAGCGAGAGCCCAAAACTATCGGGGGATTGAATATGATAAACCATTAAAATTTAAGAATACTCAGAATGGTTTAGAAAGACTTTTAAATTGGATTAAGAAAGTTAAAATAGAAAATGAGAAAGAAGAAGTAGTTATAGGAATGGAGCCAACAGGTCATTATTGGCTAAATATAGCTCAATTCATCACAGAAGAAGAAATAAAACTAGTACTAGTAAATCCTCATCATGTAAAGAAATCGAAAGAGTTAGATGATAATAATCCAACAAAGAATGATGTTAAAGATGCCAAAGTAATAGCTCAATTGGTTAAAGATGGTCGCTTTTCTGAACCAAATATTCCTGAAGGAATTTATGCGGAAATGAGAGTAGCTATGACGCATAAAGAAAAGCTAACGCAAGATTTAACCAGAGTGAAAAACAGAGTAATGCGTTGGTTAGATATATATTTTCCAGAATTTAATGAAGTATTTAAAGATTGGACTGGAAAAGCAGCGTTAGCTACTTTAAAATATTTTCCTTATCCAGATCAGATAGCTAAGATGGAAGCAGAAGAAATAGTAGCTAAATGGCGAGAAGAAGGTATTAAAAGAGGTGTGGGAATAAAGAGAGCTAAGAAGTTAAAAAAGGCAGCTGTGAGGTCAATAGGTGTAACCGAAGGATTTAAGATGGGGAAAGAAGAGATTAGCTATCATATAAAACAATATTGTTTTATAAACGAAGAGTTAGAAGTTTTAATGGAGAAAGTAGAAAAGTTGTTAGAAAAGATACCTGGGGTTGAAAAAATGCTGACAGTAGATGGAGTAGGAGTTAAAACAATAGCAGGTTTCATCTCAGAAGTAGGTGATTTGTGGGATTATGAACATCCAAAGCAAATTATAAGTTTGGCGGGTTTAAACTTAAAAGAAAATAGCTCAGGTAAGCATAAGGGGGAAACCAAAATAACAAAGCGAGGACGTCCCAAATTAAGAGCTTTATTGTATAGGGTAGCAATGCCTCTGGTGGCACAGAATGATGAATTTAGACAATTGCATAAATATTATACTACTCGTCGTGAAAACCCGCTTAAGAAAAAACAATCTCTGATAGTTTTGTGTTGTAAATTAATCCGAGTTCTTTTTACATTAGGTAGAAAGCAAGTAGAATACGATGGGAAAAAGATGTTGAATGATATTAAAAGACCTAATGTGAAGAATGCTGCTTAAAGGTAAGTAAATCAAATTTATATATTGGTTCTTTTAGCTTTATTCATTATAGGAATTGTACTTTAATAAACGAAGCCAGGAGAAGCTGGAAAGAATTTTTCCATAAGGGCATGACCCAGTTAAGGAGCATATCCAGCCTCCACCCATGGACAGGTAGAACGAAGGAATTTAGGGGCGTAGACCCTGCGAGATATGGGAGGTTAAACTGCCATGGTATTTGTGGAGATCTAATTTGGCGACCATATTTAAAAATGCTAAATTCTCTTTTAGGTATAGTTTATCAAAGATATTCCAAATATTTATTTATCTTCAATTAATATCTATTTGTCTAATGGAAAAATGTTTATTAAAAACTCAAATTCTAAGAATGAGTGAGTATAAGAGAGCTAGTTTAACTTACAAGAGGGAGGAGATGTAAATTACTTATTCACTTTTTTTAGTGTTAGGGGTTTATTTTTTGGGGGTAGGCTTTTTTTCTTTGGTTAATAAAGGGACTTTTATTATTGAAGGTAAGTATATTACTTCGATTATATTTTGTGCATTATTTTTAGATGCTATTTTATTTGTATTATTTCAAATTTATATTACTAATATTTTTATTAGTCTATTACTAAATTTTTTTATTAGTTGGTTAGTAATTATTGTTACTAGTAGATGTGGATATTTAACTATTTTTAGCATCAGTGAAAAAAGTTTATATGATAATATTTGCAAAATTATAGAGAAACAAAATTTAAGTTATAGAAAAGAAGAAGGGAAGATAAAATTGGTTAATTATGATTCTAAAATGAAATTAGATTATTTTGGTTTTCAAAAAACTGCTTATCTGTATTTAAGGTTTAATGATGAAGATAGTAAGATGAAAAAGAATTTAACTGTTAAAATTAAAGAAGTTTTAACCAAAAATAAATTTGAGAAATATTTATTTGCTGGAATAGTTAAAATAATAATAGGAATAGCTTGGGGAGGGTTGTTTTGGTTAATATTTTTATAATTTCCTATATGATCCAGTTTATTTTTTGGAGTATTAATTTTAGTTAGTCTTGGAGAAGAATTTGATGCTGGTGATGAGACAACAGGTTTTTTGAAGATTTTTTTGTAATAAGGCCTATTTAAGTTTGATTTTTTATCATTGATAGTTACTTTAGTACAGTTTGAAAGGGAATGTTCAAAAGAGACTATACTAAAGTACAGTTCACAAAGAAGGATAAATGTGGTAATATATAAATGAAATGGTTAAGAAGGAGGTGACTTTAATGAAAGAATTGAATGAACAAGAGTTAATGATGGTCGAAGGAGGAGGGCTTTGGAAAGAGGCAGGGAAAATTATAGCTGAAGAAGTTATTATGTATGCTATAGAAGAAGCAATTGAAGGAACTAGAGAAAATGTACCAGAGAATTCTAGTGGATTCAGTTATAAAACGACGGGATATTATTACTAGTGATTTATAAAATTAAAGTCAGAAGTTAACTTCTGGCTTTAATCCTTATATTATTTTAAAATTGGAGGGATATAATGAATTTACAAAATTTTAAAAAAATCAAATTAATAAATTCTGGCATAATTTATATTTTTTATATTGTAATGTTATTAATTTTTCCGATTAAAGAGTATGTTAGTTCATCACTAGTTTCTAGTGTTATTTATATGTTTATCTTTTATGGTGGAATATTATTTTTAATAATATCTAAATTATATAAATCTGATATTCAGATAAAAAAGGTTATAGGTAATTTATCTAAAAAAAATGAATTAGTAAAGATTTTTTCTATAACAATAACGCTAGTTATATTTAGTGTAGGAAGTCTTTTATCTAGTCTATATTTCTTTAATATTTTATTTCCGTCTATAATAAATAAGATTATAGGTTTTATTAATGAAATTCCAAGTAATAATATAACCTTAGATATCATAAGGTCAGTTTTTTTAGTTCCAATTGTAGAAGAAGTTCTTTTTAGATATCTTTTATTAGGAAAAATGACAATTAAATTAGGAATAAAAAAGTCTATTATAATAAGTTCAATTATTTTTTCTATTTTACATATAAATTTTATAGGTTCATTTGTTTTTGCAGTTGTATTATCTCTTGTATATTTAAAAACAGGAAAATTAATCCTACCAATTTTAATTCATAGTTTTAATAATGTAATAGCTATATTTTTAAAATGGTTAGAAAAATTTATTCCTACTACTACGAGTTTAATTGATATTATAAAAAAGGGAATATTACCTTTTAAGGGTTTTGGATTAATATGTTTCATTTTTTCAACTATATTAATTGTGATATATATATATAAACTTTGGTTACAACTAGATGATTAAATTCCGGATAATCATAGTTGGCTCGGAATTTAAAGTATAATAAGTAGATAATGTGGTTTTTATTGGTATTATTAATTATATATATAATAATTGATTAAAAAAGGAAGGTAAAATGGTTGAGATTATCTAATTAAATTATTTAGTAATGGCTATTGCAAAAGGAGGTCCTGATTATGAGATTAGAAGAAAAAATTTTGTTTTCCTTAGGAAGATGTAATAATAAAGGTTTATCTAAAAATATGAATGAACCTAAAATTAGATTGATAAGTAAGGAATTACAAATTAGATTAAACGAAAATAAAGTATTGATTTCTATCTTTAAAGATAATATTAAAAAAATTAAAAATTTTATTAATGGTGAATATCTTTTTTTATTAGTTGATTCTAAGGGGATTTTATTGAGTGAGTATACTGGAAAAAAAGGACAACAATTAGATAAAAGTTCTATCAAAATGGGAGTTAGTTTTTCTGAAGAAAGTAGTGGAACTAATGCAATTTCAGTAGCTATGGATTCAAAAGAAGAAGTTTACTTAACTCCAGAACAACATTATTGTGATTTTTTACAACAGTGGTACTGTTTTGCCCTTCCTTTATATTTTAATAAAGAGATAATTGGTTATTTAGATGTATCAACAATAAGTTTTAAATTAAAGCAAGAATTAATGGGGATTGCTTTATTGTTAAGAGATAATATTATTAAAGATTTAAAAGTACATAAAAAATTAGTTTCCTCCCAACAAAAGAATTTTAAAAGAAAAGTAGCGGATAAACAGATAAAAATTGTGAAGTTTCTAGCTCAAGGATTAACTGAACAAGAGGTAGCTCAAGAACTATCATGTAGTAAAAGTACTATTAAGTATCATAAAAAGAAGTTATTTGCTTATTTAGATGTAGGCTGTACCAGGGAGGCAATTATTAAGGCTTTACAGCAGGGACTAATTAAGTTAGCAGAAATTTAAATTGATTACTATTTTGTTTTAGGAGTAATAGTATATATATGTTTTTATTATTAATGTTCACTTTAGACTATACTTTCGTGTGGTTTTTGGTTAGACATCTAATTAGTTCTGTATTTTAGTACAGTTTGAGAGGGGATGTTCAGAAGAGACTATACTAAAGTACAGTTCACGCCAAAGGATAAATGTGGTAATATATAATTGTAAACTTCTCGGGGAGTAAAAATATTTGAAGGAGGAAGATTTGATGGAGAAATTAGAGGAACAAGAATTAATGAATATCGATGGTGGAGTTGCTATAACAACTGGAGGTTTAATAGCAGGAGGTTTATTTGTTACTGGAGTAGGTATAGGAGTGGCTTGGGCTTTATCGGATTAAAAAACAAAAGAAATATACTTTAAAGGAGGAGGTGTTTATAATGAATGAACTTTCTACAGTAGGTAATTTTGAAGAATTATCTGAGGATGAGTATCTTAATGTAGATGGAGGACTTGTTATTACTGGAACTGCTGTGGCTGCAGGTGTTGGTTGCCTTGCTGGAGGAGTTACTGTTGGATACGCAATTGGTACTGTAATAGAATCAGTAATGGAATAGAATTGATTTTATAGTATCCTTCCTACTTTTTAATGAATTGGAATGTAGGGAGGATTTATATAGATAAAGGGAGGAATAATTTGTATGGATATAAATTTTAAAAATGTTATTTTTATTATTGGTTGGTTATCCTTTGGTTCATCTGTAATTATTATCTTACTTAAATATTTCACAAAGATAAATATTCCTACAAAGAGTATGTTGCTTTCTGTTTTGTTATCTTTTTTTGTTTTATACATGAGCTATTTAATAAAATAAATACAAGGATTTATTAGTATTTTAAAACTGACAGGTAAACAAAGGTGATATACATGAAGAAAATTTTAAAATTTAAAGAAAAAAGTTAAAAGATTGTTTAAATCATATTACTGCATTAAACAACACGATATAACAGATTGTGCAGTAGCTTGTCTGACTTACAATATCTAAATATAATGTTTCTAAGCCAATGAAGTAAATTTTAAAATGATTTTTATAGTTTCATCTTTGATACAGTTGTTTTAAAAATATATGATGAAGGAAAAATTTATTTTAAAAAATAACATTTTCAATAGTATTTTATTAAATAAGGGGGAAAGAAAAATAATGTTGTTTAGTAAAATTTTATTTGTTTTAGGAATATGTATATTAGGCATTTATTTGATCTATTATTTAAGATGCAAATTAAGAATATTGAGTTTAAAAGATAAAATATATTTTCAGGGAATTAAGAATTATGATAATAAATTAAGTAGTATTATTTTTGTTTCTGATGATATAGGAATAAATTTTATATTGTTTACATTATTTGGAGGTATTTTATTTGGCATGATTCAACTTGTATTTTTTGATTTAGGATTATCTTCTTTTTTAAGGCAATTTAGTTTTTTTCCAGG
Organism: Halobacteroides halobius DSM 5150; assembly: GCF_000328625.1. NCBI lineage: Bacteria > Bacillati > Bacillota > Clostridia > Halanaerobiales > Halobacteroidaceae > Halobacteroides > Halobacteroides halobius. The sequence continues at coordinate 1,977,624 of NC_019978.1, read as the reverse complement.
TATGGTAGGGTTTATTATATACTCAAGAAAATATCATTATTTAATCATAACTAAGAAGGGGGTAAATGTTTTTTTTAGGTTTATAGATTGGGAAGAAATTAAATCATATAATTTTAAAGCTAATGATAAATTAAGCATTAATTTATCTAATTCAAATAAAAAATATTCAATTGGGATTCCTAAAGAAAATATAAAAGAAGTAGAAAAATTATTCAAACATTATATGATTTAATTGTAAGAAATAATTTTATTGTGATTTCCTTGGGATGTGCTAGTTTAAATTAAAGATTAATATAAGAGTAATTTTTATTTTTAATTGTAACTTATTCATTGTATCTATATAGCCCCCTAACTGACTTGTAGAAATCGTTTGTTAGTAGTATAATGGAAATAATTTAAAATTAGGGGGACTAAAAATGCCTAGAACAAATTATTCTGACGAACTTAAAAAGCAAGTGGTAGAAGAATGCAGAAAGATAGATAATATTTCTTTAGTAGCTCGGCGCCACGAAATTTCTAAAAGCACTGTTTATGCTTGGGTTAAAAAAGCTCGTAAGACAGGTTCTGTTAACTCATTGCCGAAGGATTAAAAGAAAAAGCTCAAATAATCCTAATGGTAGACCTATCCCTGGCTATTCTTATAGCTATGCTGGTGAAAAAGTCTCAGATGAACAGATAAAAGAATGGTTATTAGAATTAGTTGCAGGTGATGGTTTTTCTTATGGTTATAAGAAATTAACTACTTGTCTAAAAGAAGATTATATGCTTAAAATCAACCATAAAAAGGTATATAGATTGTACAAAGAGCTTGATATATTAAGACCTCAAAGAAAGATAAAGAATCGTCACCCTAGAAGGTTAGCTAAGAGAGATGAGATTAGTAATTCTAATCAACTTTGGGAGATGGATCTTAAATATGGTTATATCACTGGAACAGATCAATTCTTCTTTCAGTTATCAGTAATAGATGTCTTTGATAGGTCAATAATTGACTACCATTTAGGTTTAAGTTGTAAAGCTGAAGATGCCTGCAGAGTATTAAAAAAGGATCTTGCTAAAAGAGAATTAACTAAAGGTATGGATTTACCTGTTATAAGAACAGATAATGGTCCATAGTTTACATCTAAACTCTTTGATAGTACTTGTCAATCTCTAGGCATGAAGCATCAAAGAATACCAGTAAAAACTCCGAATATGAATGCTCATATTGAATCATTTCACTCTATATTAGAAGATGAATGTTATAGTCGTAATGAATTTCAAAGTTATATAGAGGTCTATGAGATTGTTAGTGAGTATATGAGATATTATAATAACAGGCGTAGACATGGTAGTTTAAATAACCAAGCTCCAACTCAATATTATCAAGCTGTTAAAGATAAAAAGATTAAGCCTGAAGTCTTTATTGCATAAAATAAGAAGTTACGAATGATTGAGTATGATATAGATTTTCTCCAATATTAGGGGGTTAAGCTGGAAAGATAGTGAAAGATTTAAATTATTATATAAAGTCAATTTATAAAAACGGAGGGATATAGTGGATAACAAGAAAAGTTCGAAGTCTTTCACTTTAGTTTTAGTACTTTTCGCACTTGGATTAAAAAATTTAAGTATTATAGGAGAACTTTGGGTTTATATGGCAGCTTTTATGGCTAGCCTAGGTATTTATTTAGATTTTATTCAAAAACAATCTAAAAATATATTAAGTTTTTGGAAAGTATTATTTGTAATTACCTGTTTAATTTATATATGGCTACTAGGTGATATTGTTATAAAATAGCTTATAATAATATTACTTTATATAGGATAAAATGTTAACTTATAAAATAAAGGTTATTAATATCTATAGGTTGTTGAATAACTAAAATTTCCAAATTAAAAAGAAAAAGTCGCCCATTTCTGGTATCATGTTAAGTGCGAGCAAAACAAAATCCAGAAAGGACGAGTAACATGATTATACCAGTTAATATTACAAAAGAAAATCCCTTTTATAGAAATTATAAAAAAGTTGAGACTATCTATAACAAATTTTATTCTCAAACAGTTGATATTAAAATAGGCAGACCTAAAAAATATTCAGATTTACAAATTATAAAATGCCAATTATATAAAGTTATGAACAAAATATATTGCTTAAGAGAATTAGAATGGGAACTTAATAAAGACCCTTTTTTTCTATTCGAATAAAAAAATTAGAAATATCAAAGTTTCATGAACTATATAAACAATTTGTTCTATTATTAAATCCTAACACCCGAATTTCTTCTATTGATAGTACAGCTTTAAGGAGTTCAAAATTTGATAATGAAGCTAAAAAAGGGATTTCTACTAGACTAAATTGGTATTATGGATATAAACTTCATACTATAAGTTCAAATGATAAAATTCCATTAGCTTTTCAGTTTACTACTGCAAATGTACATGATTGTAATTGTCAGGATTTAATTAAGCAAGTAGATAATCATGATATCTTCGTACTTTTAGGTGATGGTGCTTATAATTATTTAAACTAGTAAATAAACTAGAGTTTAATTTATTAACTGATATTAATCTTAGAAAAGCTAAGTCAGAACAAAATATCAAAAATAAATATAGAAAACAAAATCTTGAATATTTAAGGTCACCAATAGGTAATAAAATTTATAAGCAAAGAATAACTATAGAACATTTATTTTCAATATTAAAAGAGAGATATAATTTAGAGAATCCAAGATTATATGGTTATAAAAGATACAAATCTCATGTCATATGGACATTATTGTTATATTTAATTGAGAAATTAATAGACCTTGAAAATGGGATTGATGATAATAAATTTCCATGGAATAAATAAATTCTATAGATCAAGATTTTAAATTTTAGATTAAATATTTGAAAAGCTTACAAATTAATTATTCAACAAGGTCTATCTAAGTAAAAAAGGTGATAAGATGAAGAAAATATTGAAACTAATTATAAGAAAAATTAAGAGATTATTTAAATCGTATTATTGTATTAAACAACATGATATAACAGATTGTGCTGCAGCCTGTTTGGCTACAATTTCTAAACACTATGATTTGGAAATACCAATTACTCAAATAAGAGAAATTGCTGGAACGGATAAGCGAGGGACAAATGCTTTAGGAGTAATCAAGGCAGCTAAAGAGCTTGGTTTTGAAGCCAAGGGAGTAAAAGGCCAATCAGATGATTTAACTTCTGAAGTACTTTTGTCTGCTATAGCTCATGTGGTAAAAGATGATTTAATGCATTATGTAGTAATTTGAAATAAGTAAAGATGAAATAATAGTTGCTGATCCAGCTGAAAGAATGGTCTATTATGATCCTAAAGATTTTTATGAAATTTAGACAGGAGTATTAATATTAGTTAGTCATGGAAAAATTTGAGATTGGCAATGAGATAACATTTTTTGTAATAAGGCCTATTTAAGTTTGATTTTTTATCATTGATAGTTACTTTAGTACAGTTTGAAAGGGAATGTTCAAAAGAGACTATACTAAAGTATAGTTCACACCAAAGGATAAATGTGGTAATATATAATTGTAAACTTCTCGGGGAGTAAAAATATTTGAAGGACGAGATTATAGTATGGAAGCTTTGTCTAATGTTGAGATGAATGAATTGAATGAAGAAGAGTTAACGATTGTTAATGGTGGGGGTTGGGATGAATTTGGACAAGCTTTAGGGGGTACATTAGAAATTGCTGCTGCTCCTATTGTTTTTACAGCTGGTTCTATGACTGGACAATCTTATGAGGCGGCTAAAGCATCAAAAGCAATGGTTAAAGATGGTTGGAAATTGATTGAAACTGCTAGTGAAAATGCTTATTAAAATAGTTTAGTTTTGAAAGGGAGATATACTGGTGATTAATTTTTAAGTATATCTCCCTGAAATTATATTTTTTGGGAAGTTGTAAAATGAAATTAAAGAAAATTTTAGGATTGATTTTAATTATTATAGGTATTTTTTCTTTTTTAGCTGGTTTCTTATTTATGTTTATTTCAATTTTAAATGGTGGAAATCTAGCTTTTAGTCATATATCAACTGTATTGATTTCGGGATTAGTAGGGATTATTTCTATAGCTTTAGGAATGAATATAACGGGAAATAGAAATTTAAAAAGAAATATTGGAATAATTCTTATTATAATTAGTGTATTATTTTCTATTAATTTATTCATTACATATTATATATCTAATATTCCAACGGGAATGCTAATGTCGTTTTTTTAATTGGTTTTGCTTTATTAATATTAGGGATATTACTAATTGTTTCTCAAAAAAATAGTGATTAAATAAAAATTATGTTCTATTATTATTCAAAATAAGGTGGGATTAAATTGGTAGAAAACCTTTTGATTATCATCATTTTTTTCCTTGGCTTTTATTTTATTTTATATCTGAATATATTAAATTAAAAAATGGTGGAATTAGAAAGAAACAATTTGTCATGAAGACTGTTGTTCCAAATTCAATAACAATTATATTAATGATTTTAGATCTTTGTTTAGCTAGAAAATATGACATTTATTTATCTTATCTATTCTTAATTATATTTTTTATATTAATTACTTTAAATAAATCGGATGATTATGATTAAAATTAGTGAGATTGGATTATTGAACCTTTAGTTAATAATTTTATCTAATAATAATATTAATTTACTATCGTTGCATCGTTTTTTTAGATAAATTTACCTTTGCAAAATGAAAGCTCCTCTGCTTAAATGAATGAGTGCCCTCACAGCACAATTCATTAAACAAAGGAGCTAAAAAATGAAATGTACTAGTGAGTATACCATATTATTAAACAAATTCATAGGTATAATAGGTGATAACTTTTTAGACGATTTGGTAGATAAATACGATTCTGATTATAAAGTCCATAAATTTAAAACTAAAGAACATTTACTATGCTTACTTTATTATCATCTTACTGAAAAAGATAGTTTAGAAGATTTTGTTTCAGAACTAAAAGGAAATAACAAACTTAATAAGGTTTTACCATGAATTAGCAAGTTAAAAATATCTCGAAAAAATGAAGATAGAGACTATAAAATATTTTATAATATTTTTCAGCATCTATTTGAACGTCTTAAATCTCAAATTGGGTATAGAAAAGCTTTAAAAGAGGTTGGTTCTGTTAAACTAATTAATTCTTCAACAGTTAGTTGCTATTTATCGTTATTTCCTTGGGCGAAATTTAGAAGTTCTAAAGGTGGCATAAAACTGCATACTCTCTATGATTTAAATACAGAAGACCCAGAGAATATAATTATCAGTAATGCAGTTATTCCTGATAAAGAAATATTAAATTTAATGAGTTACTTTAAAACTATTAGTTTCTTATATTTTACAATGCAATGCCAGTGATATTATGCAGTGGTTTATGAAATAAATGAAGGTGAAATAGTAGTTGCAGCTCCAGCTGAAGGAATGGTCTATTATGATCCTAAAGATTTTTATGAAATTTAGACAGGAGTATTAATATTAGTTAGTCATGGAAAAAATTTGAGATTGGCAATGAGATAACATTTTTTGTAATAAGACTTATTTAGGTTTGATTTTTTTATCATTAATGGTCACTTTAGACTATATTTTCGTATAGTTTTTGGTTAGATATCTAATTAATCCTGTATTTTAGTACAGTTTGAGGGGAGATGTTCAGAAGAGACTATACTAAAGTACAGTTCACACCAAAGGATAAATGTGGTAATATATAATTGTAAACTTCCCGAGAAATGAAGTTTTTGAAAGGAGTAAATTGCGTTATGGAATCTTTGGCTAATGTTGAGATGAATGAATTAAGTGAAAAAGAGTTGATGACAGTTGATGGTGGGTTTGATGGTGACAGTTATGGTGATTTTGTTGAATCATGTGGTAAGGTAGTTGGTCGTGGATTGGAAGCTGTAGTTGATGAAGCAAATGAATCAGCAAGAGAAGACTTTGAGAGTGGTACATGGTCTTCAAGGAGTATGTAAAAATTATATTTTAGAGAGGGGGAATTGAAATGAATAAATCAACCCTAGTAGAAATAAAGGAGGAAGAATTAAAAGAGATCAATGGTGGTTCTTTTACAGGAACTTTAATTACTATTGGGGCTATAGGTACTGGGGCTTATACTGTATATAGGTTTGGAAAAGGAGTAGTAGAAGGTTATTCTGAAGCAGAAGCTGAAGATAAGTAATCTTATAAGTGGTGGGACCCCCACCACTTATTTATAGACAAATATTCAATATGCTAGGAGGTAAAGTTTATGTGGTTAAAAAAATTTTTAGAAATTTTTGATTTGCCTAACGGGACTAATTTTTGGATTGCTTCTTTTTTAATAATTATTTCTTTTTTTATCATAAAGTTTTTTGGGCCCTATAAAATTATAGGAATGTTATCAATTATAAGTGTAACGGCATTAACTTTTGAAATGTTTAATAAACAGTTTTTTAAATATCCTGTGGCTATTTTAGTATTTATTTCTTCGATAATAGTAGGAATAAGTGTTTTCGGTTATGTGTTTTTTGGTAATATTATGAGTACTTCCTAGAATTTATATTAGGTCACTAGCGTTGCATCGTTTTTTATAAAAAGTTATTGAAAAAATAAAACCCCTTTGATTAAATGGATAAGTACCCACCACAGTACAAAACCCATGAAACCAAAGGAGCTGAAATCATGAATTATTGTACCATACTTGTAACTAAACTGCTAGATGTTATTGATAAAAATTTTCTAAAAGGTTTAATTAATAAATATAATGCAGATTATAAGGTTCATAAACTAACAACAGAAGTTTATTTGTTATATTTACTTTACTTTCATCTTACAAAAAAAGAAAGTCTAGAAGACTTTGTTTCGGGTCTAAAGAATAATAAGTATCTAAATAAAGTATTACCTAAGATTTGATGATTTAACTTTTAATCCTAGCTATACTTATCTTTTTGATAGAGCTTATATAAAGTATAAAAAATTTGATGAATTTATAAAAAATGATATTTACTTTGCAACTAGAGCAAAATCTAACACTAAAATTGAACTCATCAGATCGTTAGATCTAACTTCTAAGGATAAAGAAGCAGATGTTATATTAGACGCTGATGTAATGCTAGGCGACCATACTTCAGAGACTAGAATGAAACATAAAACAAGACTAGTTAGAGTAAAAACTACTGATCGAAATGGAAAAGAGAAAATAATAGATATTCTAACTAATCATTTTGATTTGGAGCTCATGTAATAGCCTATTTGTATAAAAAAAGATGGCAAATAGAATTATTTTTTAAATGGATTAAGTAACATTTGAAGACAAAAAAGCTTTTTTGGGCAAAATAGAAATGCTGTCTTAACCCAAATTTATAGTGCTGTTATTTTATTTTTAATCCTAAAATTACTTAAAAAATAGTCTAAATTTAAAGGAACATTGCTTAAACTTACTAGAAAGATAAAATATTCTATTATGTAAGTTGTAAAAGATAATTTCCATTGGAGTAAATGGATTAATAGTACTTGATAAAATTTATTGCTTAAAACCTAGGGTAAAATAGAATCTTGTCCAGAAATATATCCTATATTTTACTTTTAATACAAGATAAAGTTTTGTTTTGTTTCGCTTTACCTTTATGGTTAGATGATGAAGAACTGGTAGGATATCTTGATGTGTCAACTATAGAAGAGGAACTAAAGGGAGAGTTAATAGCTATTGCTAAGTTATTAAAACAAAAGATAATCGCAGAATATGAAAAAATGAAAGATGAGCAACTTAAAAAACAAAGTGAAAATTTAGAACTAACAGATAAGCAAATGGAAATTTTAGAGTTTTTGCTTCAGGGGCTAGCAGAGGAAGTTATAGCTGAGGAAATGAATTGTACTCAGGCTAATATAAAGTACCATAAACAAAATATTTTTGAAAGATTAGATGTAACGTGTACTACGGAAGCGATTATTAAAGCTATTAAATTAAGATTAATTTTAGTAGATGAGATTGAAGTTTAGTAAAATTATTTTAGTGTAAATAATAGATAAGGATATTTATTAACCTTTAGGTATACAATTATGTATATCTAGAGGTTGAATTATTTTAAGATATAACGGCGAATAATCCTCGAGGCATAATCACATTAGACTGTACTAAAGTATAGTAGACAGGTTAGGAATATTATGGTAAATTAATAATAGTGAACTTTCCGGGGAGAAAGATTATATTAAGGAGGAATTTTTGATGGATAATTTAGCTAGTGTTGGTATGGTTGAGTTAAATGAAGAAGAATTAATGATGGTTGATGGGGGATTTTTTAGTGTAACTGATCTAGGCTGGGCTGCTGCTGGTGGAGCTATCAGTGGTGCAATAACATATGGTTCAATTGGTGGAGCACCTGGTGCTGTTGCAGGAGCCTTTACTGGAGCAGCTTTAGGGGCATTAGATTATCTAATGACAGAAGCAGGAAAAACAGTAGTAGAAAGCAGTTTTTAAATAATACAAATTATAAGGGGCTTGATTTTAAGCCCCTTGTACAGATTAATTAGGAGGAAAATAATGAATAAATATTTAAGAAACTTTTTAGTTTTTACTATGGGGTATGGTTTATTTAAAACGTTCAATTTAGGAATTATTATGGGAATTTATAATGGTGTGATATTTGGAATTTTGGGTATAGGTATTTTTTCTATAGGGTTACCCATTTTAACTAGATTATTTGAAAAGATAGAAGAATATTTTGAAAGCAAAGAAAAAATGCATAGATATATAGAGACATTTTTGTTTTTATCTATATGGTATGGATTATATAAAGCTTTTGAAGAGGGGGTTTTTGTAGGGGTTTATAGTGGAATAATATTTGGAATTTTAGGTTCAATTATGTTTACCAAAAGCTTTGAACAAATGGAATCAATATTTAAAAATAACAGAAATTAGTTTGGTTATTATTTTCATTATTAATAATAGATTATGAATGATGATTTGTGTCTTATATTGATAATATATTAAAGAAATATTTATAAGGATATGTTGATTAATTAAGATCAATTTAAAAGTAAGGATATTTAAAAAGGAGATACAAAATAAACACATTCACAAAACTAAAAAACATTCAATCGCTACTACTGCATTAAACAACATGACATAACTGACTGCGGAGCATACTGTTTAGCTACCATAGGTAAACAGTATGATTTGGACATTCCTATTTCACAGGTTAGAGAAGTTGCTGGCACAGATAAACGTGGTACTAATGCTTTAGGTGTGGTCAAAGCAGCCTAGGAGCTTGACTTTAGCGCCAAAGGAGTCAATAGCTAAACCCGAAAATTTAACAGCTGATTTACCGCTTCAGTGATAGATTATATTATTAAGCAAGGTGCAGACTGACATTTTGTCGGTTTTTTTACTTAATCACTTCCAATAATCAGCAGATGAATAACAATAAAAGAACAAAACTTCAATCAAATTGTAAAACTAGCATAATTTTGCAGGAAAAACATAATACATTCAATAATTATAATTAAGGGAATCTTTATTAGCATTAAAAATGGAGGTAACGTAGTATGGAAGTGATTAAGTTAGATGTAGAAGTTGGGGTAGATGTGTTTAAATAAAGATATCTTTTCTCCTATAGTAATTGAAGGCAATAAATTACAAATGAGATTATCGGAATATGAATTATTAATTTTTGCTTTTGAAAGATCTGTAGGAGCAATTAATAATTTAATTGATGGAAGCTATTGCTTTTTGTTGACTGATCCGGAAGGGATTTTATTACAAATAAAGGGTAAACAGGAGACTAAATCCCAGATTGAAGAATTAGCAATTAAGCTAGGAGTATCTTTTGCAGAAAAGAGTAGTGGAACTAATGCTATTTCTATGGCAATGTTATTAAAAGAACCAGTTTATATGATGCCTGAACAGCATTATTGTGATTTTCCCAAAGTTTTATATTGTTTTGCTTTCCCTTTAGGGATAGATGGAAAATTGGTAGGTTATCTTGATGTTTCAACTATAGAAGAGGAATTAAAGGGAGAGTTAGTGGTAATTGCTAGATTATTGAGATATAAGATGAACGCAGAATATAAGAAAATGAAAGATAAGCAACTTAAAAGACAAAGCGAAGATTTAGAACTAACAGATAAACAAATGGAAATTTTAGAGTTATTGGCTCAGGGGTTAGCAGAAGAAGTTATAGCAGAGAAGATGGATTGTACTAAGGCTAATATAAAGTACCATAAACAAAAAATTTTTGAAAGATTAGATATAACGTGTACTACGCAAGCGATTATTAAAGTGATTAAATTAAGATTGATTTTAGTAGATGAGATTGAAGTTTAGTAAAGTTATTTTAGGATATAATGTCGAATAATCCTCAAGGCATAATCACATTAGACTGTACTAAAGTATAGTAGACAGGTTAGGAATATTATGGTAAATTAATAATAGTGAACTTTCCGGGGAGAAAGATTATATTAAGGAGGAATTTTTGATGGATAATTTAGCTAGTGTTGGTATGGTTGAGTTAAATGAAGATGAGCTAATGATGGTTGAAGGTGGAGGAGATTATGGTAAGATTGTAGCAGTTACTTTAGGAGTAGTAGGAATAGCTTTTGCTCCTTATGCAGGGATTGCTGCTGGTAGTTATGGAGTTTGGGCTGCAGCGACTACTGGAGGTGCAGCACTTATTCAATCAGCTGGTTATTAAATTTAGTTGATTTAGCTTTAAATAGAAAGGTGGTGAATTTCATGAGGGATCTTGCTCAAGAGGAATTATTAGTAGTTAATGGTGGTGAATTATCTGATGTTAATTGGATAGGTTTTGCTGCTGGAGCAACCACATTAATGATTTCTATTTCAAGTGCAAATGTAGCAGGAACTGCTGTTGGAATGGGGATGATTATTGATGCTTGTAATATTTAAAAATAATTATTAATTTATTAGTTGCAGTAGGTATTATTTGAATTTAAGTATAGAATTTATCTTAGTCTGAGACTAAGATAAATTCTATATACAATATTATAAAGTGGGGAAAAAAATGAAAAATATCAAAAATAATTCAATATATATATTAGTTTCTTTGATGATTATAATTCCATATATATTATTTATTATTAGCTCTATTAATATTTCTTTTTCTAAAATAGGTATACACTTATTTAGTTATATTTTATTTTTGTTGATATTTATATATCATTTAATAGAGTTTTTAGTTTTAAAGCATTATAAAAGGTTAGATAATGGCATTGAAATAAATTTAAAATTATCTATTACTAAGAATATTATTTTTTCAATACTAATTTATTTAATAATGATTGCAGTTGTATATTATAAATTTAATAATGGTTTAATACTTGTCTCCAATTCATTTGATAAATTATTATTTTCTGCTATTTTCACTTTTATTCTTAGTATAAATAAATCTAAAAAATATTATTTAATAATTGGAGATAATTACTTAATATATAATGATATAATGGTAAAATTAAATAATATATTAGAATATAATATTGAATTTCAAAATAAAATAGATTTAATATTAAAGGATAAAAAGAAATTTGTTATACCGGATTCTAATGGTAAAGTTATTAAAATTTTAGAAAAAAAACTCGATGGTTAATCATTCGGGAGGAATTTGCATCTGGAAAATAACAATAATGTTCAGCTTGCTGGACTAAAATATTTAACTGCTATAGTAGTAATTGGACTTGTACTTTAGTTTTTAACAGCTACTGTGGGAGGAGCAGTTATTAGAGCTGTCGTAGGAATCAAATTACAGGCATAGAAGAAATTAAATTTACGGCGCAGAGTGTAGTTCAGAATCATTTACAGTATTTAGTTTTATTAGGAATAGTGATTGCTGGAGTAGTAATGACCTGGATGGGGTTAAGAAGACGAAAAGACAAGTTAAAGGAATTAGTACTAAATAATAAAGAACAGATAAATATTAAGCTACTAGCAATATTGACTGTGGTAGCTGTTAGTTTAGACTTATTTTCTAGTAAAATTATGAGTATGATTATGAGTCTATCAAGCACTCCAGTTTCTAAATTAGAAAATATGGTTAAACTGATGCAGGGTGGTTTGGGACTATTAATAGGGGCTTTGATAGCTCCGGTAATAGAAGAGATAGTTTTTCGGGGGATCATCGTGGATGGTATAATTACTCGATATTCTCAAAAAACAGCTATAGTAGTTTCGGCTGTGTTATTTTCTATTTATCACTTTAATATTTTTCAACTACTGTCTAGCTTTGTAGTTGGTTTACTATTAGGATATATTTATTTAGAAACTAGGTCTGTTGTGGTGTGTATTGTTACCCATTTTATATATGATTTAATTCCGTTGGTAATGAATCAAACTCAGCCTTTTAGGAGTGGGGTTCCGAAAATAGAGAAGATGGATTATATAATAGTTGTTGTTTCTAGGCTTGTCTTAGTGAGTGGAATTAAGTTGTTACATAATTATTTTCAGTATAATTCAGTGGCATTTATTGGAGGAAGTAATGGACAGAAAGAGAATTATTAAAGTTTAGTAGGTTTTAAAAATTTTTGGATGCTTATTTTTAATTAATTTAATAATTAGTCTATTTTATTTAGAGGAGATAGGCGGAAGAGTATACTAAAGTATAGTAGACAAGTTAGGAATATTATGGTAAATTGATAATAATGAACTTACCAGGGAGAAAAACTATATTAAGGAGGAATTTTTGATGGAAGCTATAGTTAATGTTGGTATGGTTGAGTTAAGTGAAAATGATTTAATGTTAATTGATGGTGGAGTAGATTGGGTTAAAGTAGGATTAACTGCTGGGGCTACTGTTGCTCTTAGTTTCGTCTCTATTCCTTTAGGAATTGCAGGAGGATTAATAATGGTTGGAAGCGATCTTATTGATGGAGACTACTAATAATAGAAGTATCAATTTTGGAGGCTATATATATGAAAAAAATAGGTTATTTAGTTCCATTTTTATTTGCTATTATTTATGTTGTATTTATAATAAAGTTTGATTTCTTTGAGGATAATGAAATTGCTCATTTAGGTTTATTGTTTTTTGTTATAGTTATTTCAAATTTAATTACAAATTTCATACTGAAAAAATTTAAATTTATAACTTATTATTATATTTGATTACAGGAGGATGCTTATAACTATAAAAATAGAAAAGAAAAAATAATTAAAGTTACAAAATCTTCTACCACTTAGAAAAAAGAGAACTCAATAAGAGATGAATTAAGAAATGATAAAAATGGGAAAGTTACTATAAGGAAAATATTTAGTAAGAAAGACTTAATCTTAACAATGACTTTTAGTATTGAGGTGGTAAATCACTATGTGTTAGGATAGTTGTCATAAGGAGTAAAATTTTATGGTCAATGGGGACTTAGCCATATTTTTCAGAAACCTCAAAGAAATGTAGATTGAATGGCTAGTTTACTTAATAATGCTGATTCTTCTGTAGCAGGTGATGACCTTCCCCCTATTTGGAGGACACTAAGTTGAGGTAGATAATATAGTTATTATAGGTCAAGGGGAATAACTTGGGAGATACTGTTTTGATTAATATTTTTATAATTTCCTAGCTTGAACGATTTAAGAATGAGAAACACTAAATAAAGGTGGTACTATGAAGAAAATATTTAAAAAAGGTTAAGCAATTATTTAAATCATATTACTGCATTAAACAACACGATATAACGGATTGGCAGTAGCTTGCCTGGTACAATATCTAAACACTATAATTTAGAAATGCCAATTACTCAAATAAGAGAAATTGCTGGTACGGATAAGCGAGGGATAAATGCTTTAGGAGTAATCAAGGCCACTAAAGAACTTGATTTTGAGGCAAAAGTGAGAAAAAGGAAAACCAGATGATTTAACAGAGGAAGTGCTGTTACTTGCTATAGCTCATGTGGTAAAGGATAATTTAATGTATTATGTAGTGATTTGAAATAAGTAAAGATGAAATAATAGTTGCTGATTCAGCTGAAAGAATGGTCTATTATGATACTGAAGATTTTTATGAAATTTAGACAGGAGTATTAATATTAGTTAGCCCTGAAAAAATTTGAGATTGGTAATGAAATAATATTTTTTGTAATAAGACTTATTTAAGTTTGATTTTTTTATCATTGATAGTTACTTTAGACTATATTTTTGTGTAGTTTTTGGTTAGATATCTAATTAATCCTGTACTTTAGTACAGTTTGAGAAAGGATGTTCAAAAGAGACTATACTAAAGTACAGTTCACACCAAAGGATAAATGTGGTAATATATAATTGTAAACTTCTCGAGAGGTAAAAATATTTGAAAGGAGTGAATTGCATTATGGAATCTTTGGCTAATGTTGAGATGAATGAATTAAATGAAGAAGAGTTAATGATGGTTGAAGGTGGAAGTGATTTTGGGAAAGTAGCAGCACTTACCTTATCTATTGTTGGTACTGCTAGTGCTGGTATTGCAGCTGTTGCTTGTGGAATTCCTGCTGGTATTGCAGCATTAGGTACAGGTATAGCAACTACAGGTAGTTTAGTTACAGATTAATAAATTTTAGGAGGGATATCGAGATGAAAGAACTTAGTAAAATGCAATTAAGGGATATTAATGGAGGAGAATTATCAGATGTTAATTGGACTAGTTATATAGGAGGGGGGTGTGCTATAGCTGCAGGAGTTTCAACTGGAAATGTAGCTGCAGTTGCTATTGGCATGGCTACAGTTATTGATGCTTGTGATATTTAAGGTTAATTGATGGTGTGTTCTAGAACACACCACCAATTATACAATTACCTTTAATAATTGGAGTTGATAGAATGAATACCATAAAAAAATATTATTTGTATACGATATTTTTTTTGTCATTTATAATACCTAATATCTTATTGTTTATAAATTATGCTGAAGGTAGATTTATAAAAAGAATTATATATTTATCTAGTTTTATTTGTTTTTCTTTTGTATTTATATATTATTTAATTGATTTATTGACCTTAATGTATTATAAAAAGTTAGATAATGGAATTGAAGTGAATTTGAAGATTTCAGTTTATATAAGTATGTTTTTTTTAAGTATTATATATTTAATAATAGCTTTAGTTTGGAGTTATAATTTAAAATTCAAGTTAAATTCATTTAATATGTTTTTAACTTCTATGTTTTTAGTATTTAGTAGTCTTATGAGTTATTCTAAAAGTTATTACTTAATAATAGGGGATAATTATTTGATATATAAGAACAAAATAATTAATTTAGATAATATAATTAAGTATGATAAGAAGAATAATAATATAATAGTTTTGTTATTAGAAAATAAAGAAGAATTTTTTATACCGGATTCTAATAAAAAAGTTATTAAAATTTTAAAGAGAAAAGTTTATAATTGATTATTAGTTTTATTTTATAACTTGTGAGTAATATTTTAAATAAAAATTAAAAGAATCCTCTTTTTTAGTAGGATTTAGTAGTAAATTGAATAAGAGAGGACTTTTATTTTTATATGTAATTTAATAAAAATGATATAAGTGTAAAGGAGGGATAATTTAATGGATTTTAATAAAAGTAATACTTTAATGCACTAGCGTTGCATCGTTTTTTTAGATAAATTTACCTTTGCAAAATGAAAGCTCCTCTGCTTAAATGAATGAGTGCCCTCACAGCACAATTCATTAAACAAAGGAGCTAAAAAATGAAATGTACTAGTGAGTATACCATATTATTAAACAAATTCATAGATATAATAGGTGATAACTTTTTAGACGATTTGGTAGATAAATACGATTCTGATTATAAAGTCCATAAATTTAAAACTAAAGAACATTTACTATGCTTACTTTATTATCATCTTACTGAAAAAGATAGTTTAGAAGATTTTGTTTCAGAACTAAAAGGAAATAACAAACTTAATAAGGTTTTACCAGAAATCAGCAAGTCACAAATATCTAGAAAAAATGAAGATAGAGACTACAAAATATTTTATGATATTTTTCAGTATCTATTTGAACGTCTTAAATCTCAAACTGGGTATAGAAAAGCTTTAAAAGAGATTGGTTCTGTTAAACTAATTGATTCTTCAACAATTAGTTGCTGTTTATTGTTTATCACTATTTCTTTGGGCGAAATTTAGAAGTTCTAAAGGTGGCATAAAACTGCATACTCTCTATGATTTAAATACAAAAGCTCCAGAAAATATAATTATCAGCAATGCAGTTATTCATGATAAAGAAATATTAAATAATTTAACTTTCAACCCTAGTTACACTTATATTTTTGATAGAGCTTATTTAGATTATCAAAAGTTTGATGAACTTATTGCAAAAGATATTTATTTTGTTACTAAACTCAAATCTAATGCTAAAATTGAATATATTAGAAAAATACCATTAAATAAATCAGATAAGCAAAACAACATCTTGCTAGATACTGATGTCATTTTAGGTTCTGAAGTTTCAGGAACCAAAATGGAACAAGAATTAAGACTAATTAAAATTAAGGTTAAAGATAGAAGTAATAATCCAAAAGTTATTAAAGTTGTGACTAATCGTTTCGATTTAGATGCTCAAGATATCTCTGCCTTATATAAAGATCGTTGGCAACTATATAGCCCCCTAACTGACTTGTAGAAATCGTTTGTTAGTAGTATAATGGAAATAATTTAAAATTAGGGGGACTAAAAATGCCTAGAACAAAGTATTCTGACGAACTTAAAAAGCAAGTGGTAGAAGAATGCAGACAGATAGATAATATTTCTTTAGTAGCTCGGCGCCATGAAATTTCTAAAAGCACTGTTTATGCTTGGGTTAAAAAAGCTCGTAAGACAGGTTCTGTTAACTCATTACCGAATGATCAAAAGAAAAAGCTCAAAGAAACTTCTAAAAGATTAGAGAAAGTAAGTTCTGAAAATGATCAGCTAAAGAAAGTACTTGCTGAAAAAGAACTAGAATTAGCTATTTTAAGAGATTTAAGAGATCAATCAAACCCGCAGTAACCGACAGAGTGAAGGTTGCAATAAAGTGGATAAAGAAAGGTTACAAGATAGCTACAGTTTTAGACTTTGTCGGTTTATCAGAATCCACTTATTATTATAATATTAATCATAATAGCGAAGATGATAATAGCTCAAATAATCCTAATGGTAGACCTATCCCTGGCTATTCTTATAGCTATGCTGGTGAAAAAATCTCAGATGAACAGATAAAAGAATGGTTATTAGAATTAGTTGCAGGTGATGGTTTTCCTTATGGTTATAAGAAATTAACTACTTGTCTAAAGGAAGATTATATGCTTAAAATCAACCATAAAAAGGTATATAGATTGTGCAAAGAGCTTGATATATTAAGACCTCAAAGAAAGATAAAGAATCGTCACCCTAGAAGGTTAGCTAAGAGAGACGAGATTAGTAATTCTAATCAACTTTGGGAGATGGATCTTAAATATGGTTGTATCACTGGAATAGATCAATTCTTCTTTCAGTTATCAGTAATAGATGTCTTTGATAGGTCAATAATTGACTACCACTTAGGTTTAAGTTGTAAAGCTGAAGATGCTTGCAGAGTATTAAAAAAGGCTCTTGCTAAAAGAGAATTAACTAAAGGTATGGATTTACCTGTTATAAGAACAGATAATGGTTCACAGTTTACATCTAAACTCTTTGGTAGTACTTGTCAATCTCTAGGCATGAAGTACCAAAGAATACCAGTAAAAACTCCGAATATGAATGCTCATATTGAATCATTCCACTCTATATTAGAAGATGAATGTTATAGTCGTAATGAATTTCAAAGTTATATAGAGGTCTATGAGATTGTTAGTGAGTATATGAGATATTATAATAACAGGCGTAGACATGGTAGTTTAAATAACCAAGCTCCAACTCAATATTATCGAGCTGTTAAAGATAAAAAGATTAAGCCTGAAGTCTTTATTGCATAAAATAAGAAGTTACGAATGATTGAGTATGATATAGATTTTCTCCAATATTAGGGGGTTAAGCCGGCAAATAGAGCTATTTTTCAAGTGGATTAAGTAACATTTAAAAATTAAAAGGTTCTTTGGACATAATAAAAATGCAGTATTTACTCAAATCTATAGTGCATTAATTTTATTCATTTTATTAAAATTGATCAAGAAAAAGACTAAATTTAGTGGTTCATTACTCAAATTAACTCGAAAAATAAAATACTCAATATTTATGATAGTTAGTAATAACTTTAATTGGGAGCATTGGTTAAATAACTTATAACTTAAAAAAATAACCTTATTTCTTTGGGTTAGTCTAACCTTTTTGCGAAATATATTCTAAATATTGATTTTAGATGATTAATTGCTAATTTAGCTAAAGAAAGTGTAATTTTATTAGTTGAATTGTACTTGAAGTTTTTATTACAGATGGAATTATATGAAACTTAATAAGTTAGTTTGAAATTAGTAATTTCATGTATTTTACAATGCAACGCTAGTGAGTATTAGTATAAAATTATGAGTGTGATTAATTAAATATATTAAAATATAGAGATGATAAATAAATGTTATTAATATTCAAATAATAAGGTGATAGAATTGTAAACATATTTAAAAAGATCATAAAAAATGTTAGGCGATTATTTAAGACCTGTTACTGTGTTAAAAACAACATGACATGACTGATTGTGCAGCAGCCTATTTAGATACAATTTCTAAACACTATGATTTGGAAATACCAATTACTCAAATTTGAGTAATTGGTGGAACGGATAAGAGGGGTACCAATGCTCTAGGAGTAATCAAGGCAGCTAAAGAGCTTGGTTTTGAAGCCAAGAGAGAGATGATTTAACTTCTGAAGTACTTTTGCTTGTTATAGCTCATGTGGTAAAAGATAATTTAATGCATTATGTGGTAGTTTATGAAATAAATGAAGATGAAATAATAATTACTGATCCAGCTGAAAGAATGGTCTATTATGATACTGAAGATTTTTATGAAATTTAGACAGGAGTATTAATATTAGTTAGCCCTGGCGAAGATTTCGAGACTGGCAATGAGATTATATTTTTTGTAATAAGACTTATTTAAGTTTGATTTTTTTATCATTGATAGTCACTTTAGACTATACTTTCGTGTAGTTTTTGGTTAGATATCTAATTAATCCTGTACTTTAGTACAGTTTGAGAGGGGATGTTCAAAAGAGACTATACTAAAGTACAGTTCACACCAAAGGATAAATGTGGTAATATATAATTGTAAACTTCTCGGGGATTAAAAATATTTGAAGGAGAAGATTATAGTATGGAAGCTTTGTTTAATGTTGAGATGAATGAATTGAGTGAGGAAGAGTTAATGATGGTTGATGGTGGAGTTAATTGGACTAAAGTTGGTATAGGAGTTGCTATGATAGGTGAAACAATACTTGATGATACAACTGGGATAGGAGTACTTAATGATGCACCTACATTTATATGTGGGGGAACTCTTATAGTTGATGGAATTAGAGAATAAATAACATTATATTTATAATTCGAAAAAATATTTTATGAGGGGGATTATAATGCAAGAAATAACTGAATCAAATTTAAGTGAATTAAGCCAGAAAGAATTAAGTAAAATTAATGGAGGGGGTTGGACGGAAGTTGCTGTGGCGGGTGGAATAGCTTTAGCAGCGGCTTCTTGTCCATTAGCTGGAGCAGCAGCTTTTTATGGTGGAGCAAGTGCAGCTTCAGCTATAGGGACTACAATAGGAGGAATAGCTACAACAGTGGGTACTGCTACTACGGTATTTTAAATAATGTAAGCCTCCTTTTTTCGATACTGAAAAAAGGAGGCTTTTTAAAAAGTAAATATTTTTATAATTAAAAAGTTTTACTCTAATATAACTTAATAGAACGAGTAAAAAGAAATGGGGGAAACCAATGAAACAGTTTTATAAAAAAAGAGTTTTTCTAAATTATGCATTATGGGGATTAATATTGTTAATATTATTACCATATTTTATTGATTTTTTAATAATAAGATCATATGATTTGTCAGACAAAGTTGTTTATTTAATTAGTTATTCTTTTATGTTGTTTTCTGTTGCTTTTTATACAATAGATATCTTATTTAAAACTATTTGTAAGAAATTAGATAATTCTATTGAAATAAAAGTGAAATTTTCTACAGGGTTGAATGTGTTATACATAGGACTGTTTTTCTTATTTTATGTTTCAGCATTCACTTTTCACAATAAAGAACTTATTCCTTTTTACCAGCAAAATATAATGGATAGAATAATGTTTTTTGTGATAGCTGGTTTTTTTCTTTCTTTAAGTGCAAAACTCAATCAAAATTCTATATTAATAGGTAATAATTATTTTGTATATAAAGATAAAACAATAAAATTAGAAAATATTATAGGGTATAAAATTTATACTGAAAAAAGAATTTTGAGTAGACAAACTATAAAATTATTATTAAAAAATGATGAAGAATTAATTGTAAAAAGAGACATAAAGCACAAAGAAAAATTAATTAATGTTTTAAATAATAAAGGAATACATAACTAAAATTTATTAAGTAAAGATGATATCTATATCCCCCCCTAACTGACTTGTAGAAATCGTTTGTTAGCAGTATAATGGAAATAATTTAAAATTAGGGGGACTAAAAATGCCTATAACAAAGTATTCTGACGAACTTAAAAAGCAAGTGGTAGAAGAATGCAGACAGATAGATAATATTTCTTTAGTAGCTCGGCGCCATGAAATTTCTAAAAGCACTGTTTATGTTTGGGTTAAAAAAGCTCGTAAGACAGGTTCTGTTAACTCATTACCGAAGGATCAAAAGAAAAAGCTTAAATAATCCTTATGGTTATAAGAAATTAACTACTTGTCTAAAGGAAGATTATATGCTTGAAATCAACCATAAAAAGGTATATAGATTGTGCAAAGAGCTTGATATATTAAGACCTCAAAGAAAGATAAAAAATCGTCACCCTAGAAGGTTAGCTAAGAGAGACGAGATTAGTAATTTTAATCAACTTTGGGAGATGGATCTTAAATATGGTTGTATCACTGGAACAGATCAATTCTTCTTTCAGTTATCAGTAATAGATGTCTTTGATAGGTCAATAATTGACTACCACTTAGGTTTAAGTTGTAAAGCTGAAGATGCCTGCAGAGTATTAAAAAAGGCTCTTGCTAAAAGAGAATTAACTAAAGGTATGGATTTACCTGTTATAAGAACAGATAATGGTCCACAGTTTACATCTAAACTCTTTGGTAGTACTTGTCAATCTCTAGGCATGAAGCATCAAAGAATACCAGTAAAAACTCCGAATATGAATGCTCATATTGAATCATTCCACTCTATATTAGAAGATGAATGTTATAGTCGTAATGAATTTCAAAGTTATATAGAGGTCTATGAGATTGTTAGTGAATATATGAGATATTATAATAACAGGCGTAGACATGGTAGTTTAAATAACCAAGCTCCAACTCAATATTATCGAGCTGTTAAAGATAAAAAGATTAAGCCTGAAGTCTCTATTGCATAAAATAAGAAGTTACGAATGATTGAGTATGATATAGATTTTCTCCAATATTGGGGGGTTAAGCCGTGGTTGGTCTAGGTGTTTATTTAGATTTTTTCAAAAACAATTAAAAACATATTAGGCGTTTTTTGGAAAGTATTATTTGTAATTACCTGTTTAATTTATATATGGCTATTAGGTGATATTGTTATAAAATAGCTTATAATAATATTACTTTATATAGAATAAAATGTTAACTTATAAAATAAAGGTTATTAATATCTAAGTAAAAAAGGTGATAAAATGAAGAAAATATTGAAACTAATAATTAGAAAAATCAAGCGGTTATTCAAATCCTATTACTGCATTAAACAACACGACATAACAGATTGTGCTGCAGCCTGTTTGGCTACAATTTCTAAACACTATGATTTGGAAATACCAATTACTCAAATAAGAGAAATTGCTGGAACGGATAAGAGAGGTACCAATGCTCTAGGAGTAATCAAGGCAGCTAAAAAGCTTGGTTTTGAAGCAAAGGGAGTAAAAGGCCAATCAGATGATTTAACTTCTGAAGTACCTTTGCCTGCTATAGCTCATGTGGTAAAAGATAATTTAATGCATTATGTGGTAGTTTATGAAATAAATGAAGATGAAATAGTAGTTGCTGATCCAGCCGAAGGAATGGTCTATTATGACCCAGAAGATTTTTATGAAATTTGGACAGGAGTATTAATTTTAATTACTCCTACTGAAGATTTTGAAACGGGCGATGAAAAGACTGGCTTTTTTGAACGTTTTTTAGGTTTAATAACTCCGCATAAAGGGTTATTAGTTAAGATATTTTTTGCTTCTATGCTATATACTTTATTGGGGATAGCAGGTTCATTTTACTTTAAGTATTTGATTGATACTATTTTAGCTGATGGATTGGTTAAAACTTTACATATTATTTCTATTGGGATAGTCTTATTAACTCTCTTTAAAATATTAATGAACTTTTTTAGAAAGCATTTACTTCTTTATTTAAGCCAGAAAATAGATATTTCTTTGATTCTTAATTATTATCAACATGTATTAGAACTGCCAATGTCTTTTTTTGACTCTCGAAAAGTAGGAGAGATTTTATCTAGATTACGGGATACAGCGAAAATTAGACAGGCTATTTCTGGGGCTACTATTACAGTAATGATTGATAGTTTATTAGTTGCTGGAGGGGGAATTGTTTTATATATTCAAAGTTCTACTCTGTTTTGGGTTGCAGCTGTAATTATTCCTCTTTATGTATTAATTGTTTTGGGCTTTAGTAAACCTTTACGGAGGATTCATCGTAAAGAAATGGAAAATTCAGCTAATATGCAATCTTATCTGATAGAATCAGTTTCTGGAGTAGCTACTATAAAGGCATTTAATGGAGAAGAACAGGCTAATTTAGAGACTGAAAGTAGGTTTATCAAGTATATTAAATCTATATTCAAAGCTACTTTTATGCGTAATATTCAGGGGTCATTGCAAAAATTGCTTACCTCAGTTAGTGAATTTGTAATTTTGTGGGTTGGTGGATTGAAGGTAATTAATGGAGTGATTAGTGTAGGTCAGTTAATTACTTTTAATGCATTATTAGCCTACTTTTATAATCCAATTCAGAGATTAATTAATTTGCAGCCTAAATTAATGGAGGCTTATGTAGCAGCTGATAGATTAGGAGAAATCTTTGATTTAGAACAAGAAAAACAAAATGAATCTAAGAAGATACAACTAGATAAATTGGAGGGTAAAATTGAGGTGAAGGATGTTAATTTCCGTTATGGAACAAGAAAATTAGCTTTAGAAAATATCAACTTAGATATTGAAGCAGGTGAAAAAATTGCTTTAGTAGGAGAAAGTGGTTCAGGAAAGACTACTTTAGCTAAATTAATATTAAAGTATTATCTCCCAGATAATGGAGAAATTTTATTAGATGGCTATAATATAAAAGATATTAACTTAGAAATCTTAAGACAAAAGATTGGTTATGTTCCTCAAGATGTATTTTTATTTAGTGGAACTTTGCGAGAAAATATCTCTTTTGGTTTTCAAGATATAGCTATGAAGGAGATAATAAATGCTGCTAGGAAGTCTCAAATTCATCAATTTATTAATCAATTACCGTTAAGGTATAACACAATGGTAGGAGAGAGAGGATCAAATTTATCAGGAGGTCAAAAGCAGAGGATAGCTATTGCGAGAGCTATTCTTAAAGATCCAGATCTGCTTATTTTAGATGAGGCGACGAGTAATCTTGATACAGCAACTGAAAAAGCAATTCATAATACTATTGAAGATATAAGCCAAGATATTACAACAATTATAATTGCCCATCGATTAAGCACTATCATGCAGTGTGATAAAATTGTAGTTTTAGATGAGGGAGAGATTATTGAATTAGGAACTCATCAGCAGTTAATTCAAAAACAAGGAAAATACTATCAGTTATGGCAGGGCCAAACTCTGGAAAATAATGAGTTAGAGGTAGATGCATCATGAAAGAAAGAATAATTGATTTTGAAGATTTATCCTATAGTCAGGAAATGTTAGAAGCCAAGGTTCCTAATTTTATAGCTATTTTTATTTATCTACTTATTACTTTATTGGCAGTAGCTTTTATTTGGATGTGGTTTGGAGAAATAGATATAGTAGTCAAAGCAGATGGTTTAGTGCGACCTGCTCAAGAAGTTAGTGTGATTCAAAATATTAGTGGTGGTAATATAAAAAAGTTAAATTATAAAGAAGGCCAGCAGGTAAAAAAGGGAGATTTGCTTTATAAAATAAAGACTACTTATTTAAATACAAAACAGGATAATTTAAACCAAAAAATAAAAAAGTTAAAGATAGAAATAAAAAATTTAAAACTATTAAAAAAGAGTATAAAAGAAGAAGGTAGTAATCTATTAAAAACTAAAGCAAGATTTTATTATAGTCGCTACTTAATTTATAAATATAAAAAGGCCCAGTTACGGATTGACTGCAATCAAGCTAAACGAAGGTATTTACAAGAAAAAAGTTTAAGTGTTAGTGCTACTACTGAAAGTAGATTGAAAGAGTTAAAAGCGAGGTATAAATCAGCTCAACTTATTTTAGAAGCTTATAAGAATAAAACTTTAGTAGATATACAACAAGAAATAAAAACTAAAAAAGATAGATTGGTTAATTTAACACAACAGTCTCTAGAGACTGATCAACAAATAAACTTAAGTAGGGTAACTGCCCCAATTAGTGGTACAATTCAAGTATTACAACAATTTAATAAAGGAGATTATATGGCTTCGGGACTAAAAATAATACGAATTATTCCTCAAATAAATTCTAACTATAAAATGGAGATTACAGTACCTAATCAAGAAATTAGCAAGTTAGAAGTAGGCCAAACAGTTAGATACCGCTTTTTGTCCTTATCTTATAAGGAGTATGGAACTTTAGAAGGAGAAATAACTAAAATATCAAAAGATGCTAATATGATGTCAAGAAATTCAAAGTTGCCTTATGATGTAGAAGCAACAATTAAGGGCACCAAACTTTATGATAATCAAGGCAGACCGGAGAAAATAAAGCCAGGTATGTTAAGCAAAGTCCGAGTAGTTGTCCGACAGAAAAAGATATTATACTTTTTATTAGAGAAGCTAGATTTTATTTCTTAATAAGGAAGTGCTATAAATGAAAAGATCTGAAATTATACTTCTTATCATAGTGTTAATTATGATTATGATACCAGTTGCTGTGGCTAAACAACCAAGTCTTTCTTTACAAAAAGCAATTAAACTGGCTTTAAAAGAGGACTTAGATTTAAAAATTGCTAAGACAAAGTTAAAAACTAATAAATTAATTTATCAGAAAAATAAAATTAATAATCTCTTGTTACAATCCCATACTAAATATTTAGAGAATAAACTGGCCTTTTTAGAAGCTAAAAGAAATTATTATCAGCAAAGAAATGAAGTAATTATTAAGCTAACTAAGCAGTATTTGAATTTGTTGCAAAAGAAAAAGAGCCTACAGTTAAAGGAAAGCCAGTTACTACTTAAAAAGAAAGAGTTAAAGAATATTCGTATTCAAGTCCGAAAAGGTCACAAAAAAAGAATAAAATTATTAGAAAAACAAATAGAATATAATAGTGTAGAGTATGAACTAAAAAAAGCTCGAGATGATTATCATTTACTACAGCAAAAATTTAAAACTACTATCGGAATAAGTGAGAATCAAAAAGCAAATATGTTAAAGCTGGACTCTCCTAGAATCTGGAGAATAACTAAAAAAGAAGCAGTAAGAATTGCTAAAGAAAATAATTTAGTTTTAAAACTTAATAAAAAGAGAATAGAATTGACTACAGCTAATTTAAAAAGAATTAAAGTACTTGATATACCTCTATTAGAAATACAAAGAGTAAAGCAAAAGAATAAATTAGCAATTTTACAAGAAGAAAAAATTAGAAGAGATTTATTAACTGGAGTCAAGAGGGATTACCAGCAGTTAATTCAGGCTATTGGTAGTTTGAAATTACGCAAGCGGCATCTAAAGCAAATTAAAAAGAGTTACAAAATTATTAAGGAGTACCAACAAGCTGGTTTAAGAAGTAAAAATGAATTATTACAAGTCAAAATTAGATTATTAAAAGGTCGATCTAATTATCAAATAGCTATAACTAATTATTATCTGGCTATTTTAAATTTAAAACAACAGATGGGATTGCAGATTGGAGTGAGGTTTGATGATTTTAGTCCAAAGAAGTAAGGTGTTAAGTTGGATAATAATTATGGGGATATTATTATCTTTTTCTTTAGTCAGCCGAGCGGAAGAAATCTATTTTCAACAGGCAATTAAATGGGGAACAAAACATAACTCTGCTTTAAGAGATCTTAGATATAAAGTGAATAATTTAAAGCGTCAATTAATTAAACTAAAGGCTAAGATGGCTTGGCAACTAAATTTAGCAGGGCATGTTAATTATAGTCGAGAAACTATTACAGAATTAAACCAACTAGGTGCTTTAGATGATGAGATAGAACGGCGAAAGAAATTTATTTTTAATTTAGAAGGGACTAAATCATTTATTTGGGGACTAGAACTTAATCCTAAGTTAACCTTAGGTCAAGATAAATTGGTAAGTAACTCATTTAAATTTACTAATCTAGAAAAGAAGCTAGATTTGAAGTTAAGTTTTTCTCAGAAATTATACCCACAGCTACCGTCAGAATTAAGACAAGAATATTATTTTTTA
The DNA here is from genome assembly GCF_000328625.1 of Halobacteroides halobius DSM 5150. Lineage (NCBI taxonomy): Bacteria > Bacillati > Bacillota > Clostridia > Halanaerobiales > Halobacteroidaceae > Halobacteroides > Halobacteroides halobius. The sequence goes on along the minus strand of NC_019978.1, from coordinate 1,950,922 downwards.
CAGACAGATTTGCAAAAAGCAAAGATAGAATTAAAGTGGCAACGAGAATTAAAAAAGATTGACTGGATAACAAAATATTTAAATTTATTACGAATAAAACATAAACAAGATATATTTTTTAATAATTATAAGTTAGCTAAACAGAATTTAGAGCAAATAAAAGAGCAAAAGGAAATTAAAGAAGCAGGGCCAAGGAAGGTTTTAGCTGCTCAAATCAAAGCACAAGAAGCAAAAATTACCTTAGTGAAAATAAAGAATAAATTTAAACAGATTAAAAGAAATTGGCGCCAAGAGTTAGGATATAAGAAAAGTAAAAAAATATTATTAAATATTACTCCTTGGTTAAAAAAGCTAAAACATAAAGTAAAAGATTTTAATGTGGAAAAAATAAAGAAGAGTAAGTTAGTGAAGAAGGCTAAGACAGAAGTTCCTAAAATTAAGTATAATCTAGTACAAAGAAAATTAGTTTCTAAAAAATTAAAGTGGGAGAGGGCCAAAGCAAAGCCTAAGGTTGAATTTACTGGAAATTACAATTATCAATCTGCAGATTGGCAGGTAGGAGTCAATATTAACTATAATTTATTTGATAGTGGTTATCAGAAATTAGCTAAAAAAGATTATCAAGACCAATTAGTTAATTTGAAAAAAGATTATCAAAGCTTAGTTGCAGACTTAGGAGTGCAAGTAAAAGATTTACTAGAGCAGTTACTACAAATTAAACTTCAATTACAAGAAAAAAAGACAGTATTAGAAAAATTAAGATTAGAAACCGCACTTTTTAAGAAACAATTGCAAGCTGGAGGTATCACTGCAGATAAATTTAAAGAAAAAAGAAATGAATTAAAATTAGTTAAGATAGACGTAAAAATGATAAGAGATAAAATTTTAGCTAATAAACTAAAATTAATGCATTTGACAGGGTCTTTAAATCTGAATTAGCCAGGTTATTCTGTGGCTAACAGCAAGATAGCCCAGCTAATCAAAGCAGAGAATTAAGTTTAAACTTATCTTCCATAAATTCCATATGTTCCTGTATTAGAATCCATAAAAATCGAAAAATGAGGTGGAAAAAATGTAAATAGTATTAGTATTAATCCAAAAGTTATAAAAAGAACTAATCCTAAAATATTAATTCTTTTTGGAATTTGTTTTTTAATGATCTTAAAGCTTACTATTTGGCAAATGATTGATCCAATTAAATATGAAGTTATATCTATCCATAAGATATGTTTTTTTATGAGCGCAGTATATGTATAGAATATTATTAAAATAAATCCTTCAAGCGATAAGATCCCTAGAAATTCCCCCCAAAAGTAACCATGGATGTTCTTTTTTATAAATGAATATTCAACCAAAGAGAAAAAGAAAAGTGACCAATAACCTAATTTTAAATGTTCCCATACGCTTTCATTTACAGGACTAAATATGCCTATAATTAGTAAATTATTAGACCAATCATATAAAAAATGTAAAAGTGATCCAACTATAATAATCCAAAATCCACCTATTATTTCCCAAATTAATATCTGCTTAATTTTATTGTGCATATTATCCCCCTTTAAATAGTGTTTCTTATTTAATATTATTTACTAAACTCCGTAGTTAAAATACTAAATTCACTTTTTAAGATAAATATGGTAATATAGGTATAGGTTAAAGATAAAATTTATTACACGAGGAGGTTTAAGATGAATTATAAAAAATCATTTAGTGTAGTTTTTTTAGTTGTAATGTTTAGTTTAGTATTTACAATGTCGGTGTTGGCCCAGACAAATGTAGATCGAATTTTGCAGGTGGCTCCATCACAAAGGGATTATCCCCAAGCAGAAGCAGTAATCATAAAGGAGGAGATAATAGCTGATCATACAACAAGTCAAGATAAAATTCGGCGCAGATTAGTAGTTAAAGTCTTTAATAAACGAGGGATTAAGAGGTTTGGAGAGTTAAAGATTCGGTTTAATAAGTCTAATGAAGAGATTAAAATAGTAGAAGCTAAAACTATTGAACCTAGTGGTAAGGTTATTAAGCCTCAAGAGGATGGAATCAATATAATAACTCCAGCAGGAGCTAGTCAAAATAGTATTTATTCAGATGCTAGAATTAAAGTTATTTCTATGCCTGGAGTAAAGCAAGGAAGTATTATAGTTTTAGAATATCTAAAGAAAATAGAAAGTTATCCAATTAAAGGCCAATTCTGGCATAGAGAAATCTTTCAAGATATAGTACCAATCAAAGAAAAGAAATTTGTTGTTAAGCTTCCAGAGGATAAAGAACTAAATTATCGTGTGGAGGCAATGGAATTAGAACCACAGATTAAACAACAGCAGCAAAAAAAGATTTATACTTGGTACAGAAAAGATATACCAGCAATAATTAAAGAACCCAATATGCCACCACTGATAGATATAGCGCCAAGAGTTGAATTATCTACTCTTGATTCTTGGTCTCAAGTTAGTATGTGGTATAAAGGATTGATTAATAACCAATATAAATTAAATGCTAAGATAAAGAATAAAGTAAAAGATTTGACTAAATTAGCTAGTAGTAAGGAAGAAAAGATTAGAGCTATCTATAATTATGTAACTTCTAATATAAGATATATTGGGTTAGAGTTTGGAATTAATGGTTATAAACCACATAAAGCTATAGTGACTTATCAAAACAAGTATGGAGATTGTAAAGATAAGGCTACTTTATTAATTGCTATGTTAAAAGAGATAGGTGTTAAGGGCCAACCTGTTTTAATAAATCGTAGATCAGACCCTAAGTTAAAGATAGTAAGTCCAGCATTATTTAATCATATGATTGTTTATTTGCCAGCTAGAGATCAGTACCTTGATCCAACTAGTAGTGGCACTAGGTATGGTTATTTACTAGGAGATCAGGGAAAAGAAGTTTTATTACCAATGGTAAATAAAATCACTGAAACTCCAATAATGTCTGCTAGGGCCAATCAAATGTCAATTAAGCAACAAGTTAAACTAAATAAAGATGGCAGTGCAATTATTAACTATCAGGAAGGATACACCGGAATTTATGACTATAAATATAAGAATATTTTTAGACGATATAGCCCTCAACAAAGAAAGATCTTAATCAAACGAGGGATTAGTCAAGGATTTCCAGGTGCCAAGCATGTGCAACCAAAGCTAGAAGGGGTAATAAATTTAGATAAACATTTTATGGTTACAATTTCCGATATGAAAGTATCTAATTATGCTAAACAGATGGGGAATTTATTTGCTCTACAACCAATTAGATATCCTATTAATTTAAATGGATTAGCAGCAGCTAAAAAAAGAAAATATCCTCTTTATTTAGGTTATAAGATTGATGTAAAAAGAAGAATTGAAATAAAACTACCATCAGATTTTAAAGTAAGTTATTTGCCTAGCAGATTTAAGTTTGAGAATAGAATAGGTAAAGTATTAATTGATTATCAAGTAGCTAAAAAAGAAATTATAGTTAAATTTAATCTAGTTATTAATCAAATACAGATTAGACCAGAAGATTATCAATCAGCTAAGAAATTATTAAATAAAGCAAGTCTAGTAGTGCAAAACCAGATTCTAGTACAGAAAAATAAGTAGTCTTTAAAAAGCTCTGGTCTTAATTATGACTAGAGCTTTTAAAGACTTATTTTTGTTCTTCATCAATGATAGTAATATTAAGTGTTTCTGTTAAATTCAGTGTTTTATATTCTTCTAGTTCTTCTCCCTTTTTATCTTCAATCACCCTAACTATTGGTCGAGTAGGACAATTTTGATTTTGTTTTTTAACAATTGCTTTCTCTCCAGTACTTAATTTTACTGAAATTCCGTTAGGATACAGCGCAATGTTTTTAACAAATTTATTGACTAATTGTGGGTCGAATTCTTCATTGGCTTTAGAAATTAAGAAGTCAACTGCTTTGTGAACTGGCCAGCGATTACGATAACATCTATCACTAGTAAGTGCATCAAAAACATCGGCTATGCCAACTATTTTTCCAAACTCATGAATATCATCTTTAGCTAGTCTATGAGGGTAACCTGAACCGTCGTATTTTTCATGGTGTGATAGAATTGCTATTTGAGAGAGAGGACTAAGATTATAATAGCCTTTTATATTTTCGTAGCCTAATTTTGGATGTTCTTTAATAATATTATATTCCCGATCAGTAAGTTTATCTGGTTTTTTTAGTATTTCTTCGGGGATAGATACTTTGCCAATGTCATGTAGTAAAGCTCCGGTACCTAATTTAATTAATCGTTTTCGATTATAATTTAAACTTTTACCTAATAATATAGATAAGACTGCTACATTAACTGAATGTTCAAAGGTATAATCATCAGTAGTTTTGATATCTATTAAGTTAACTAAAATAGTTTCTTGGTTTGTAATGTCTGAGATTATATTTTGAATAGCCTCATTTATTTTATTAACCTCTATTTTTTTATTTTGAGAGATGTTTTCCATTGTTTTTTTAATTACTTTCTTGCTTTTTATTCTTGTTTTTCGATTAATTATATCATTTACTTCTATATTTTTAGATTTTTCGTCTTCAATATAAATATGATGTATGCCAATATCTAGTAATTTATTTTTATACTTATGTAAATTAGAACAGTATACATTTAATAGGACTCGACCTTGATGATAAACAGGTTTAGCTAGTTTCATATTTGCTGTTATATTTTCTACTTTGATTAATCTCATAATTTCACCCCTTAATAAATTCCTTTAAATCATTATACCAGAATTATGATTTGATTTCAAAATTAGGTAGGAGGATAATTAATTATTGATTTTAGTAAGCAAAGTTTGGTATAGTGAGGATTAGAATAATAATAGGGAGGAAAATAATGAAAGAAATAGATTTACATATTCATACTAATTATAGTGATGATGCTGATTATTCTGTTCAGGAAATAATAAAGAAGGCTAAAGAAAAAAAATTAGCTGCAATAGCTATTACTGACCATAATGTAACGGATGGAGTAGATGAAGCTTTAGAATTAACTAGAGGAGAAGATTTAGAGATTATTCCCGGGGTTGAATTTGATACAAGATATAGGGATAATACTTTACATATTTTAGGCTATTATCTTGATTGGAAATCTCCTAAGATAGATAAGTTACTAGCAGGAATGGAAGAAGCTAAAAAGGAACAATTTTATAAAAGAATAGCCAGGTTACAAGAGCTAGGATTTAATATTACTGCTCAAGAAGTATTAGCTCAAACTGATCATGAGCGCCCTTTAGGTGGATTTATTGCTGAAGTATTGCTAAGTAAACCAGAGAATCAGGGTAATGATAAACTACAAACATATTTAAAAGGAGATAAAAGTGACCAACCCTATTTTAATTTTTATTTAGATTATTTTAAGGCAGGGGCCAAGGCTTATGTTCCTTGTTGGAAGCCTCAAGCTAAAGATGCAATAGAATTGATTAGACAATTAGGTGGTGTAGCTATTTTGGCCCATCCAGGTTCTACTTTAAGTTATAATGATAAAGAAGTGATTGATGATTTGATAACTGCGGGCTTACAGGGTTTAGAATCTTATAGTACTTATCATGATCAAGAGGAAATTGAAGGTTTTGTCAAACTAGCTAAACAAAAAGAAATATTAAGTACCGCTGGTAGTGATTTTCATGGTCACCTAAAACCTAAAATTGAGTTAGGTAATGTAGCTGGAAATAGTTACCGAATAGTAAAAGAACTAAAAAAATTAAGAGGTGATAGAGATGAATGATTATTTAGTAAGAGCTATGACAACTAATAAAGAAGTTAGAGCATTAGCAGTTCGTTCAACTAAAGTAGTTAATCAAGCCCACCAATCACATCAAACCACGCCTGTAGCAACAGCAGCTTTAGGTAGGACTTTAACTGCTGGGTTATTGATGGGCTCAATGTTTAAGTCAGGAGATGAAGTTACTTTAAGAATAGAAGGGAATGGCCCCTTAGGCAAAATTATTGCCCAAGGTAATCAATATGGACAAGTGAGAGGTTATGTAACAAATCCCCAAGTTAAGCTAATGACTAATCAAAAGGGGAAGTTAGATGTAGCTAAAGGAATTGGTCAAGGTCAACTTTTTGTAACTAAAAATATGAGACTCAAAGAGCCCTACCATGGTAGTATTCCTTTAGTTTCTGGAGAAATTGGTGATGACTTAACTTATTATTTTACAAAATCTGAGCAGACACCTTCTTCAGTCGGCTTAGGAGTTTTAGTTGACAAAGACTTATCTGTTAAAGCAGCAGGTGGATTTATTATTCAGTTAATGCCAGACGCCAGTGAAGAAACAATTAAGCAGTTAGAAGATAACCTAGCAACAGTTACATCAGTTAGTAGTTTAATTGAAGAAGGTATGAGTCCTGAAGGATTATTAGAGAAATTATTGACTGGATTTGACTTTAGGGTGTTAGCTAATAAAGATGTTGAATATAAGTGTAAGTGTAGCCAAGAAAGAATGCAGGATTTGATTATGAGTTTAGGTGAAGAAGAATTACGTGAAGCGTTAGATAAGGAAGGACAAGTAGAGATTAAATGTCATTTTTGTGGAGAGACATATTCTTTTGGAAAAGAAGGAATAGAGGAGTTGTTATCTAATTAATGTATAGTTTGAATATTAAAATTAGCCAGAGGTGATTCACCGGTTAATGATTGAATGGAGAAGGATTTTTTATTAATAGAGAAACTAAGTGAATTTATTAGCATATTAGATAGGAGGTGATTGATTGTTTAATCAAAAACTAACGACTGTTATCAGTTTAATAGGATCATTATTAATTGTTTTAGGATGTACATTGCTATTGCCTATAGTAGTTGGCTTTATTTACGGAGAAGAATTGGTTTATGCTTTTATTATTCCTGCTTTATTATCTTTAGGATTAGGATTTATTACTCAATTTAAATTTAAAAAGGGAAAAATCAACTTGACAACTGGAATGTTAGTGTGTGCTTTAGGGTGGATTACTATCTCTTTTGTTGGAGCCTTACCTTTTTATTTAAAATTAGATTATACCTATTTAGATACTTTATTTGAGACAGTTAGTGGATTTACTACTACAGGAATTACTGTTTTTACAGATTTAAGTAATCTGCCTAAGTCTATTCAGTTTTGGCGTTGTTTAATTCAGTGGTTAGGTGGATTAGGCTTTTTGACTTTCTTTTTGGTTGTTACTTTTCGTGGTCAAGCAGGATTATTTCAATTATTTACTGCAGAAAGTCATAAAATAAACCAAAGTAGACCAGTACCTAATATTTTTAAAACAGTTAAGATTTTATGGGGGATTTATGCTTTATTTACTTTACTAGAGATTATTTTACTAAAGATATTAGGGGTATCCTTGTTTGATGCAATAACTCATTCGTTTACTACTTTATCAACCGGTGGTTTTACTAATTATGATGCTAGTATTGCTTACTTTAAACAAACTGGTTATCAATATTATAAATTAATTGAATATGTAACTATTTTGTTTATGACACTAGGAGGAATAAACTTTCTGGTTCACTATAAGGTGTTGACAGGTGAGATTAATGCATTATGGGATAAGATAGAGATGAAGTATTTTTGGGCTATCATTAGTGGTGTATCTAGCTTAATTATATTAGATCATTATTTAGCCTTCCCGTTTAAATGGTCAGGGTTAGAAAGAACAATTAGATATACTTTATTTCAGGTAGTATCTATTTTAACTACTACAGGATTTGCAACAGAAGGTATTATTACTTCTTTTTATCCTGCATTAGCCAAACAATTTTTTTTACTACTAATGTTTATTGGAGGTTGCGTTGGTTCTACTGCAGGGGGAATTAAAATAATTAGAGTAGCTATTTTAAATAAATTATTACAACGTGAAGTCAAGAAGATTTATTATCCTAAACATGCAGTTTTACCAGTAGTAGTAGATGGAAATAAAATATCTGACCAGGAGATATTTAAAACTGTAGCTTTAGTTTTTGGATGGTTGATTTTAATTGTTATAGGGGGAGCAATCACAGCTATTAGTTCTAACTTATCAGCGTGGCAGGCTTTTTCTGGTATTTTTTCAGCTTTGGGGAATATTGGCCCGTTTTATTTTAGTGTAGAAAAGATGCAAAGTTTATCTGCCGGGATTAAGATAACGTACATCATTGGAATGTTAGCTGGGAGGTTAGAAATCTTACCTATATTTGTACTTTTTAGTAAACAAGCTTGGAGGAGATAAGATGTATATTATAATTGCAGGTGCTGGTATTGTAGGGCGCAATTTGACTAAGCAATTAGTAGAGAAACATGATGTAGTAGTAATTGATGTAGATGAAGAAGTCTGTGAGAGGGTTTATTCTGAATATGGGGCAGTTAGTATTCATGGTAATGCTACTAATATTAATACTTTAAAAGAAGCAGGGATTGAAAAAGCAGATGTAGCCATAGGAGTCATGAGAAATGACGCTGATAACTTATCATTTTCTTTATTGGCTAAAGATTTTGGAGTAGAAAAAATTATGGTTCGTATGAGGGACCCAGAGTACAAGAGTGCCTACCAATTAGCTGGTGCAACAACCATTGCAGGAATAGTTGATATGATGGTTGGAGAATTTGTTTTAGATATTGAACAACCTGAGGTAAGAAAGGTTGTGTCATTAGGTGGTGGGAAAGCAGAAGTTTCTATTTTAACTATTCCTCAGGGCGCATGGTGTCATGGGAAGACTATTTCTGAGATAACTAAAGCAGATGATTTTCCTAAGCAAGTTTTAATTGGTGGTCTATTTGATCAAAATAAAGATGATCTGGTAATCCCTCATGGTAATGCTGTTGTTAAAGAGTCAAATAGAGTATTTATAGTTGGTACTACTCAAAATATTAGACAAGCAGCTGATCTTTTACTTAAGAAGTAACTAAAGGTTTTGAGTTAATTTTTAGTAATTCAGGGGAAATATCAACAGTATAAATAAATTCAGCTCTAAATTGTCCCTTATATTCACTAAATGGAATAGGTTGTGCTATTTTCTTTAACTTGGCCCAAAAATTATTTGGTAATATATAATTTTGGTTTATCTTTAAAATAGTATCAGCTATTTGATGCGGGAAGGCATACAATTGATTTAAGTTAAGATCATCAATTTCTACTTCAATATGTATTTCATCTTTGATTGGTTGGCCCCAAAAATAAATACCAGCAGGTCTTTGAGTTTTATCATCTATAATGCTTGTAGTATCTCTAGGATTAGCCACTTTAAGTCCATCTTTTTTTATTTTATTAATTGCTTCCTCAATTAACTTTCGTTGGTTTTCTCTAACATAATGATATAATTTATTAGGAATAATATTTGGATTAGGTGGTTGTTGATACAAATTTTTTAGTTCAATTAATTTTTGTTTAGCTAGTGTAGATGATAGTTTAGTTTTAGACATCAAATCCCCTCCTAAATAAATTTTGCCCAATTGTCTTTATAAATATGTGATGAAACTTTCTTGAGAGAATAGTATAATTATTATAATATAATAACTAAGCCAAAAATTGAATTAGGAGTTGACATTTATGGTAGAAGATAAACTAACAATTGGAATTATGGGAGGGACCTTTGATCCAATTCATAATGGACATCTTTTAACAGCAGAGTGTGCAGCATATCAGTATAATTTAGATAAGGTGATTTTTCTTCCTTCAGGTAATCCTCCACATAAGACGGAACAAAAGATTACTTCAGCAGAGAATAGATATACGATGACTGTATTAGCTACTATAAATAACCCTAAATTTAGGGTTTCACGGTTAGAAATTGATAGAACTGGGTTATCATATACTATAGATACAGTTAAAGAATTTAAGAAAATTTACCCTCAAGCAGAGATTTATTTTATTACTGGAGCGGATGCAATTTTAGAAATTTTCACTTGGAAGAATCCTGAAGAACTATTAAAGGAAGCAAATTTTATTGCTGCTAGTAGACCTGGTTATTCCCTTTCTAAATTAGGACAAGAGATTTACGCTGCTTATCGAAATAGTATTTATACATTAAAGATTCCTAGCTTAGCTATTTCCTCGACTGATATTAGACAACGGGTTAAGGCTGGACAACCAATTAAGTATCAATTGCCTAAAGAAATTGAATCTTATATCAATAAATATAATTTATATGTGGAGGAATGAAGAATGACTGAAGAAGAGATTATAAGAAAATTAAAAGATATGATTAGTACTAAGCGTTTAAAACACAGTTTAGGAGTTAGAAATACTGCTGTTAAATTAGCAAGCAGATATAATGTTAGTACTAAAAAAGCACGTTGGGCTGGATTATTACACGATTGTGCTAAGGGTTTCTCTAAGAAACTGCTATTGCAAAAGGCAAAAGAGTTTGGTATAGTGATAGACAGTGTTTGTCAAAAGATACCTGCTTTATTACATGGGCCCGTAGGTGCTCAATTAGTGAAAAGAAGATTTAAGATTAGTGACCAAGATATTTTACAAGCTATTAGCCTTCATACTTTAGGTAGCCCCCAAATGAATGATTTAGATAAAATTATATTTTTGGCTGATTATATTGAACCAAATAGAGATTGTAAAGCTATTGATAAATTAAGGGCCAAGGTCAAGGGGCAACCCTTAAATGAAGCAGTTAGAATTGCTTGTGATAATACAATTAGATATAATTTAGAACAGGAGGCTATAATTCATCCACAAACGATTGAAACCCGGAACTCCCTCCTGTAATTAAGGGGTGAAATAATGTCTAAAAAGTTTATTAGTAGCTTACTATTGGCAACTGTATTTATTGCTGGTATAGGATTTGTAATCTTTAATAAATCCTTCTTTGATGCAACCCCTAAGCAGGTTAAAGAAAAAAATGAAAGAAGAGAAGTTAATTTAGAAGATAAATTTAATTTAGTCGTATTAGGTTCAGATGCTAAGAAAAAGGGGCTTAGACGTTCTGATACGATAATGGTAGCTAGTTTTAATTTAGAAACTAAGCAAGTAGGTTTATTGTCTATTCCACGAGATACTAGAGTAAAGATCCCTGGTTATAAAGGATATCATAAGATTAATGCAGCTTACTCTTATGGAGGATTAGATTTAACTATTAAGACTATAGAGGATTATTTAAAGATTCCTCTTGATTATCATTTGCAGATTGACTATCAAGGATTTGTTGCTTTAGTTAATACTCTAGGTGGTATAGAAATTAATGTAGAAAAGGACCTGCATTATGTTGATCAGGCTGCTGGATTAAATATTGATATAGAAGCTGGTCAACAAAAATTAACAGGTCAAGAAGCTTTAGAGTATGTTAGATTTAGACATGATGCACTAGGAGATATTGGAAGAATAAGAAGGCAGCAAAAGTTTTTAAAAGCCGCTTCTAAGCAAGTATTAAGTTTTAAAACCTTATTGAAGACCCCGGAGTTGATTAGTAAATTTAGAGAACATGTGGTAACTGATTTAGAATTTACTAAGTTATTTAAATTAGCTACTATCGTAGATGATTTTCAATTAGAGCAAGTGGTAATGAAAATGTTACCAGGTAGTCCAGAGCATATTGAAGGAATTAGCTATTGGTTACCAGATTTACAGGAAGTTAAGGCAGTAGTAGCTTCATTGATAAAAACTAAGTCTTATTTTAAACACCAACAGATTGAATTAACTATTTTAAATGGGAATGGGACCTCAGGTTTGGCTGCTAGATTTGCTGATTTATTATCTAATCAGGGTTATCGGATAAAAGAAATTGGTAATGCTGATAACTTTAAATATACTAGAAATATTATAATTGCTTCGTCAGGTAAAAGGGAGCAATTAAGTTCATTAGTTGATTATTTGGATGCTAAGATGATTAAAGATAAAACTAATGATCAAGTAGTGGTAATTATTGGTGAAAAAAATATAGAGTGAATAAGATTAGAATAATTTGTTATTAGATGTGAAATGATATTTTAATAGGAGGTAATAATTTTGATGGAGCTTGGCGATGTAGAAACAAACAAATTAGCTAAAAAAATTGCAAGTGCTGCTGCTAAAAAAGCGGAAGATCTTCTTGTTTTAGATATGAGAGAGATTACTACTTTAGCAGACTATTTTATAATTTGTAGTGGTAGTTCTACTCCACATGTAAGAGCAATCTTAAATGCTATTGGTGATGATTTAGAAGAGGAAGTTAGACCAGTGCGTAAAGAAGGAACTGATAATAATAGGTGGATAGTTTTAGATTATGCTGATGTAATAGTTCATATTTTTCACCAAGAAGAGAGGGAGCATTATAATTTAGAGAAATTATGGGGAGATGCAAAAGAAGTTTCTTGGCAGGATTTATAAGTCTCGTCCCTTTTTATAAGGGATGAGCTTTTTCTTTAATTAAAAGCTAAATATCAACTAGAAAATATGTTAAAATACATATGATATAATTATAAAAGGGAGGAGTAGAGATGGAAGAAAGATATAATTTTAGTAAGGTGGAAAAAAAGTGGCAACAACACTGGGAAGAAGAAGGAACTTATCAAACAGAGATCAACCAAAATCAAGATGAATACTATGTATTAGAAATGTTTCCTTATCCATCAGGAAATTTACATATGGGACATGTTAGAAATTATTCTTTAGGTGATGTCTTTGCTCGTTTTAGACGAATGCAAGGGTATAATGTACTACATCCTATGGGGTGGGATGCATTTGGTTTACCTGCAGAAAATGCTGCAATCAAACGTGATATTCATCCAGCTGATTGGACTGAGGATAATATCTCTAATATGAAAAAGCAATTTAAGATGTTAGGTTTAAGTTATGATTGGAAGAGAGAGGTAGCTACCTGTAAGCCAGATTATTATAAATGGACTCAATGGCTATTTCTTGAATTATATAAAGAAGGATTAGCTTATAAGAAAAAGGCTCAAGTCAATTGGTGTCCAGACTGTCAGACTGTATTAGCTAATGAACAGGTAATAGATGGTGAATGTGAACGTTGTGATAGTGAAGTGATTGATGATAAGGAATTAGAGCAATGGTTCTTTAAAATCACAGATTATGCAGATCAATTATTAGCGGATCATGATTTATTAGATGGCTGGCCAGAGAGGGTTAAGACAATGCAACAAAATTGGATTGGACGAAGTGAAGGAGCTAAGATTAAATTCAAGATTAAAGAAAGTAATCATGAATTAGAAGTCTTTACTACACGTCCAGACACTATTTATGGGGCAACTTATATGGTTTTAGCTCCAGAACATCCTTTAGTAGATGAATTAATAACTGGTAAAGAGAATGAAACAAAAATTAGAGACTTCATTGCAGAAGTTAAAGATCAAGATGAAGAAGAAAGAACTGGAACTGATGCTAAAAAATTAGGAATCGATACTGGAATCAAAGCTATTAACCCAGTAACTAAAGAAGAAATCCCAGTAATGATTGCTAATTATGTATTAATGGATTATGGTACTGGAGCAATTATGGCTGTACCAGCTCATGATGAACGTGATTTTGAATTTGCTAAAGAATATGATTTACCAATTAGGGTAGTTATTCAACCAGATGATGAAGAATTAACTGCAGATAAATTAGAAGAAGCTTATACAGAGGATGGTTTAGTAACTAATTCCAAAATGCTTAACGGGTTAAGTATTGATGATGCTTTTGATAAAATTGTAGATTATTTAGAGGAAGAGGGTATAGGTAATAAAGATGTTAATTATCGTCTGCGTGATTGGTTAATTTCCCGACAACGGTATTGGGGAACACCAATTCCTGTAATTCATTGTAATAATTGTGGTACAGTACCCGTTCCAGAAGAGGATCTACCTGTTAAGTTACCAACAAATGTAGAATTTACAGGTGAGGGCCAATCTCCACTAGCGAATGTAGATGAATTTGTGCAGACTACTTGCCCTGAGTGTGGACAAGCGGCTAAGCGAGAAGTGGACACTATGGATACATTTGTAGATTCTTCTTGGTATTATTTACGCTATACCAGTCCAGAATTGACTACTAAGGTATTTGATCAAGAAAGAGCTAATTATTGGATGAATGTTGATCAATATATTGGTGGAATTGAGCATGCTATTTTACATTTATTATACGCTCGATTCTTTATGAAGTTTTTAAATGATCAGGGGTTAGTTGAAGCTAAAGAACCATTCGCAAGTTTGCTAACACAAGGAATGGTATTATTAGATGGGGCCAAAATGTCTAAATCTAAAGGAAATATTGTTGATCCACTAGAGATTTTAGATGAATATGGCGCTGATGTTGCGCGATTATTTATTTTATTTGCAGCTCCTCCAGAACGTGACCTAGATTGGAATGATGAAGGAGTAGAAGGAGCTCAACGTTTCTTGAATCGAGTTTGGAGATTAGTAGCTAAGAATATAGATCAGATTAAAGAAGTAACAACTGAATTTGAAATTAATCATGATTTAGATAAAAAGTTACATCGTCAATTACATGTAGCAATTAGAGATATAACAAGTGATATAGAAGAAAGAGGACAATTAAATACAGCAATTAGTTCTATTATGGAATTGGTTAATGCTGTTTATAAGTACTTAAATGAGGCTAAACAAATAAATAGTCAATTACTAAAAGTAGTAGTTGAAGATATTGTTTTACTATTAGCTCCTTTTGCCCCCCATATGACTGAAGAGTTATGGACTAAATTAGGATATGAAGATAGTATTCATAATCAAGAATGGCCTAATTTTGATCAAGAAGCCACTAAAAAGGATGAAATTGAAATAGTAGTTCAGGTTAATGGTAAAGTTAGGGATAAAGTTAAAGTAGCTGCTGATATTGCAGAAGAAGAACTTAAAGAAATAATTAAAGAACAAGAAAATGTACAACGTCATATTGAAGGTAAAGAGATTATTAAAGAGATAGTTGTTCCTAAAAAGTTAGTTAATATAGTTGCTCAATAAGTTTTAATTTAGCTTGTGTCGTTTATGACGCAAGCTTTTTCTTTTTTGAATAAGTTAAGTTGAAGTTACTGAATTTGCTATACATAAAATTATAATCTTGGTAAAAAATAGATAGAAAGGAGGGGATGATAATTTTTAATAACAGAGACGATGTTATATTAGTTATACTATTAATTATAATTGTTGGATTAGGTGGATTTTTAATCTTTAAGAATAATTTTTCTGCTCATGAAAGTATTAAGATAGACCGGCAACGAGAATTAAAAAGAGAAGTAGTAAACAAGAAGAGAAAAAACAAAGCAACAATTGAAGAAATATTTGTTCATATTGGTGGAGCAGTATCTAATCCTGGAGTTTATAAAGTAAAAGAAGGAGCTAGAGTCTATAAATTATTGAAGAAGGCTGGGGGAGCAACTAAAGAAGCTAATTTAAATGCTATTAATTTAGCTGTGTTAGTAAGAGATGGCAGTAAAATAATTATTCCTACTAAACTGAAGAAAAATAAGACAGGAGCAGATAGTAATAAAATTAATATTAATCTTGCTGACAAAACTAATTTAAAAAAGTTAAAAGGAATTGGCCCTGTTACAGCCCAAGAAATTATTACTTATCGACAGCAGCATGGCCGATTTAATAATATAGAGGAATTAAAAAAAGTATCTGGAATTGGGAATAGAACTCTAGCTCAAATAAGGAGTCGAGTAACATATTAAGGTTAAACGAAGATTAGTAAAAATATTTATTGCGTTTAGTTTAGGATTAGTTATCGCTCATTATTTATTACCAAGTATTCAAACGATTAAGTGGATTAGTAGTTTGATTGGTTTATTTGTTATAGGGACAGTTTATAGCTGGTATCATACAACTGATAAATCAAATCTTTTAATCTTAGTGTTAATTTTCTTATTAGGAATTGTCTATTTACAGACTTTAAATTTAGAGTGGCAACAAGATAAATTAAAGCAAATAGTAGGAAATAAAGTAAGACTAAAGGGCAGAGTTATTAAAGCAGAAATTACCAACAAACGAGCTAGTTATGTAGTTACTGATTTGAAAATTCCTGAATTTGATTACTCTAGTACTAGACGAATATTACTTACCGATTGGTATCCAAATTCACAGGTAAGGTTAAGTTATGGGGATAGGATTGCAGCAACTACTAGATTAGAATTTCCTAATCGCCAGCGAAATCCAGGAGGTTTTTCTTATCGTAGTTATCTTAAACAACAAGGTATTTATGTAGTAGGTCAAATTAAGCAGCTAGAAAAGATTGGCCACCAAGATAGTTTAATAGAGCTATTATTTAATCTAAAATCTCAGATTATAGCTAATTTTGATTCTTATTTTTCAGGTACAAATAGTCAATTTTTACAGGCGTTATTGCTAGGAGTTAAGTTTAAGTTACCAGCTAAGATTAATGAAAGATTTAGAGAACTAGGAATTAGTCATTTACTAGTTATTTCTGGATTTCATATTGGAATAATTAGTTATTTAATTTACTCATTAGGAGAGCAGTTTGGATTATCTGATGGTTTAATTTTATTTTTAACTAGTTTTAGTTTAGGAGTCTATTTATTACTGGTTGGAGTTCAAACATCTAGTTTAAGAGCTGTATTATTAATTAATCTAGTTTTAATAGGAAAATATTTTGATCGAAAAATAGATTTATATAATTTATTAGCTGGAGTAGGACTTATTATCTTATTAATTAATCCTAGGAGTCTATTTACAGTTAGTTTTCAATTATCATTTGGTGCTGTAATAGCCATTGTTTATTTGGCCCCTGTTTTAGAAAGATATTTTATCTGGCTACCAACAAGACTAAATCAGATGTTAACTGCTACTTTAGCAGCTCAGGTGGGTCTATTTCCTATATTAGCTTATTATTTTAACCAAGTTTCACTAGGAGGGTTAATTGCTAATCTATTAGTAATGCCTATAGTTAGTCTTATTCTTTGGTTAGGAATGATTTTTATTGTAGTTAGTTTTTTTAGTCAAATAGCTACTGAAATATTAGCTTTTATTATCAAATTATTAATCTTTATGGCATTGCAACTAGTAGAGTGGTTAGCTAATTATATTGCTTTTAAGTTATTTGTGGCTACTCCTAGTTTATTAGGGATAATAATTTATTATATAGTTGTTTATTACTTATCTCAACTGATGAAGTTATCATTGATTCCTTATAGTAAACAATATAGGAAGAAAGCATCTATTATAGCTTTAAGTTTAGTATTGTTGCTTATATTACAATTAGGTTTTATTAATCAGCAGCAATTAAAGATTATCTTCTTTGATGTAGGTTCAGCTGATGGTGTTTATTTTAGACTGCCTACTGGAGAACATATTTTAGTGGATGCTGGAAAGAATGGAGGAGAAATAATTAATTTTTTACGGATGCAAGGAATAAATCATTTAGATGCTATTTTTGTCTCCCATTTTCATAAGGATCATGTAGGGGGAGTCCTGCCTATAGTAAAAAAATTTGCAGTTAATAAAGTTTTTTATCCGTCTCCAGCTAAAAAGAATGAATTTAAGCAACAACTAACTCAGATAGCTAAAAACAAAGGTATAAAATTAATTAAATTAATGGCAGGAGATAAGATTAGTGTCTTTCCTATAAATATTAGAGCAATTGGCCCTAGCCTTCCCTGGGCTGAAGAATTAAAAACTAATAATAACTCTTTAGTTTTACAAGTAATTTATAAACAATTTAGGTTACTATTAACTGGAGATATTGAAAGGTTAATTGAACAACGGTTAGTTAATAATCGTAAATTAAAAAGCAGTATATTAAAAGTAGCACACCATGGTAGTTCTACTTCTAGTACAAAGAGATTTATTAATTCTGTTAATCCTTACTTAGCTATAATTTCAGTTGGAAAGAATAATTATGGACATCCTAGTCCAATAGTAATTAACCGATTAAAAAGTAAAGGGATTAAAGTATTACGTACTGATAAAAAAGGAGCAATTACTATAATTACTGATGGAGAAAGATATAAGTATAATACTTTTCTCAATTGAGAAAAGTATTATACTTATATTATCTATGGTTTAATAAACATTTGCACCCAATAAGGAGTTCCATCTTCATCTTTAGCTAATCCAACACCAATTTGAGTGAATCTTTGATTTAAAATATTGCGGCGATGCCCTGGAGAATTCATCCAGGCATTCATTACTTGTTGGGCTGTACGTTGGCCCTGAGCAATATTTTCTCCAGCAGTTCTGTAACTAACATTGAATTGACTTAACATTTCAAAGGGAGAACCATAGGTAGGAGAAGTATGGCTAAAGTAATTATTTTTCACCATATCTTGAGCTTTAGTCCGAGCGACTTTTGATAATTTTGGATTGTGTTGATAAGGTTTTAATCCTTGTTTCTGTCGTTCTTGATTTACTAGTGCAACTATTTTTTTCTCCATTGCTTTAAGACTAGTCGGCTGTTGTTGTCTTTCTTTTTCTGGTTGTTTTTGTTCTTTTCTTTGTCTTTGCCCTTTAGTTTCATAGATTCTATCTCCAGGATATATTAAATTAGGGTCTTCAATTTGAGGGTTAGCTTGAATAATTTTTTCTAAGTTGATATCATATCGTTGACTAATTTTCCATAAGGAATCACCATATTTAATAATACATAACAAGTTTTGGTTTTGATCCTGTTGGCGATAATTTTGAGCATTTATGGAGATGGTATTTCCTACTAATAGTCCCAGTACTAAAGATAAAACCAGCCAAAATTTAATTTTTTTCATTATTAAACCCCTTTCTTTATTTAGCTATAAATTGTAAATAAGCGGTGCTTAAGCACCGCTTATTTCGATATTTGATTTTATTGTTGAGGAACAAAAGAACCAGCTTTGTTAGCTAAATTGTAGTTATCTTTAGCATCATTAGCAATAGTTTCTTTGCTAGCAGCTCCTGCTTGAGGAGTAGCATTACCATTAGCTAAGTTATTTTGATACTCAGCGATCATTTTCTTAACCATTTGACCACCAACAGCACCACATTCACGAGAAGTCATGTTACCCCAATAACCAGACTTATAGTCTTGAGAAACATTAAGCTCCTGTGCAGCTTCTACTTTAAACTTATCCATTGCTTTCACTGCTTCTGGATTTAATAATCTGTTGCTATTATTTCGAATTGACATTTTTATTGCCTCCTTTAGTAGTAGATGTGTTGTAGGTTAGTTATTGTTGAGGAACAAAAGAACCAGCTTTGTTAGCTAAATTGTAGTTATCTTTAGCATCATTAGCAATAGTTTCCTTAGTAGCAGCTCCTGCTTGAGGAGTAGCATTACCATTAGCTAAGTTATTTTGGTACTCAGCGATCATCTTCTTAACCATTTGACCACCAACAGCACCACATTCACGAGAAGTCATGTTACCCCAATAACCAGACTTATAGTCTTGAGAAACATTAAGCTCCTGTGCAGCTTCTACTTTGAACTTATCCATTGCTTTTAATGCTTCTGGATTTAATAATCTGTTGCTGTTACCTCTGATTCCCATTTGTCTCATCTCCTTTTGTTTGATTTGTTAGTTGATTGATTAGTTGATTTGATTACTTTGTTACATTACCTATTGTGCGGCCTAGCTGTTATTTTATACTTAGTAAGTTTTTCCTTAAATTAATTTTATTTCACAACCTCTAAATTTTATGTTAAAATGAACTTAGATATAGGTTATTTTAGAATATTAAGTGAGGGATACTAATGCAGTATGAAGAGATATTAGAACAAAATATAACTGATTTAGCTTCAGTTTATTTGGCTTATGGTGAAGACGAATATTTATTGAGAAAATTTTTAGATGAATTTATTTCTTGTTTTGTTTCTGATGAATTTAGTACATTTAATTTAAATATTATTAAGGAAAGTGCTGATTTAATCCCGCAAATAGTTAATGCTGCTGAGACATTACCTTTTATGGTAGAGAAAAGAATAGTAATCGTTCATACATATAATTTGTTTACCCAAAAAACAAAGGATATAGATACTTTATATAGTTTATTAGATGAATTCCCGGATACTACTACTTTATTATTTGTTAGTCACAAAAAGCCAGATAAAAGGATGAAATTATATAAAAAGGTCAGTAAAATAGGTAAAATTTTAGAGTTTTCTTCTTTAAAATACAAAAAATTAGATGAGTGGATAAAGAATAAAGCTCAACAAGAAGGTTACCAAATTAATATAGGAGCTATTAAATTATTAGAAGAGGCTTTTAATAATGATTTACAAAAGCTAAAAAATGAATTGGAAAAGATAATGACCTTTGTTGGCTCTAAAAAGGTTATTAATAAAGCAGATGTAGAAGCTATTATAAGTAAAGATTGGTTAGTTAAAGATAATATTATTTTTGATTTTGTAGATGCTATTGGACATAATAATGTTTCTTTAGCTTTAGAATTATTAAGTGTTATTTTAGAAGAAGGAACAGAACCTAAGCAAATTTTAGTAATGATTGCTCGTCAAATTAGGTTGATGTTGCAAACAAAATTATTATCTCAACAAGGCTTGAGGATCAAAGAAATAGCTAAGGAATTAAAACAGCACCCATATCCAGTTGAGAAATGTTTAAAGCAAAGTCGAAATTTTTCGATAAAATCACTAGAGGAAGCATTAGAGGAATTATCAAAAACAGACTATAAGTTAGTTACTGGAGCAGATCAAGAGTTAGAATTAGAACTATTAGTTATTAATTTAAAAGAGGCTATTTAAAAATAAAATTAATCTAAAAAAGGTGTTGCCATCATGGCAACACCTTTTTATTATTTAGCTAGTTGGTTGAACTTTCTATCTAATTTAGATTTTTTGCGTGCAGCTTTATTTTTATGAATTGTTCCCTTACTAGCAACTTTATCAATTGTCTTTTTAGCTTTTCTTAAATTTTCTTCAGCTAACTCAACATTTTCTTCAGCAACTGCTTCATTAAATTGTTTAATAGCAGTTCTCATTTTAGTTCGTCTGCTTTTATTAATCTTTCCTTTTTTCTTAGTAACTCTTGCTCTTTTAGCAGCAGAATCAGTAGTTGGCATTTCTTGCACCTCCCTTTTTAATTATGTATATAAAAGTATGGTTTCTGGCATTTTAACCATATGAATTGTATCACACTCCTATAAAAAAAGCAAGTTGAATTTAGCCTTTCAGGTGAATAAATAGGGAGTATTGGGTTATTATATCTAATGAAGCATAATAAAATAAATTGATAATTTATTAGAAGGAGGCAGAGTAATGGTTGGGTGGTTAGGGTCTCTAGTGAGATTTATAGTATCAGCTTTTGTATTATTAGGAGTTAGTATGTTGATCCCAGGAATGACAGTAGAAGGTTTTATAAATGCATTAATTGCTTCAACAGTAATAGCATTTATAGGTTTTATAATAGAGACAGTATTAGGAGATAGTATTTCACCAGAAGGTAGAGGAATAGTCGGATTTATTGTTTCGGCTATAGTAATTTATTTTACGCAGTATTTAGTAGCAGGAATGGAAGTAACCATTATTGGAGCCTTATTATCAGCATTGGCAATTGGGGTAATTGATACCTTTGTACCTACAGAATTAAGATAGGAGGAATAATATGACATTGCAAAAAGATTTAGCTACTTTAACTGATTTAGCTGTAGAGGCTAAAGATATGGCAGTAGAGAGAACCGGTGGAGAAATTTCTGGAGTTTCAGTAGAAGAAAAACAAGTAGAAAATGCTGAAATTACTAGGATTGAAGTCTTAAACCAGCAGGCAGCCCAAAAAATTGGTAAGCCGCAGGGAAGTTATATTACTATAGAGTCTGATTCATTACGAACAACTAATAGACAAGTTCATGAACAATTAAGTGGGGTGGTAGCAGAGCAAATGAATAGTCTAATAAATTATTCTAGATTAGCTACTAGTCCTACAGAAAGTCCTGTTATTTTGGTTATTGGATTGGGTAATTGGAATACAACTCCTGATGCTTTAGGGCCAAGGGTAGTACATCATTTATTAGTTACTAGGCATATTTATGGTTCAGCTGATCCACAAGCTAAGCAAGGTTTACGTTCAGTTTGTGCATTAGCTCCTGGTGTTTTAGGTTTAACTGGAATTGAAACCGCTGAAATTATTAAAGGAGTTGTTGATCGAGTAAAGCCTGATTTGATTATTGCAGTTGATGCGTTAGCTGCTCAGGAAAGTAACCGTTTGGCTTCAACTATTCAGATCAGTAATACAGGAATTTATCCTGGGTCTGGTTTAGGAAAAAAACGAATTGGAATTACTCAACAGGATATGGGAGTACCGGTAATTGCTATGGGGATACCTACAGTAATTAATTCAGTCCATATAGTTAATGATACTATGAAACAGATTCAGAATAATCAAGATCTACCGCCCCAATCTAGAAATGTATTACAACAGACTAATCAAGAAGAATTAATTCAGCAAGTTTTACAGCCTTTTATGGGGGATTTAATTGTAGCTCCTAAAGGTATTGACCAATTAATTAGAGATACTAGTAGAGTAGTATCCGGCGGGATTAATATTGCTTTGCATCCTGATATTAAAACTGAAAATGTTTCAATGTATTTACAATAATTTAACTAGATAGCCTGAATTCAGGCTATCTAGTGTAAGTTTATTATCTAAAAGAGCAGTTATAAATTAGATTTTTATTACATAAATTTTCTATAAGAACCTATAAATGATAGAATATTTGCTTTAATAATAAGTGATTTCTTTGATAAATTTTGTATATAGGAAGTGGTAGAATGAATAAAAAATCATTTTTAATATTATTAATAATTTTTATCCAAATTTCTTTGCTATTAATAGGAGGATTTAATCTTAATGATAAAAAAATTAATCCTAAATTAATCTTAAGTAATATGTTTATTAATAATAAGATAGCTGTTTATTTATCTAATTTGATAAATCTTGATGCAGTTCACTCTAAATTTATTTTAAAAGAGGGCTTACCAATTGTAAGGGTTAGTAACAAGGATTTATCCTTTGTTAAACAGCCTACTGTGGTTAGTCATATTTGGGAGTTTGTGACTGGAGTGCCTATTTCTTTTTTTAAAATGAAGCAACTAGAGAATGTAAAATTAGTTGTTAGTAGAAATAAATCTAATCAAGCTGAGAAAAATTCAAAGCAAAGAGTAGCAGAAAAAATACAGGCTGAAGGAAGACATACTGGAGAAAAAAACTATAAGGTTAAACTTGATTTTTGGCAGACTAAACCCCAAAATAAAACTGGCTCTAATTTAGATAGACGAAATAATGAGAAACAAAAGATAGAGCAAGAAAAAATTGATGGATCATTAGTGGGGATTTATCATACACATACTTCTGAAAACTATGAAAATAAAGGTTATAATTCCCATGCTCCAGCAGGAAGTAGAGGAGATATAGTTGAAATTGGCAGTGTATTAGCTAATACATTAGAAACTAAATATCATATTCCAGTAGCTCATTCAACGAGAGTAAATGATACAACCTATGCTAGGTCTTATATCAATTCCTTACAGACAGCTAAGCAAGTAGAAAGAAAAAATCCAGATCTAAAAATGTTATTTGATATACATCGCGATGCAATTCTTAATGGGGGAAGGGATTTGTTGACAACTAGGGTTAATGGTAAACAAGTAGCAACAATAATGATTATTGTAACTAATAATGAATATGGACTTCCTCATCCAAACTGGAGAGAGAACTTAAGATTTGCTAAACGATTAGGTAAAAAAATGAATCAGATGTATCCAGGCTTATTAAGGGAAGTAGAATTAGTTACTAATCGTAGATATAACTTACATGTACATCCTCATTCTTTACTATTAGAAATAGGTGGAGCTAAGAATACCATTGAAGAAGCTAAGAGATCAGCTAAATTATTAGCTAATGTATTAGCGGCTTTGCTGAAGGAAGGTGTTGATTAAACTGGAATCTGGTGTTATAATTAGACCAGCGAATCAACTTGTGGAGGAGGTTTATGATGAATCAGATTAACCAACAACATATTAGAAATTTTTCTATTATTGCTCATGTTGATCACGGAAAATCTACTTTAGCAGATAGATTATTAGAAGTTACTGATACGATTTCTCAACGAGAGATGGAAGAACAATTATTAGATACTATGGATTTAGAAAGGGAACGAGGTATTACAATTAAAGCCCAAGCTGTACGAATGGATTATACATCAAGATCAGATCAAGATTACGTACTAAATTTAATTGATACACCAGGGCATGTTGATTTTTCTTATGAGGTTTCAAGAAGTTTAGCTGCTTGTGAAGGAGCTTTATTAGTTATTGATGCAGCGCAAGGAATAGAAGCACAGACTCTAGCTAATATTTATTTAGCTTTAGAAAATGATTTAGAAATTATTCCAATTATTAATAAGATTGATTTACCAAGTGCTAATCCCGATCGGGTTAAAGAAGAATTAATTGAGGTGGGTATAGATCCTGATGAGGCTATTTTAACTAGTGCAAAGAATGGAGTAGGAATAGAAGAAGTTTTAGAAGCGATTGTTGATCGTATTCCAGCGCCTGCTGGTAATGTAGACAAGCCACTTAAAGCTTTAATTTTTGATTCAATGTATGATTCTTATCGAGGGGTAATTTCTTATTATCGAGTATTAGATGGAATAATTAAGCCTGGAATGAAGATTAAGATGATGGCCACTGATAAAACTTTTGAGGTGGATGAAGTAGGGACATTTAGCCCAGAAATGACTGAAGCAAATCAAATTAAAGCAGGAGAAGTAGGTTATGTAGCTGCTAATATCAAAGATGTTAAAGATGCTCAGGTAGGAGATACGATTACTAATGCCAAGAATCCTACTACAAAGAGGTTACCAGGTTATAAGCCAGCTAAGCCAATGGTCTTTTGTGGTTTATATCCAGTTGATAATAGTGATTATGAATTACTCAGGGATGCTTTGGAAAAACTACAACTTAATGATGCAGCTTTAACATTTGAAGCTGAAACTTCTGAAGCATTAGGTTTTGGATATCGCTGTGGATTTTTAGGATTATTACATATGGAAATTATTCAAGAGCGTTTAGAAAGGGAATTTAATCTTGATTTAATAACTACAGCTCCTAGTGTAATTTATAAGGTTTATAAGACTGATGGTCAGGTTTTAGAGATTGAAAATCCAGCTAATATGCCAGAAAAACACCATATTGAAAAGATAGAGGAACCAATAGTACAGGCAACTATTATGCTTCCGGATGAACATGTAGGGGCTGCTATGGAATTGGCCCAAGAAAAACGTGGTGAGTTTAAGAATATGGAGTATTTAGATGATATTCGGGTTAGGTTAACTTATAATTTACCATTAAGTGAGATTGTATTGGATTTCTTTGATAGATTAAAATCTAAAACGCGAGGTTATGCAACATTTGATTATGAATTTTCTGGTTATCAGGAAGGTGACTTGGTTAAATTAAATATTTTAGTTAATAAAGATTCTGTTGATGCTCTATCATGTATTGTTCATCGTGATTTTGCTTATAATACAGGGCGTGAATTGGCTAAAAAGTTAAAAGAATATATTCCAGAACAAATGTTTGAAGTTCCTATTCAAGCAGCTATTGGTAATGATGTGATTGCTAGAGAAACAATCAGGGCCAAGCGCAAGGATGTATTACAGAAATGTTATGGTGGGGATGTATCACGAAAGAAAAAATTGCTTAAGCAACAAAAAGAAGGTAAGAAGCGAATGAAGCAAGTTGGTAGTGTAGAAATCCCACAAGAGGCTTTTATGGCTGTATTAACTATCAATGAGTAGTAGGGGGATTTATATGAGAGAATCTGGGTTATATATTCATATCCCTTTTTGTATAGAAAAGTGTTATTATTGTGATTTTAATTCTGTTGCTTTAAACAATAATAATTTAATAATAAAATTTTTAAAAGCACTAGATAAAGAAATAGAGTTATTAGCTAATAAATATAAACATAAGATAAAGACTATTTTTATTGGGGGTGGAACTCCTACTGTATTATCTGGAGTACAAATCAATGATATTATTACTAAGTGCCAACAGCAATTTTATTGTGGGGATGATATAGAGATTACAATTGAAGCTAATCCTGGTACAGTAGATGAAGAAAAGTTAAGAATAATTAAAGAGGCAGGAATTAATAGACTAAGCTTTGGAATTCAATCATTTGATGATTATTTTTTGGAACAAATTGGTCGGATTCATACTGTACAAGATGCAGTTGATAATTATTTTTTATCTCGTAAAGTTGGTTTTAGTAATATTAATTTTGATTTAATGTTTGCTTTACCAGGACAAAATTTAAAGGATTGGGAAGCTACATTAGATTTTGCTTTTCAATTAGCTCCAGATCATTTATCTACCTATAATCTTAAGTTTGAAGAAGGGACTTTATTTTATCAGTGGTTACAAGAAGGAAAGTTAAATGCTGCTAGTGAGGAATTAGATCTAAAAATGTATCAATTAGTTGAAGAAAAACTAGAGAAGCAAGGTTATAATAAGTATGAAATCTCTAATTTTGCTAAATCTAATAAAGAATGCTTACATAATAAACTTTATTGGTTAAATCAATCTTATTTAGCTCTTGGCCCGGGTGCACACTTTTATGATGGGGTAGGTAGAGGGTATAATCAGCAAAATATTAGTGATTATTGCCAACAAATAAAACAAGGTAAATTACCAATAGTAAATTATAATAAGTTAAGTTTAGAGGAAAAGGTGGAAGAAACAATGATGTTAGGATTAAGATTGAAGGAAGGAATTTCCATGGTTGATTTTGCTATTAAATACGATAATTCTATATTTGACTTTTATGAAGATGAAATTAGTAAATTAAGGCAAAAAGGATTATTAGATATTAATAAGGGACGGGTATATTTAACCTCACAAGGGATATTATTGGCTAATCGAGTTTTAGCAGAGTTCTTACTTTAAATTATAATTTGAAATTAGAGTTGACAAATCATAAGGGACATGATATTTTTATTATAGCAAGTTATTAGCACTCGCTGGTTACGAGTGCTAATACAGAGGGGTGGTGGCTATAATATGGAGATTACAGACCGCAAAAAAAGAATTCTAAAGGCAATTATTAAAGAATATATTATGACGGCTGAACCAGTAGGTTCTAGGAAATTGACTAGGAGATATAATTTTGATGTAAGCTCTGCTACTATTAGAAATGAAATGGCTGATTTAGAAGAATTTGGCTATTTAGAGCAGCCTCATCGCTCTGCAGGAAGGATACCATCAGATAAAGGTTATAGATTTTATGTAGATACTTTAATGGATTCAAATAAATTATCATCTACTAAAGTAGAATCTATATGGAAAGAGTACAATTCTAAACATAAGGAGATACAAGGACTAATTGAAGATGCTTCACAATTATTATCTGATTTGACTAAGTATACTTCATTAGCTTCAAGTCCTAGAATTCAGGAAAGTTCCTTTGAATATTTAAAATTAGTTCCAGTAACTAATAGGAAGATATTATTAGTATTAGTTACGGATACAGGAATTGTTAAAGATAAGTTAGTTGAGGTACCATCATCTTTTAATCAAAATAAACTAGAAGATATTTCTCGCTTTTTGAACCAGCGTTTACATGGTCTTCCATTATATGAGATTGATGATGGGCTATTGACTAGATTATCTCAGGATTTAGTTAATCGTTTGAATCTGGATTTAGGAGAGTTAGACTTTTTAAGCCCTACAGCTTTTAAGAATAATTTTTCTTCTGCTGGGAAAATATATTTAGAGGGAACTACTTATATTTTAGACCAACCAGAGTTTAGTGATATTGATAAAATTAAAAATGTCTTACAAGTTTTAGAGCATGAAGCAGTACTAAAAGAAATTTTAGGTAATAGTAAAGGTGATTTACAGATCTCAATTGGTAGTGAAAACAAGTGTAAAGAAATAAAAGATTGTAGTATTGTAATTGCTACTTATCATTTTGGTAATCGTCCTATTGGTAAGATTGGAGTACTAGGGCCAACCAGGATGAACTATTCGGAAGTGGTAGGTACAGTTAAGTTTATGTCTAAGCTGTTAAGTAATTATTTAACTAATAAAGTAGAATAAATATATAATTGGTAAGTAGGTGGTGATAGTAATGGAAGAAAATTTAAAGCAGAAAGAACAAGAGCAAGAAGAAGCTGAAACTAATAATTTAGATTCTGAAGAGATTAATATGGAAAGTAGTTTAGATAGTGTTAAAGAAGAAGTAGCTCAATTAGAAGAAGAATTAAAGGAAGAATTAGAGGTTGAGGAGAGAATTAGTGATCGATTTAGTAAATTAAGAGAAGAAATAACAGCTGCTCAAGAAATAGAAGAGCAGATTTTGGAGATTGAAAAGGAATTAGCACTTGAACAAGAGGAAAAAGAGAAGTATATGAATCGTTTACAAAGGCTAAAAGCTGATTTTTCTAATTATAAAAAGAGGATAACTAAGGAAAAAGAAAGAATTAGTACTCAAGCTACTAAAGACTTTGTAATTGATTTGTTACCTATTATTGATAATTTTGAACGTGCTTTAGGTATGTCTCAAGATAGTAAAGAAGTAGCTGATGTATTAGAGGGTGTAGAGATGATTTACCGTCAGCTAACTAATTTACTAAAGAAAAAAGATGTCAAAGAAGTACCAACAGTTGGGGAAGAGTTTGACCCTAATATTCATGAAGCAGTAATGAATGAAACCACTGATGAGTACGAGTCTGGTATAGTTACTGAAGAATTGCAAAAAGGTTATAAGTTAGATGACTTGGTAGTTAGACCAGCTATGGTTAAGGTAGCAGAATAAAGAACAATGTATACATTGTTCTTTGATTAATTATAAATTTTATAAATTGTAAATTAATGAGGAGGATGATACATAATGGGTAAGATTATTGGTATTGATTTAGGTACAACTAATTCTTGTGTTGCAGTAATGGAAGGTGGAGAAGCAACTGTTATTCCAAATAGGCAAGGGGGTAGAACTACTCCTTCAGTTGTAGCTTATAATGATAATGGTGATCGATTAGTAGGTGAACCTGCTAAGCGCCAAGCTATAAAAAATCCTGATGAAACAGTACAATCTATCAAGCGGCATATGGGAGATAAAGATTATACCGTTGAATTAGCTGGTAAAGAAAGAAAGCCTCAAGAGGTTTCCGCTATGATTTTGCAGGAAATCAAAAGTTACTCTGAAGATTACTTAGGAGAAGAAGTAGAAGAAGCGGTTATAACAGTTCCAGCTTACTTTACAGATGCACAACGTCAAGCAACTAAGGATGCAGGAAAGATTGCAGGTTTAGAGGTTAAAAGGATTATAAATGAGCCAACAGCTGCTTCTTTAGCTTACGGATTAGATGATGATAAAGACCAAACTGTATTAGTATATGACCTTGGTGGAGGTACTTTTGATGTTTCTATCTTACATCTTGGTGATGGATTATTCCAAGTAGAAGCTACTAAAGGAGATAATAAATTAGGTGGAGATGATTTTGACGAAAAAATCATCGATTACTTAGCAGATGAATTTAAAAAGAAGCATGGCATTGATTTAAGAAATGATAGAATGGCCTTACAACGTTTAAAAGATGCTGCTGAAGAAGCAAAGATTGAACTTTCTGGGGTAGCAACTACTAATGTTAACTTACCATTTATTACTCAAACTGAAGATGGGCCAAAACACCTTGATATTAATATTTCTCGATCTGAGTTTGAGGATATGATCTCTGGATTAATTGATGAAACTTTAAAAGCAACTCGTAATGCTTTAGATGATGCTGGTTTAAGTAAATCAGATCTAGACCAAGTATTATTAGTTGGTGGTTCAACAAGAGTTCCAGCTGTTCAAGAAGTAATTAAAAAAGAGACCGGAATTGAACCTAATAAAGGTATTAATCCTGATGAATGTGTAGCAATGGGAGCTGCTATTCAAGGTGGTGTTTTAAATGATGAGGTTGATGATGTTGTTTTATTAGATGTTACTCCTCTATCTTTAGGTATTGAAACATTAGGTGGCGTATTTACTAAATTAATTGATCGAAATACAACTATTCCAACAGAAAAGAGTAAAGTCTTCTCTACTGCTGAGGATAATCAAAGTGCTGTTGATATTCATGTATTACAAGGAGAAAGAGAAATGGCCAAAGATAATGAAACATTAGGTCGTTTCCAATTAACAGATATTCCACCTGCTCCACGTGGTGTACCACAAATTGAAGTAACGTTTAAGATTGATACAGATGGTATTGTTCATGTATCAGCTAAGGATAAAGGAACAGGTAAGGAACAGGAAATTACAATTCAATCTGATACAGGTTTATCTGAGGAAGAAATTGAAGAGATGGTAAAAGAGGCTGAAGAGCATGCTGAGGAAGATAAAAAGAAAAAAGAAGCTATTGAAACAGTAACTGAAGCAGATGGTTTAGTACGACAAATAGAAAAGACTATTGAAGAAGCAGGAGAACAGATGGATAGCAGTTTAATTAGTGATATTGAGTCTGCTAAAGAAGAATTAGAAGAAGTAATTGATGATATTGATGTGCATAATATTGACCCTGCTGAAATAGATATTGAGACTATTAATGAAAAGAAAGAGAAATTACAAGAAGTAACAGCTAAGATGTATCAGCAAGCTCAACAAGCAGCTGGAGCCAAAGGTGCTACTGGAGAAGCTGCAGGAGCACAAGAAGATGATGATGTAGTAGATGTTGATTATGAAGAAGTTGATGATGAGTAAGCAATAAATAGTTGGATACCTCACAAGAGTCAAAGCCATAATAGCTGGCTTTGACTCTCTTTTTATGCTAAGATTGATATAAATTTTCAAATACAAAATAATCCTATCATAGAGCAAAAGATATTAATAAGTCAAGGGTGGTGAATGATATGGCAAAGAAAGATTATTATGAAATATTAGGTGTTGACCGGGATGCTAGTCAAAAAGAAATTAAAAAAGCTTATCGTAAATTATCTAAAAAGTATCATCCAGATATAAGTGATCATGAAAATGCAGAAGAGAAGTTTAAGGAAGTTACAGAAGCATATGAAATTTTAAGTGATGAGGAACAGAAGGCTAGATATGATAGATATGGTCACGCTGGAGTAAATCAAGATGCTGGTTTTGGTGGCCAAGGTCAAGCTGGTGGCTTTGGTGGTGGATTTGAAGATATATTTGATATGTTCTTTGGTGAAGGCGGACGTGGTCGACGAAGAAATGGTCCTCGTAAAGGAGCAGATTTACAGTATAGAATGAATATCGATTTTGAAGAAGCAGCTTTTGGAGCAGAAAAAGAAATTACACTTCCTAGAACTGAGGAATGTGAAGTTTGTGATGGGACAGGAGCTTCTTCACCTGAAGATGTAGAAAGTTGTGCTAAATGTAATGGTAGTGGAGAAATTAGGTATAAACAAAATACTCCATTTGGTCAAATGGTACAGACTAAGACCTGTGATCGGTGTGGTGGTACTGGAAAATTTGTGAAAGAACCTTGCTCTAAATGTAATGGCCAGGGCCAAGTTAAGAAGCAAAGAAAGGTATCAGTTAATATTCCAGCTGGTGTTAAAGATGGTTCTAAACTTAGAATCAGAGGCGAGGGCCAAGCTGGGGAGAATGGTGGTCCAGCAGGAGACCTATATGTTATAATTAATGTCAAGTCTCATGAGATCTTTGAAAGAGAAGGGGATGATGTGATTTGTGAGGTGCCAATTAATTTTGTACAGGCTACTTTAGGTGATGAAATCCAAGTACCTACTTTAGATGGAAAGGTTAAATTTAATATTCCAGAAGGAACTCAGCCTGGTACTTTCTTTAGACTAAAAGATAAAGGAATTCCCCATTTAAACCGTAGAGGTCGAGGGGACCAAAGAATTAAAGTTAAAGTAGTAATTCCTAAGAATTTAAGCCAAGAGCAACAGGATATGCTAAAAGAATTTGCTGATATAAGTGGTGAAGAGATTAATCCAGAACATAAAGGGTTTTGGCAAAAAATAAAAAGTTTTTTTGAAAAGTAGGTGACAGAATGAATTGGAAAGAAATAAATATTAATACAACCTATCAAGCTTATCCTGCAATTAATAATTTATTGCAAGAATTAGAAGTGAAAGGAATTACTAAGGAAGAATTAGAAAGTGATGAAGATGAAATATTAATTAAAGCTTATCTAAAAAAGGATATTAATCTAGAAAAATTAAAAGAAAAAATTTCTTCTTTAGAAGAGTATGGTCTAAGGGTTGGTAGTGCTAAACTAAAAATTAAGAGTGTAATAAAGGAAGATTGGGCTAGTAAATGGAAGGAAAATTTTAAACCCTTAAGGGTTAGTGACCGAATTATAATCAAGCCTAGTTGGGAAGAGTATCCATCACAAAAAGATAATGTGATAATTGAGATTGATCCTGGGCAAGCTTTTGGAACAGGACATCATGAAACTACAGAAGTTTGTCTTAGATTAATTGAGGATAATTTAGATTCTGATACTAAATTATTAGATATTGGCACGGGAACTGGCATTTTATCTATTGCTGCTGCTAAGCTAGGAGCAGAAGAGATTTTTGCTTTAGATATTGATCCAATAGCAGTTAAAGTAGCTAAAGAGAATGCTACTTTAAATCAAGTAGAAACAGAAATAGATTTTGTAGCAGGTGATTTGGTTGAAGTAGTAGATAAGACTTATAATTTAGTAGTAGCTAATCTATTACCTCATATTATAGTAAACTTGATTCCTGATTTAGAGCAAGTTATTACTGAAAACGGTAAGTTTATTTTATCCGGAATAATAGTTGATAAAGAAGAAAAAATTAATGATAAACTAAGAGAGTATGACTTTAAAGTTATAGAGCGAATCCAATTAGGAGAATGGGTTACTATTATTGGAGAGCAAAAGTGATGATTGTTTTATATGGGAGTGAATAAGATGAATCATTTTTTTGTAACACCAAAAGATATTAGAGAAGACCAAGTATTAATTACTGGTTCAGATGTAGGTCATATTACTCGTTCTTTACGTTTAAGTGCTAAAGATAAGATTACGGTAGCTGATGGAGAAGGGAATAAATATTTAGTAGAGTTAATTAGAACAACTAATGAGGTAGTAGAGGGCCAAATTATAGAAGAAATAGAAAGAAAAGTAGAATCTACAGTAGAGATTACTTTAATCCAAGGAGTACCTAAACGTAAAAAGAAAATGGATTTAATTGTTCAAAAGTGTACTGAATTAGGAATAGATAAAATCATTCCGATAATTACTGAGAGAACAGTTGTTAAGTTAACTGATAAAAAGGCTAATAAAAGACAAGACAGGTGGCAAAAGATTGCTTTAGAAGCAGCTAAACAATCTCGCCGGGCCAAGGTCCCAACTATAGCTAAAATAAAAGATTTTGCTCAGATGCCTGCTGTAGCTTCTGATGATCTAGCTTTAATTCCTTGGGAAGATGAGGATACTACAGGTATAAAAGAAGTTATGCAAGAGCAAAATGTAAGTAAAGTAGTTATTCTTATTGGCCCTGAAGGAGGATTTAGTCAATCAGAAGTAAACCAAGCTAAAAAAATAGGCTTTAAACCTGTTAGCTTAGGGGCTAGAATTTTAAGAACTGAAACAGCAGGTATAACTGCTGTAGCCTTGGCCCAGTATGAACTAGGAGATTTAGGAGCTATGAAACAGCTTATAAATTCCTAGTTAAAACTAGGTGAAGTTGATCGTTGCTCTCAAGGCAAAGGGAGTGTAGAGAACTGAAAAGTTCTTAGCACAATGCCTTCGTGTCCTGCGGACACTTCGTAACAAAAGGCGTTTCCTACGTTATTTGGTTAAAGGTTTTATACCGATAAGGTTATCACACTTTGGAATGTATTCATCAGTTCCAAATCGCAGGCAGAGCCTTGCTCTGTAAGCTGCTCTGTGGCACTAAGGAAGAAACCTTGTCTAAGTCTAGTTCTTCTGGATATGAAAGGCTAACACCGAAAGTGCATAAGCCCCATTTGACATTGCCAATAGCAGGGTGTTTCTACCCTGGCTATTGACTAAATCAGGGAGATAGCAGAAGTGGTTATGCCTCCACCTAACTTTAAGAGCAAGAATCTATATGATTCTGCGACAAAGAAGGGAAGTGCCCTGTAAGGGAGGTAGCCAGAGATGGCACAATTACAATATGCACTTGTGATAGATAATGAAGGTAAAATATTGGATCCGACTAAAGTCAAGAAAGCTTGGTATCTTATTCGTAAAGGGAGAGTTAAGTTAGTAGAAGAGTATCCACTTATCATTCAACTTAAAAAGAAAATACCTAAAGAAGAAGTTAATAACGACAAGATAGTTTTAGGTATTGATGATGGGTATGATAAAGTAGGTTTTGCTTTAATTCAAAAATGTCAAAGTAAAAACAAAGTATTATTTAAAGCAACAATGAAACAAAGACAAGAAGTTTCTAAACTTATGACTCAACGTAGAGAATATAGACGTTACCGTAGACAACACAAAAGATATAGAGCTAAAAGATTTGATAATCGTTCATCCAGTAAAAGAAAAGGTAGAATAGCACCATCTATTAAGCAAAAGAAACAAGCAATTTTAAGGGTAGTTAATTATCTTAATAAATTTATTAGGATAGATAAAATAGTTTTAGAAGATGTGGCAATAGATATTCGTAAGGCAGTAGAAGGAAAAGAACTTTATAGTTGGGAATATCAAGAATCTAATAGATTAGATGAAAACCTTCGTAAAGCTACTTTATACAGAGATGATTGTGCCTTCCAAATCTGTGGTGCTACTGATACTATGTTGGAAGCACATCATATAATACCCCAAAGAGATAGTGGAGCAGATAGCATATATAATCTGATAACTCTTTGTAAAGACTGTCATAAAGATAAAGTAGATGGTAGTGAGTATAAATATAAAGATGAATTTCTTAATATTATTGATGGTAAAGAACTAAATATAAAACCTGCTATGCACGTGATGCAAGGTAAAACCTGGTTAAGGGAAAAATTAAGTAAAATAGTTAATTTAGAGATTACAACCGGAGGCGATACTGCTAATAAAAGAATTGATTATGATATTAAAAAAAGTCATAGTAACGATAGTATTTGTATTACAAATTTATTACCTGTTGATAATCTGGATGTTAAAGAATACTTTATTAAACCTCTTAGAAAGAAGTCTAAGGCCAAAATTAAAGAATTAAAAGGCTTTAAGCATAGGGATATAGTTCGTTATACTAAGCGAAATGGCGAAACTTATGATGGATATATTACCTCATTAAGAATTAAAAACAACAAATATAAATCTAAAGTCTGTAATTTTACAACATTAAATGGTGAAAAAACTTTTAGAGGTTATGGACTGACTAATTTAACGCTTATAAATAGGCCAAAAGGTCTAATGATTATATAATTTATTTTAAAAGGAGGTGTGACTGGTTATAGATTGTTTTGAGCAGGATTAAATAGTTTTCTATAACTAGGTTAATTATGAAGCGGGTTGCTTTTTATACACTAGGATGTAAGGTTAATCGTTATGATACTGAAGCAATGATGGCTCAATTTGAAGAAGCAGGATACAAGGTAGTTGACTTTGAAGATAAAGCAGATATTTATATTATTAATACCTGTACAGTTACTCATCAAGGAGCTAGAAAATCACGTAAGATAACTAGACGGGTTAAAAGAAGAAATCCTGCTGCTTTATTAGCAGTAGTAGGTTGTTATCCTCAAGTAGAACCAGAAGAGGTATTAGAGAGTGCTAAAGTGGATTTAGTTGTAGGAACAGTAGGGAGAAGTAAGATTGTAGAGTTTGTAGAGCAAGCTGCTAAGGCAGATAAGCCACTTAGTTTTGTACAGGCAGTAGAGGAAGAAGATACTTTTGAAGAAGTTAAATTAGAAGAATTTAAGGGACGAACTAGAGCAGCTATTAAAATTCAAGAAGGCTGTGAACAATTTTGTTCATATTGTATTATCCCTTATGCTCGAGGTGCTTTACGAAGTCGTAGTTTAGATGATGTAGTAGCAGAAGCAAAGCGACTAACAAAGCATGGATTTCAAGAAATTGTATTAACCGGAATTCATTTAGGGGAATATGGTAAAGATAAGAGTGATCTTAATTTAGAACAGTTACTACAGGAATTAATTCTTGTAGAAGGAATTGAACGGATTAGATTAAGTTCAATAGAAGGAACAGAGGTTAGTGATGAATTAATTGATTTAATTGCTAAATCAGATAAATTATGTCGTCACTTACATTTACCCTTACAAAGTGGTTCAGATAAAATATTAGAGTCTATGAATCGGCCTTATAATAGCGAAGAATTTAAAGAAATGGTAACTAAAATAAAATCTAAAATTCCTGAAATTGCAATTACTACCGATATAATTGTAGGGTTTCCAGGGGAAACAGAAGAAGACTTTGCTAAAACTTTAAATTTAGCCCAACAACTTAACTTTAGTGATATTCATGTCTTTAAGTATTCTAAAAGAGAGGGAACTCCAGCCGCTAATTTTTCTAATCAAGTTCATTCTAAAGTAAAAAAAGAGCGTAGTAAGCAATTAAGAGAACTAGCTGATAAACTTGCTAGTGATTATCAGCAGCATTTTTTAGGCGAAAAGATGCAAGTTTTATTAGAAGAACGTGATTATAAAACTGGATTTTTAACAGGTTTTACAGATAATTATTTAAGAGTCTTTGTTGATGCAACTGATGAAGTAGCAGGGGAATTAGTTGAAGTAAAATTAAAGGAAAAAGAAGGAAAAATAATAGGCGGATTAGAAGATTAATATATGCTAGGGGGTGAAATAATGGAAGATTGCTTATTTTGTAAGATAGTCTCAGGTGATGTTGAAAGTGATATTCTTTATGAAGATGAGCAGGTAATTGCTTTTCAAGATATTAAGCCTCAAGCTCCAGTACATTTATTAATTGTACCTAAGAAACATATTTCTACTTTGCTTGACTTAAAAGAAGAAGATAATAATTTAGTAGGACATATTTATCAGGTAGCAAATAAATTGGCCCAACAGATGGAGATAGCCAAAGATGGTTTTAGAGTTGTAAGCAATTGTAAAGAGGCTGGTGGGCAAACTGTATTTCATATTCATTATCATTTACTTGGAGGACGTAATCTACAATGGCCACCAGGTTAATTAAAGGAGGAGTTAAGTATGTCAATTCAAGATAAATTATTAGAAGATATGAAAAAGGCAATGAAAAGTAAAGAAAAAGCTAAGTTATCAGTCATCAGAATGGCCAGAGCTGAAATTAAGGATGCTGAAATCAATGAACGTAAGGATTTATCTGATGATGAGATTATTGAAGTATTATCTAGATTAGTTAAGCAGACAAAAGAATCTTTAAGTGAATTTAAAAAAGCTGGGGATGAAGAACGAGTAGCAAAGGCTAAGCAAGAAATTAAAATTTTAAAGAATTATTTGCCTGCGCAGCTATCTAAAGAAGAACTTGCTAAGCTAGTTAAAGAAACAATTTCTGATTTAGGAGCAGAAGATATGAGTGATATGGGCCAAGTTATGGGCGCTATTATGCCCCAGGTTAAAGGTAGAGCTGATGGGAATCAAGTTAATAAATTAGTTAGAGAAAGATTACAATAGAAATTTTTAGACCTGACAGCTAAGTCAGGTCGTTTTTTATTTTTTGTTGTAATTAATATTTTTTTATTTACATAATATTTAAAGACAAGAGCTTCATCTTTGTGTAGTTTAAGGAGGAATTTAGATGAGGGATC
Source organism: Halobacteroides halobius DSM 5150 (assembly GCF_000328625.1). Lineage (NCBI taxonomy): Bacteria > Bacillati > Bacillota > Clostridia > Halanaerobiales > Halobacteroidaceae > Halobacteroides > Halobacteroides halobius. The sequence goes on along the minus strand of NC_019978.1, from coordinate 1,913,340 downwards.
AGGATAAGATAAAAGCTAAGTTAGCTAAATTATTTGATCTCCCTCAGGATGTATTATTAAATCTACCTGTAATTTCTATAATCGGAAATCTAAATATAAAGGTAGAAAATCATCGAGGGATTATTAAGTATACCCCTGAGTTAGTTAAAATCAAAGCTAGTAAAGGAGAGCTTTTGATTACAGGAAAAGAATTAATTATTGAAAAGCTAAGTAAAGAGAAGGTTATGGTTACTGGAAAGATAACTGATTTAAGTTTTGATTTGCTGTAAGGAGGATACTATGTTCCAAAAATTATATGATTTACTAAGAGGTTATTTACAATTAAAGATTACTGGTAATCAATTTAATAAGTTAGTTAATTTATTAATGCTTCAGGGAGTAGAGCTATGGAATATTGTGCGGATAGAAGATACATTCTATGCTAATATTAACTTCAAGGATTTTAATCGGATTAGAAGTAGTGTCAGGAAGACAGATTGCAAAGTAACAATTTACCAAAGAAAAGGATTCCCATTTTGGATAGACAAATTGATGGGACGTAAGGTTTTGGCTATCGGTATTGTATTTGTTATAGTATCAATTTATATTATGTCTCATTTTGTACTATTTATTGAAATTAAAGGGACAAAGGAGTTAAAAGAAGAAGAAATCATATCACTTTTGAATCAAGTTGAGATTTATCCTGGGGTTTTAAAGTCTAGTATTCCACTTCATGACTTAACAGATTTTATTATAGAGAATAAACCTAGGGTTAGTTGGGCTAATGTTTACTTTCAAGGGACAAAATTAATTGTTCAAATAGTGGAAAAGGAGCTATTGGATACTGAAATTAATCCTTCAGATATAATAGCTGAAAAATCAGGTGTTATCAAAGAGTTAATTGTTTTAAGAGGTAGCCCTCAAGTTGAAGAGGGAATGGTAGTTCAGCGAGGGGATGTATTAATTAGTCGGGAAGTTAAGGTAAAAAAGAAAGCAGAAGCAACTACTAATAAAGAAGAAATAGACGAATTTAAAATAAAGAAAGTAAAAGCAGAAGGTATGATTAAAGCTAATGTGTGGTATAAAGGATACGGAGAAGCAAAATTAGTTGAATATTATCAGCAGCCAACAGGAAATTATAAAACTAGTTTAATCATTAAGTTGAATGACCAAGAGTATGTATTAAAAGGCCCAAGTAAACCTCCTTATGCTAATTTTTTAGTTAAAGAAGAGGTAAAATCACTACCTCAATGGAGGAATTATGAATTCCCCCTAGAAGTAGTTATAAGGAAATATATTCAGATAAAAGAGTTTAAAGAAGTAAGGAGTTTTAAGCAAGCTAAAGAATTAGCTAAAGAAAGAGCTATAGATAGTATCTTGCAACGAATAGAAAAAGAAGCTATAATATTGAATAGTAAGTTAAAATTGATTGAAACAAATAATAATGAACAACTAGTGAGAATAAAAGCATTAGTTGAAGTCGAAGAAGAAATTGGAACTAGGAGGGAATAATTAGTTGGAGGAACTAACAAAAGAGTTAGAATTAAGTAACAATCACTCTGCAATTAGCATTTTTGGAAATCAAGATAAGACCCTAGAATTAATTGAAGAAGATCTTGATGTAGAAATTATTGCTCGTGGTAATTTAATTAAAGCAACTGGGGCAGAAAAATCAGTTGATAGAGTATTAGATTTATTCCAACAATTAGATGAGGTAGTTAAAGAGAAAGGAAGTTTAACTAGTCAAGAGATTGAGTATGCTATTGAATTAATTAAAGAAGATAAATTTTCTTTACAAGAAATATATTCTGATATTATTCAAGTTACCAGTTCTGGTCAAAAGATTAGACCCAAGACATTAGGTCAAAAGATATATGTTGATGCTATTCGTCAAGATGATATAGTATTTGGGGTTGGCCCGGCTGGAACTGGAAAGACTTTCTTAGCGGTTGTAATGGCAGTCAATGCTTTAATGAGTAACCAAGTTAAGCGCATTATTTTAACGAGACCAGCTATTGAAGCGGGAGAAAATTTAGGATTTTTACCGGGAGATTTACAAGAGAAGGTAGACCCTTATTTGCGTCCTGTTTATGATTCTTTATATGAAGTTTTAGGAACTGGTAAAGTAGAACAACTACTAGAGAAAAAAGTTATAGAAATAGCTCCTTTAGCGTATATGCGAGGAAGAACTCTAAAAGATTCATTTGTAATTTTAGATGAAGCTCAAAATACTACAAGAGAACAAATGAAAATGTTTTTAACTCGCTTAGGACGTAATTCTCAAGCTGTAATTAATGGGGATATCACTCAAGTTGACCTACCACATAAAAAACGGTCTGGTTTAGTACAAGCAAAAGAAATCTTAGAAAAAATTAAAGGGATTAATTTTGTTTATTTAACTAACCGTGATGTAGTGAGGCATCGTTTGGTAAAAGAAATTATTGCTGCTTATAAAGCACTGGAGTAAGTTTTAGGGGTGGATATTATGAAATTGTGGGGATATATGGTAGAAAAGGTTGAAGAAAGTAAATTTGATTTTTATAAGAATAAATTATTTCAACAACTAGTCTGGGGGATATTTGTTTTTCTTGTCTTAGCTTTATTAATAACTATTGATTTTTTACCTGATAGAGTTGATTTAGAGGTAGGACAAGTTAGTGATAATGATATTAAGGCTCCTAAAACGATTAAATATATTGATCATAAAAGAACTGAAGAACTTAAGGAAGAAGCAGCTGATGCAGTATCTAAAGTTTATGAAGAAGATGTGACAGTTTTAAGAGAAATAAAAAAAGAGGTTAATCACTTTTTTGCTTTAGTAAAGGATTTTAGAAAAAGGGATAGTAAATTAGAGATTAGGGTTAGTAATATTAAAGCACGAACAAAGTTAAGATTAGCGAGAGAAGATTATACTTATTTATTAAAGTTAAAGTTAGAGAAAATTAATAATCTCAAAGAAGATATTTTAGCAATATTAGTCAAGTATTTGACTAGAGGCGTAAAAAGTGATTATCTAGCGCAGGTCAAAGAACAGATGAAACGAGAAGTATCTAAAATAGGTAGATCTAGACAATATAATCAATTAGTTAAGAATATTACTCAACAGACTATTGAACCTAATCTTATTTTAGATTTAAGAGAAACCCGAAAAAGAAAAGAAAGAGCTAAAGAAAGAATAAAGCCTGTTAAACGGACAATTCATAAGGGTGAGATTATTATTCGACACGGGCGGGTAGTTACTGAAAAAGATGTTCAGAAGTTAAAGTTACTAGGATTAAGGGATCCTAAAGTAGATTATTCAAATATTATTGGTTACTCTGTGATAATATTGATTATGTTAGGGGTAATTATTATATATATCTATCAATATCATAGGCAGGTATTAAATAATATGAGTCAATTATATCTGTTGGGGTTATTGCCAATTATTATCCTCTTGCTAGCTAGGCTAGCAAATTATTTACCTACTAACTACCCTTCGTTTTTGGTTCCTATAGCGGCAGCTTCAATTTTGGTTGCTGTTTTAGTTGATACGGATATAGCAATAATATTTACTGTAGGATTATCTTTTTTAGTAGCAATAGTAAGTGATGAAACAATAGCAGATATAGCGGTTGCTATGATTAGTGGAATAAGTGGAATTTATAGCGTAACGAAGTTAAGCCAAAGGTCTGATTTAGTAAGAGCAGGTTTTATTGTAGGAGGGGCAAGTTCTCTTACTATCTTTGCATTTTTATTAACTAATCCTGTTTTAGAACTAGTTAGTTTTTTAAAAATAGTTCCTTTGGGTATAATAAATGGAGTAGTAGTAGCTATAATAACAAATGGTTTGTTACCTTATGTGGAGAATATATTTGGGATTACATCTCCAGTTAAATTATTAGAGCTTTCTAATCCTAATCATCCTTTATTAAAAAGATTATTAGTAAAAGCTCCTGGTACTTATCATCATAGTATTATAGTAGGGAATTTAGCTGAAGCTGCAGCTGATACAGTAGAAGCAGATTCTTTATTAGCCAGAGTAGGTGCTTATTATCATGATATAGGTAAGATAAAACGGTCTTACTTTTTTATAGAAAATCAAATCGGAGATGAAAATCCTCATGATAAATTATCACCTAATTTAAGCACACTGATTATTACTTCTCATGTTAAAGATGGAGTTGAAATGGCTAACAATTATAAATTACCAGAGGTAATTGTTGATATTATAAAACAACATCATGGTGAAAGTTTAGTTTCTTACTTTTATCAAGAAGCTGCTTATGATGATAAGTATGAGAATGTAGATGAGAGTGAATTTAGGTATCCTGGGCCAAGGCCACAGACTAAAGAAGCTGCTTTAATTATGTTAGCAGATACAGTTGAAGCAGCAGTTAGATCTAATATTGCTGTTCAAAGCAACCCTGATAAATTAGAAAAATTTGTAACAGATTTAATCAAAGCTAAATTAAATAGTGGGCAATTAGATGAGTCTGATTTAACACTAAAAGATTTAGATAAAATAGCTTCATCATTTGTTAATATTTTAAAAGGGATCTTTCATAATCGGATTGAGTATCCAGATAATATTGCTCAACAGTTTAAGGAAGGAGAAGCTAAAAATGACAGTTCTAATTAATAATTTACAACAGGATTCAGAGATAGACCGAGAAACACTAAATTTAATTGAGCAAGTTATTAATCAAGTATTAACAACTGAGGTTAAAGAAGATAAAGAAGTAAGTGTTGCTATTGTTAATGACCAATATATAAAAGAATTAAATAATAAATTTCGGGATAAAAATGAAACAACTGATGTTTTATCCTTTCCCCAAAATGATGAACAATTATTAGGTGATATTATAATTTCTTTAGAAACAGCCACAAGACAGGCAATTGAATATAATCATTCTGTAGCTAGAGAAGTTGGCTTTTTAACAGTTCATAGTATGTTACATTTGTTAGGATATAACCATAAACAAAAGGCAGAAAAAATAATAATGCGTCAAAAAGAAGAAGAAATTTTAACTCAGTTAGGACTGACTAGAGAAGAATGAAACTGATTGATCAGTTTATAAATAGTTGTAATTATGCTGTTTCTGGTATTATTAAGGCTTTAAAACAAGAAACAAATATGAAGATTCATTTTGGAATAGCTAGTATAGTTTTATTAGCAGGTTTATTATTTGATATTTCCAAAGTTGAATTATTAATTTTGTTCTTGTCTATTACATTAGTTATTGTTGCTGAAATGATTAATACAGCTATTGAAGGATTGAGTGATTTAATATCTCCTCAGTATAATCCACAAATTGAAGTGGTTAAGGATGTTGCAGCAGGAGCTGTTTTAATAACTGCTTTGAATGCTATAATTGTAGGTTATATTATATTTTTTAATGATTTAAATCCATTGACATTAAAATTATTACAACATGTACAAAAGACACCAATTCATCTTACCTTTATTTCATTAGTAATAGTTATGTTAGTAGTAATTGTAGTTAAAGCTTATTTTAAGACGGGAACTTTTTTACAAGGAGGTATGCCTAGTGGTCATACTGCTATAGCCTTTTGTTTAGTCCTAATTGTTTCTATGTTAACTACTAATGCTTTGGTAATTAGCCTGGCATTGTTATTAGCTTTATTAGTAGCTCAAAGTAGAATTGAGGGTCAAATTCATTCTTTTTGGGAAGTCTTTTTTGGTGCGGTAATTGGTAGCTTAGTCGGCTTATTGATTTTTCAAATACTACAGCTTTAAGTAATAGATATGGTAAGAAATATCTAAAGGAGGATTAATGTATGGAAATTTCGAGGTTTATTGAACCAGTTATTTTCTTCTTATGTTTAGGAGGCTCTGCCTTCTTTTCTGGTTCTGAAACTGCTTTAATGTCAGTTAATAGAATTGAGATTAGGCATTTAAAGCAGGAAGGTGATAAAAAAGCAGCTATTTTAGAGAAATTGTTAAGTACTCCAGATAGATTAATAGCCACAATCTTAGTAGGTAATAATCTAGTCAATATTGCGGCCTCTTCAATAGCTACTAAATTAGCTATTGATATATTCGGGAATGCAGGGGTTGGAATAGCTACAGGGGTAGTTACTTTACTTTTATTAGTTTTTGGAGAGATTACTCCTAAGTCAATAGCTAATAGTAAAGCACTAAAGTTTTCTATGACAGTTGCTCGACCGATTGAAATCTGTTATTATTTATTTTATCCTGTTGTTAAAATTTTAAATATAATAACTAGTGTATTAACAGGTAATAGAGGTCAGAAAGCGACTACTAAACCTTTTATTAGTGAAGAAAGAATTAGACGGTACTTAACTGTAGGGGAGAAAGAAGGAGTTATTGAGACTGATGAAAAACAAATGATTAATAGTATTTTTGAGTTTGATGATACTAGAGTCAAAGAAATTTTAGTACCTAGAATTGATATGATTTGTGTAGAAGTTAATGATTCAATAGAAGAATTAATAGATATTGTAGTTGATATGGGATTATCTCGAATTCCTGTGTATAATGATACAGTTGATAATATAGTGGGGATTGTTTATGCTAAGGATTTACTGCCATTACTAACAGAAGATAATCATCAGATGAATATTCAAAAGATTATGCGACCTGCATTTTATGTGCCTGAGACTAAAAAGGTAGATAATTTGTTAAGCGAATTAAAGAAAGAGAAAATACATATGGCTATTATATTAGATGAGTATGGTGGGACAGCTGGTTTGGTAACTATTGAAGATTTATTAGAAGAAATTGTTGGTGATATTCAAGATGAATATGATGAAGAAGAAAAGTTAATTAAGATGCTTGAAGATGATGAATTACTGGTAGATGGTAGAGTTGATATTGATGAGATCAATGAGGTTTTAGGTATAGACTTACCAGAAGAAGACTATGAAACTATTAGTGGCTTTATTTTAAGTATGTTAGGTTATGTACCTGATAATGGAGAGAGAATAGAGTTTGAAGATCTAACGGTTAGTGCAGAAGAAGTAGTACAACGTCGGATCTCTAAAGTAAGAATCAAACAGACTACTACTGATGATAGATCAGAAAATCAAACTGAGGAACAAGGTGAAGATTAGATGTTAAAGCAAATTAGAAATTACTTTATTACGGGATTAGTTGTTTTATTACCCTTGCTTGCTACTATATATATTCTAAGTGCTGTAATTAGTATGGTAGAACAGGGCTTTGGCCCTTTAATTGAATTTATTATTGGCAAAAGAATTTATGGATTAAGTATAATAATTAGCGTAGGAGTTATTTTAGGTGTAGGGGTTATAGCAACTAATGTATTAGGAAAGAAGTTAATCGAATTTGGAGAAAGAATACTGACTAAAATACCAATAGTCCGTAATATTTATTTAACGGTACAACAAATTATAGAAGCTTTATTTAGAAAGAATAAGACTGCTTTTCGCAAAGTGGTAGTGGTAGAGTACCCACGCCAAGGAATTTATCAGATTGGCTTTTTAACTAAGGAAGGAATTGCCCGGATAGAAAGGAATTTAGACTTGGAGGTAGTAAGTATATTTATCCCAACAACTCCTAATCCAACATCTGGTATGTTAGTTTTAATTCCTAAAGAAGAAGTAACTTATTTAGATATGACAGTAGAGGAAGGTTTAAAACTGATTGTTTCTGGGGGAACTATAGTTCCAGAGGAGGGATATCGTGGCAGTTAAAATAGAAAGACTAACTACTAATAACTTTGATGTAATAAAAGAAATAGTACAGATTGAAGTAGAAGCTTTTGGAGAAGGTGGTTTAAATCAGTGGGGCTTAACTCCACTACTTCATCATGGTGCAGTATATGTGCTTTATATTGCTGATAAGCCGGTTGGAGTGATAGAGTACCTTAGAGATATGGAAGAAGTAAATCAGGCTTATTTATATGGTTTAGCTGTTAATTCAGATTACCAAGGTCAAGGATTAGGTGAACAGTTATTAGATTATTCACTGCAGCAATTACAAAAGTTAGGTATAGTTACTGTTGAGTTAACAGTTGCTCCTAATAATCAAGCTGCTTTAAAGTTATATCAGAAGTTTGGTTTTAAAAAGAAAGAGTTTCGCAAGCAAGAATATGGTCCTAATGAAGATAGATTAATTATGCAGTTAAGATTTTAAAGGGGGATATCAAATGAACAATTTAGAAGTAGGAGCTGATTTTAAATCAGGTTTTATTACAGTAATAGGACAACCTAATGTAGGTAAATCAACTTTAATTAATCAATTAATTGGTCAAAAGATAGCTATTACTTCACGTAAAGCTCAAACAACTAGAAATAAGATTCAGTGTATTTTAACTTTAGACCAGGCACAAATGATTTTTCTTGATACACCTGGAGTACATCAATCTCAGGATAAGATGGGCCAATATTTAAATGAAGTAGCTACTCAAGCTCTTAAAGATATTAACTTAGTTTTATTTATGGTTGATGCCAATTATCCTCCTAACTATGATGATAAAAGAATTGCTCAACAATTGACTGGAATAGATACTCCAGTTTTACTAGTTTTAAATAAAGTAGATACTATAGATAAGAAAAAGTTAGCCAGTAGAATTAATGATTATGAAAAATTAGGTAATTTTATAGAAACAGTCACTATATCTGCTTTAGAAGAAGTTAATCTTGATCACTTAGTTGATCAAATTGTAGAGTTTATGCCCCAAGGGCCAAAGTATTATCCTGATGATATGGTTACAGACCAGATTGAACAATTTATTATTGCTGAGTTAATTAGAGAGCAAGTTTTAAATTATACGCACCAAGAAGTTCCTCATTCAGTAGCTGTAGAAATTATTGATTTTAATGAACGGCAAGAACAAGAATTGATTGATATTAGAGCTAATATTTATGTAGAGAGGAAATCACAAAAAGGGATTTTAATTGGTAAGAATGGTAGTATGCTTAAAAAAATTGGTAGCGCGGCAAGAGAAGATATAGAAAGCTTATTAAATACTAAAGTTTTCTTAGATCTATGGGTTAAAGTAAAGAAAGATTGGCGAGAGAAAGAAGATGCCTTAAAGATGTTAGGTTATAGAGGTTGATAAGATGGGTTAAAAAAGAGATGTTTCTCGATTATTTAATGTAAAAAGGAGCTGATGTAGATGGCAATTAAACCTAAAGATATGGTTAAAGTTGTAGATTATACTATTTTAGATCCAACTGTTACGGTATCTGAAGTAAAAAAAATCTGTGAAGAAGCAAAGGAATATAATTTGGTGGCAGTATGTGTTAATCCGTGTTTTGTACCATTGGCTGCTCAATTACTAAAAGATAGCTCGGTTAAGGTTAGTACTGTCATTGGATTTCCTCTAGGAGCTTCTACAGCCAAAACTAAAGCTTATGAAACTAAAGATGCTTTAGATAATGGAGCACAAGAGATTGAAGTAGTAATTAGAACAGGTGATATTAAAAAGAAGAACTGGAATGCTATTAGAGAGACTGTTAAACCTGTAATTGAAGCAACTAAGTTATCAGGAGTCTCTAAAGATATTATTACTAAGGCCATAGTTGAAATTTCTTATTTAGAGGAAGAAGAAATTATAGCCGTATCTAAGCTACTTAGAGAGATTAGAGTTGACTTTATCAAGACTAGTACAGGATTTGGCCCGCAAGAAGTTGCAGATTTAGAGGATGTTGCTTTAATTAGAAAGATAGTAGGTAGATCAATTGGGGTAGAAACTTATGGTGGAGTTAAAGGTTTTGATGATGCTATTGAGAAGTTAGATGCAGGAGCAAATAGAATCGGGACTAAAAATGCTATAGAAGTAGTAAGAAGTAGAGAAGATTAATTTTCCTGTTATGAAGATTATTTTTTTAGTGCACAATAAACTAAAGGGATTACTAAAGAGAGGTAGTGGTAAGGGCTCTCTTCTCAGAAAAAGGATTGATATAAATGAGCCTATTTGATACAGATGCAATAGTATTGCGCCACTATGAGTTAGGTGAAGCAGATAAAATCATTGTTTTATTTAGTAGGAATAAGGGAAAGATTAGAGTTGTAGCTAAAGGGGTAAGAAAAACTAAAAGTAGTCTAGCAGCAGGATTAGAGCCTTTCACTTACAATCATATATTGGTTTATCAGGGTAAATCAGATTTGGGGAATTTAAGTCAGTGTGATATTAAAGATTCCTTTAGTAGTTTAAAGGATGATATTCTTAAAATGACAGCAGCTTCTTATTTAGCTGAACTAGTTAATGAATTAACAGTTGATCATCAACCACATCAGGATATTTTTGATTTATTATTACTAACTTTAAAATTGTTGGATCAGTTAGATGAAATTGATTTATTGCTTAGAACTTTTGAGTTAAAGCTATTAAATTTATTGGGTTATCAACCTTATATAACTGCTTGTATTAAATGTGGAAGAGAAGTTGATCAAAGTGTTAAGTTTAATTTAATAGCAGGTGGGTTGACTTGTGATAAATGTGCTAGTAATCAAGATTTAAGGGTAAGTCTTGGCACAGTTAAATTTATAGAACAATTAATAAAGCTAGATTATAGGCGATTATTAAGACTAAAATTACCTGAATATGCTAATAAACAATTAACTAATATCATTCCAGCTTATATTGAAACAATTACCGAAAAAGAATTAAAGACTATCTCCTTTTTAGATTCTCTAAAAGACATTTAAGGGGGAAAACAATGGAGGAAATAAATAAACTAGATGTTATAGTAGAGAGAACTGGAGTTAATTATAAGAAGGCGGTTAATGCTCTAAAAGCTGCTGATGGTGATGTATTAGAGGCTGTACTTGCTATAGATAATGATCAAGAGAGTAGACAAGGAAAGAAAGAAGAACAGAATAGATTTAACCAACAACAAAAGCAACAAAAACAGTTCAAAAACGAATTTCAAGTTAGAGGAGAAGAAGTAATAACGAAAGTAAAAGAATTAATTAAAAAGGGTAATGTAACTAGAATTAATATTAAAAAAGATGGACGTACTGTGCTTAATATTCCTGTTACTGCGGGAGTAATAGGAGTTGTATTAGCACCTTATTTAGCAGCTTTAGGTGCTATAGCAGCAGTAGCAACTAAATATAAAATTAAAGTAGAGCGTTCTAAATAAAAGTGACTTTATTGACAAAAAGTTGAATCTTTGATATATTAAGTTCAAAATTTGGTGTAATAAAATGACAGGGTAAAGCTTGCCTCGTCCCTGGTATGATTACTGGGGAGGGGGTTTTTTATAATCACTAAAGTGTCAGAAACTAGTGTGAGCGTAAGCAACTTTAAAATCTAATGGTCTGATCTTTATTTATACTGACACTAATTTAAAATATGGGAGGGAAATTGTTGTGGAGTTTCAGGAAATTATTAATACGTTAAATCAGTTTTGGGCAAAACAGAAGTGTATTATTAGACAACCTTATGATGTTGAAGTGGGTGCTGGAACGATGAATCCATCTACTTTTTTAAGATCTTTAGGACCTGAGCCATGGAATGTAGCTTATGTTGAGCCATGTCGTAGACCTGATGATGGAAGATATGGAGAAAATCCTAATCGATTACAGCATTATTATCAATATCAGGTAATTATGAAGCCTTCTCCAGATGATATTCAAGAAATTTATTTAAAGAGTTTAGAGGCTTTAGGAATTGACCCGGATAAGCATGATATTCGGTTTGTAGAAGATAATTGGGAAAATCCAACTGTAGGTGCTTGGGGACTTGGTTGGGAAGTTTGGTTAGATGGAATGGAGATTACTCAATTTACATATTTTCAACAGGTGGGAGGGGTTGAATGTCACCCTGTATCAGTAGAGATTACTTATGGATTAGAACGGATTGCTATGTATTTACAAGAGGTAGATAGTGTTTATGATATTGAATGGGTTGCAGGTATTAATTATGGTGATGTACACCATCAAGGTGAAGTAGAACATTCTACATATAATTTTGAAAAGGCTAATATTGATAGATTAGTTACTTTATTTAATCTATATGAAAAAGAAGCTAAACAAGTTATAGAAGCAGGGCTAGTTCTGCCAGCTTATGATTATGTACTAAAGTGTTCTCACGCATTTAATTTATTAGATGCTAGGGGGGCTATTTCAGTTACAGAACGGACTAGTTACATTGGACGAGTTCGTAATTTAGCTAAAGAATGTGCTAAAAATTATGTTAAACAAAGAGAAGAATTGGGATACCCACTGTTAAAGGGAGGTCAGGATAATGAGTAAGGATCTATTATTAGAGATAGGAACAGAAGAAATTCCGGCTAGGTTCATGTTATCTACTTTTGATAGATTAGAAAGATTGGCCCAGGATAAACTTACAGATAATAGAATTGAAACTGGTACAATTAAAGTTACTGGTACCCCGCGAAGATTGGTATTATATATCGAGGATGTAGCTGTTAATCAAGCAGATTTAAAGAAAGAGGTACGGGGGCCAGCAAAGAATATTGCTTTTGATGATGAAGGGAATCCAACTAAAGCTGGTGCAGGATTTGCTAAAGGCCAAGGATTAACTCCAGACCAATTAGAAATTAGAGATACGGATAATGGAGAGTATGTATTTGCTTCTACTACAGAAGAGGGCCAAGAAACTATTAAGTTATTACCTCAGTTATTAACTGAAGTAATAACAGAATTAAATTTCTCTAAGCCTATGCGGTGGGCTAACCAGGAAATGCGTTTTATCCGGCCAATTAAGTGGTTATTGGCTTTATATGGAACAGAAAAGATAGATTTTTCTGTAGCAGAGGTAGAGACTGATAATTGGAGTTTAGGACATAGATTCTTAAGTGAGGGGCAGATAGAAATTTCTCAACCTGCTGACTATTTCTCTGCTTTAGAAGAAGAGTATGTAATTGTTGATCATAATCAACGCCGAGAGATGATAGTTGAGCAGATAAAAAAGATTGAAGAGGAAAAAGCAGTTAATGTAGTCATAGATGATGACTTACTAACAGAGGTTAATTTCTTAGTTGAATACCCAACTGCTTTATGTGGTAGTTTTGATCAAGAATTTCTAGAATTACCATCAGAAGTATTAATCACTTCTATGCGAGAACACCAGCGTTATTTTCCTGTAGAGAATGATGCAAAAGAATTAGAAAATCTATTTGTTACTGTTAGAAATGGAACAGCAGAGCATATTGATACTGTCCGTCATGGTAATGAAAAAGTACTACAGGCTCGATTGTCAGATGCTAAATTCTTCTATGAAGAAGATCAAGTAAAAAGTTTAGAATCTAAAGTTAAGAAACTTAAGGATATTATCTTCCAGGAGGATTTAGGGACTATTTATGATAAGGTAGAGCGGATTATAGCTTTAGCGGATAAGTTTGCTCAAGAACTTGATTTATCTAATATAAAGATAGACCAAGCCACAAGAGCAGCCAAGTTAGCTAAAGCTGACTTGGTAACTGAAATGGTAAATGAATTCTCTAAATTACAAGGAGTAATGGGACGTGAGTATGCTTTATTAGATGGAGAAGATCAAGAAGTAGCTACAGCTATCTTTGAACATTATTTACCACGATATGCTGCTGATATTTTACCAGAAAGTAAGGTGGGCCAAGTAGTTAGTATTGCTGATAAGATTGATAATATAGTAGCTTGTTTTAGTGTAGGCATTATTCCTACTGGTTCTCAAGATCCATATGCTTTACGTCGCCAAGCTCAAGGGATTGTAAACATCATTGTAGATGCTAAATTAGATATTACTTTAGATACTTTAATTGATTCTTCTTTAGAGTTATTAGATGATGAAATCCAGCGACCAGAGGCTAAAGTTAAAGAGGATGTAGTTGACTTTTTTAAGTTACGATTAGAAAAGTTATTAGAAGAAGCAGATATTAGATATGATGTTAGAGATGCTATTTTAGCTACTGATTGTTCTGATATTCATGATACTCTAATTAGGGCTAAAGCAGTAATGGAATTTAGAGCCAAGGATGAGTTTGATGATTTAATTGCTGTTTTCAATCGAGTTAATAATCTAGCTCAAAAAGCTTCAGAAGAAAGTATAGTTAATGAAGAGTTATTTGAATCTGATACTGAAGTAAAATTATATGCTGATTATAAGGAATTAGATGATAAAGTAGATCAATTATTAAGTGACCAAGATTACGTTACAGCTTTAGAAGAATTGACTACAATTAAAGAATCAGTTGATGCTGTTTTTGATTCTGTACGAGTAATGGCAGAAGATGAGGCAGTTAGAGAAAATCGTTTATACTTATTAAAATTAGTTGCTGAGCTATTATCAGAGGTAGCTGATTTAGATAAGATTGTAATTGATTAATAATTAAATTAATTTGAGATTGGCCCTGAATCTAAAAGAGATTCAGGGCTTTTATTATATATTTGGAATATTAATTTAATAATCAGTTAAAACTATATGGGAATAAGCTAATTATTATATTGAAATATGTATAATAAATGTTATAATATGTATACAAAAATATTATACAGATAAATGAACCTAAATGACATTAATTAAGATTAATATAACAGAATAAAGCAAATATAATATAACATATTTACATAAAAAGGTTGAATAATTACTTTTTTGGGTTAAAAGTGTTGCATTTTACTTACATAATGAGTATAATATAATTAAAAAATAAACAGGGTAGTTTAAAAAGGCTAGAAAGTTATTGGTTTATATACTCAAGGGGGTATTATATTGGAAACTATGTCAATAGAAGTAGATTTTGAGGTTAGAAACAAAAGTGAGAATGAGGAGACTTTACTGATGCAAGTGCTAAAGAATAATGCTAACCTAGAATCAATTAAGTCATTGATTGCTACTGGAGTTGATGTCACTGCTCGTAATAGAGCTGGGATTACAGCATTGATGTTTGCAGCTTGGTATTGTAAAGATAAAGAAATAATTACTTCTTTAATTAATGCGGGGGCCAATGTTAACAGCCATTCTGCAGTAGGAAAGACACCTTTGATGTATGCTATAAAGTATAATAGTAATTTAGAAGTGATTGAGACTTTACTTGCAGTGGGAGCAAAAGTAGATGCTAGAGAAGGATTAGGTAGAACAGCATTAATGTATGCTACTGAAAAAAATCAAAAGCTAGTGCAGAGATTACTTTCAGCTGGGGCAGCTATTAACAAATGTGATTGGACAGGAAATACTCCATTAGTTTGGGCTATTAAGAATAATAACCAACCTAAATTATTAGTTAATCTAATTGAAGCTGGGGCTGATGTTAATTATCAAGGGCCAAGGGGTAAAACTCCATTAATGATTGCTGCTAAATATAGTAGTTGGCATGAGATCTCTGTTTTACTTAACTATGGAGCTAATCCAGAATTGATTGATGATCAAGGTCGAACGGTTACTGATTATTTAAAAGAAAATCAAAAAGTTGATGAAGGAGCAGTTTATAGAGAGTTAAAACAAGCAAATTAGAATTGAGAAGAGAGTAAAATCTAAATTTAAGCCAAACTTAAAATTGTAGAGGAGTTGATGAGTGGATATGGATCGATTAGCTTTAGATTTTGTTAGAGTAACTGAGCAGGCAGCATTATCTACGGTAGAGTTAATTGGTAAAGGAGATAAAATTGCTGCTGACCAGGCTGCTGTTAATGCAATGAGAAAGACCTTTGCTACAATCAATATTAGTGGTGAAGTAGTAATTGGTGAGGGAGCTAAAGACGAAGCGCCAATGTTATATACGGGTGAAAAAGTTGGTTCGGGCGGGTCTAATAAATTAGATATAGCAGTTGATCCAATAGAAGGCACAAGTTTAGTAGCAGGAGGATTATCTAATGCTTTAGCAGTAGTTGCAGCAGCTAGAGAAGGTAATTTGCTTAAAGCTCCTGATATGTACATGAAGAAGATTGCAGTTGGCCCTGAGGCTAAAGGAGTAATTGATTTAGAAGCTACGCCAACTGATAATTTAAAAGCCATAGCTAAAGCTAAAGGAGTTAAGGTTTCTAGACTAACAGTAGCTATTTTAGATAGAGAACGTCATAGAAATTTAATTACAGAGGTAAGAAATGTTGGGGCGAGAGTTAAATTAATTAATGCAGTTGATGTAGGTGGTGGAATTGCTACAGCATTAGATGATATGACAACAGATGTATTAATGGGGGTTGGAGGGGCCCCTGAAGGAGTGTTAACAGCAGCGGCTTTAAAATGTTTAGGTGGTGATATGCAAGCACAATTATGTCCTGTTAATCAAGCTGAAGTTAAAGAGGCTTTACAGATGGGAATTGATGATATTGATCAGATATTTAAACTTAATGATTTAGTCCAAGGTGAGGATATTATTTTTTCTATGACGGGGATAACCAATGGTGAAATATTAGTTGGGGTACAAGAAGGTCAAACTCATTCTTTGGTTATGAATAGCCAGACAGACCAAGCAGGAGCGATACGGGAGTTAAGAACTAATCATAATCAAGCTTCGATTACTGCCCAACTATGTGGTTGAATTTTTTATAAATAGGTACTGAAAGGTTTCCCCTGGATATTTTAATCAGGGGATTTAATTTTAGGTATTTAACTTTTGATCTTAATTATTATTTGCTATAATAAATATGATGACTAAATAGATAGTATTCTCCATCTTCAAGGGAGTGATTACAATTAATTTAAGTGAGCGACAGAAAAAAATAATTGAAATTGTAAAAAAAAATGAACCTATACCTAGTAAAGAGATAGCTAAAAAGCTAGATTTAACTAGAGGGGCTTTAAGGTCAGATTTATCAGTTTTAACAATGGCTAACATATTAAATGCTAAACCCAAAGTAGGATATTTCCATGCTCAGGATAATTCTTATTTAAAAGAGTTTGATGAGTTATATAACAAAAAAGTTAAAGAAATAAAATCAGCACCTGTGGTAATTAAAGAAGAAGAGAATTCTATTTATGATGCAATAGTGACACTTTTTTTAGAGGATGTTGGTTCTGTTTTTATAATAGATAGTAATGAAGCACTAGTAGGAGTTGTCTCTAGAAAAGATTTATTAAAAATGACAATCGGGGAGACAAATATTAATCAAATTCCTGTTAGTGTGGCAATGACAAGAATGTCACATATTATCACTATTACAGATGATGATACGGTTTTTGAAGCAGCGAAAAAAATTATAGACTATGAAATTGATGTTATACCTGTTGTTAAAAAAATAAAAAAAGATTCTAAAGAAAGATTAAAGGTAATTGGAAAGGTTAGTAAGACTAATATTACTAGAGTTTTTGTTGATTTTAGGTTGGATATATAAGGAGGGAATAATTAAAGTGCATAATGGTGATTTTATTGTATTTTTAATATCTGATTTTACAGGTAAGACAGCTGAAACTGTAATTAATTCAGTATCTATTCAATTTGATATGGGACATATAGAAACTAAGAAGTTTAATAATGTATCTACTATAAGTAGACTAACTGAGATAATTAATCAAGCTAAAGAAGAAAAAAAGGTGATTTTAGCTTATACTTTAGTTTTACCAGAGTTATGTGATTATTTAGAGAATCAAGCGAATAAATATGATATACCAACTATGGATATACTAGGTCCATTTATGAATCAATTTTCACAAATTTTAAATCAACAACCTCAATTAGAAGTAGGACTTAGTTATAATCTTGATCATGGAGTTATGGAGAAAATGAAGTGTATTGATTTTAACTCTAGATGTGATGATGGGAAAGATTTAAATAAATTAAAGAAAGCAGATATTATATTAATTGGGGTTTCTAGAACTTCTAAAACACCTGTAAGTATGTATTTAGCTAATCAAAACTATAAAGTAGCTACTATTTCTCTAGCTCCTGAAGTATCATTACCTCAGGAGCTACATGAGGTAAATTCTAATAAGATAGTAGGCTTGACAATTAAGGCAGGATCTCTACAAAAGATAAGACAGCACCGGTTGGATCTTATGGAGTTTGATTCTAAGAGTGGTTATACTAAAATTAAAAGAATTAAAGAAGAATTAAATTATGCTCAAGAGATTATGGATGATATAGGATGTAAAAGAATTGATGTAACTAATGTAGCAGTTGAAGATATAGCTAATCAAATAATAGCTAAATTTTAATAATAACCTCTGTTATCCAAGAATAAAATTATTTTGGATAGGAGGTATAAATGATGGCTAAATTAAAAGTAGATTATCAGAGTAAAATTCAAGCAATGGAGTTTGTTGTGGCTGCTGATGATAGGTTTGACTGGACCAGGTTAGATAAAGCAGATATTATTCTAGTTGGGGCTTCTGGTACTGCTAAGACCCCTTTAGCTTTATATTTAGGATACCAAGGTTATAAGGCAGCTAATTTACCTTTAGTTCCGGAATTAGATTTTGGACGAGAGAAATTAATTGATTATAAAGCTAAGATTATTGGTTTAACAATTGATGAAGATAGTTTAAAGAAACATCGTAAAAGAAAGTTGTTAGATTTAGGATTAGGGCTTGATGTTGAATATGTAACTGATGATCGGATTAGATATGAATTGGAGTATGCTCAACGAGTAATGAATAAATTAAGATCTCCAATTATTAATGTAACGGATAAGCGAATTGAAAAGTTAGCCTTTCAAGTTAAAGAGCTTTATAGAAATAAATAGTATATTATCCTAGGTTATTAACCTAGGATTTTTAATTTATAATTTAAATTATTATTTGGTGCAGGATTTTTAGGTTGTTATCTTGTAATTATTATATAACAGTAAATATAATAGCAGAAAATAGTTCTTGATGATAAATCGTGTTGAAAGATAAATTAAATTTTCATTATAAAGTGAGTACAAAGTAGTATTATTAGGTATAACTATAGTGAATAGGAATGTTAAGATAATATTTTTCTGATTT
The DNA here is from genome assembly GCF_000328625.1 of Halobacteroides halobius DSM 5150. Taxonomy (NCBI): domain Bacteria; kingdom Bacillati; phylum Bacillota; class Clostridia; order Halanaerobiales; family Halobacteroidaceae; genus Halobacteroides; species Halobacteroides halobius. Next base: position 1,894,561 of record NC_019978.1, on the reverse strand, counting down.
TAAGCAGGAATTTGTTTTTTATTGTCGAAAAACTTTTAATGCTGCGGATATTATAGTCAATAATAGTTTGTTGTTAATTTATAAAGGAGGAAGTTTAGGGGATAATAGTTATTAAAGGGTGAATCATTTTGGGGCATGGTTATTATAGTGAAGATCTAATAGAAAAAATTAGGTATAGCAATGATTTAGTTGATGTTGCTGCTGAGTATACGAAATTAAAAGAACAGGGAAATAGTTATATAGGTTTATGTCCTTTTCATAATGAAAAGACTCCTTCATTTAATGTTAATCCTGATCGACAATTATATTATTGTTTTGGCTGTGGAGAAGGAGGAAATATCTTTAATTTTGTAATGGGGCTTGAAGGGTTGAATTTTATAGAGACTGTCGAGTATTTAGCTAATAAAGCTGATATTGATTTACCTACAAGGGACTCTTCTCAAGACAAAAGGCGTAGGAATAAAAAGCAGCAAATTTTTGCAGTTCATAAGTTAGCTACTAAATTTTATCATTATTTATTATTAGAATCAGAGGTCGGGAATCAAGGCCATCAATATTTTTTAGACCGCGGCTTTAATGAGGAAACAATTAAGAAATTCAGATTAGGGTTTGCCCCTGATAGATGGGAGCAGTTATATAAATTTTTAAGTCGCAAGGATTATTCCAAAGAAATATTAGCTAAATCAGGTTTGGTAATTCCTCGCAAAAACTCTTCTGGTTATTATGATCGATTTAGAAATCGGATAATCTTTACAATCTTTGATCACCGAGGACAACCTATAGGGTTTGGAGGTAGAGTATTAAGTTCAGATGATAAACCAAAGTATCTTAATTCGCCTGAGACACCAATTTTTGATAAAAGTCATCATTTGTACGGACTTAATTTGGCTAAAAGAACAATTAGAAAAAAGGAGGAAGCAATAATATTTGAAGGATATACGGATGTAATTACTGCTTATCAAGCAGGAATTAAGAATGTTGTTGCTTCACTAGGTACTTCCTTAACTAAAGAACAAGCCAAATTGTTGCATAGATATGCAGAAAAAGTTTATATTGCTTATGATGCTGATACTGCAGGTGCTAAGGCAACGCTAAGAGGATTAGATATTTTAAAAAAGGAAGGATTAGTTGTAGAAGTTATTCAATTGCCTATTGGTCAGGATCCAGATGAAGTTATCAATGAAAATGGGCCAAGTAAGTTTAAAGAATTGATTGAGCAAGCAGTTCCATTAATTGAATTTAAAATAAATAGTATATTACCAGAGAAAAGATTTAAAGATATAGATGATAAGGTAGCTGCTTTCAAGAATGTTTTACCAGTTTTAAATCAGATTGAGATTGAAATTGAACGAGATGAATACTTAGGATTTGTAGCAGAAAAGTTAGGTATTAAAGAAAAGAATATTGGGGTATTAAAAAGAGAACTTAATAAATATAGGAAGTATAAAGTTCAGGGGAATAAGGATATAAAGAGTAAAAATAGGTATAATAATACTAATGATTTAAAAAAAGAGCTAGATAAATCTCAAACAAGTGGTTATGATAGTGCAATTAAGGGTTTAATTCAAATAATTATTAATCATCATGAATTTATTCCTAAGTTAAAACAGAGATTAAAGCCAGATGAATTTATTGATGATAAATATCGCCAAATCATAGCTTTGATTTATAGGTTTTATGAGGCTAACACAGATTTTAAGGTAGATGATTTATTAGAGGAAATAAACGATCAAGAAATAAAAAAATTGTTACTTAGGCTTTCGATACAAGATGTAGTTAGTGGGGATTTAGATAAAATGTTTTTTGATCATATAAGTAAGGTAAAGGAGCATCAATTTAGAATGAAAATTGATAATTTAGACCAAAGGATTAAGCAAGCTGAAAGAGAGAATGAATTTAGTAAATTAGATCAGTTATTACAAGAATACCAAAAATATCAAGGTTTATTAAGAAAGGAGGGGAATTAAATGGCTGTTCAACAACAGGCAATGCAAGAAGAAATTAGTAGTTTGTTAAATAAAGGAAGAGAAAAAGGTGAGTTAACAGAAGAGGAAGTAGAGGAAATATTATCAGATGTAGATTTAAATTCAGATCAAATGGAAGAGATACATGATATACTTGCTGCTGAAGGGATAGATGTAGTAAGTGAAGACGCTGACGAAGAAAATAAGTCAAATAGTGATAGCAAAGATAAAGAGAACTCGGAAGAAGATGAAGATGAATTTGATTTTAGTCAGATAGATTTTGGGGTTCCAGATGCGGCAGGGATTGATGATCCTGTAAAAATGTATCTAAAAGAGATTGGTAAGGTTCCATTATTAGATGCAGATGAAGAAAAAGAGTTAGCTAGAAGGAAAGATGAAGGAGAGGAATACGCTAAGCAAAAATTAGCGGCAGCTAACTTAAGGTTAGTAGTTAGTATTGCTAAAAAATATGTTGGTCGTGGAATGTTATTTTTAGATTTAATTCAGGAAGGTAATTTAGGGTTGATTAAGGCAGTAGAAAAGTTTGATTATACTAAAGGATATAAATTTAGTACCTATGCAACATGGTGGATTAGACAAGCTATTACTCGTTCTATTGCAGACCAAGCTCGAACAATTCGAGTTCCGGTGCATATGGTAGAAACAATTAATAAATTAATTAGAGTAACAAGACATTTAGTTCAGGAATTAGGTCGTGAGCCCACAGATGAAGAAATTGCTGAAGAAATGGATTTAAATCCAGAAAAAGTACAAGAAATTAAAAAGATTGCTCAAGAACCTGTATCATTAGAGACTCCTATAGGAGAGGAAGAAGATAGTTATTTAGGTGACTTTGTAGAAGATGAGAAATCTCCTGAACCTGCCGCAGCAGCTTCACGAATGTTATTAAAAGAGCAATTGGATGGTGTAATGGATAGTTTAACTGATCGAGAAAAACGAGTTTTAGAGCTTAGATTCGGCATTGGAGATGGGCGTTCTCGGACTTTAGAAGAAGTAGGGAAAGAATTTGGTGTGACTAGAGAACGGATTCGTCAAATTGAGGCTAAAGCTTTACGTAAATTAAGACATCCAAGTAGAAGTAAGAAATTGAAGGATTATTTGAGTTAATTATAATCACTCCATCTATTATAGGTGGAGTTTTATTTTTATGATAATTTGTTGCAAATAAATTTTGTTTTGGGCAAGGTAATAGAGTTTTTTATCCAGAAATTATTAACTATAAGAGGAATTTTTTTAGTCATTTTATATTAAATATAATAAGGAGTAGAGCAAGTAATGAAATTATCACCACGTTTAAAAAAGATAGTATCTTTGCTGGAACTTCCAACTAGTATAGTTGATATTGGTACCGATCATGCTTATATCCCCATTCATTTAGCTAAGAATACTAATTGTTCTAAGATAATTGCCAGTGATTGTAATCGAGCACCATATCAAGCTGCTTTAGAGCATGTTAGGCAAGCAGATGTTGAAGATAAGGTTGATGTTAGATTGGGTTGCGGTCTTTCGGTATTGAGTAAATCTGAAGTGCAAACAGCTATTATTGCTGGGATGGGTGGTCAAACGATTCGTCAAATTATTGGTGATGATTATGATTTGGCCCAAGGTTTAGATAGAATTGTTTTACAGCCTATGGCGGGAGCTGGTTCATTACGTAAGTGGTTAGTTAATAATAATTTTAAGATTATTAATGAAGCATTAGTAGCAGATAATGATAAATTTTATCAAATTATTGTTGTTACTCCTGGATCAATGAAGCTAGAAGATAGTTTCTTATTAGAGATTGGCCCTCAACTAATAGAAAAGGGCGATCCTTTATTATCTACATATTTAGATAACTTAGAAGAAAAGTGGCAAAAGATTATCAAAGATATTGCTGTTGAATTACCAGATCACCCAAAAGTAATTAATTTAAAGAGTAAAATTGATAAAATGCAGGAGGTTAAAAAATGTCTGTCAAGTTACACCAAGTAATTGATCTAATAGAAGAGTTAGCTGCACCACATTTGGCTGCAGAGTGGGATAATGTTGGGTTACAGTTAGGAGATATTAACCAAACTATAGAGAAATTATTAGTTGCTTTAGATCTTAATTATGATGTGTTAGAAGAAGCTATTGCAGCAGACATAGATTTAATTGTTACCCACCATCCTTTTATTTTTAAAGGGATCTCTAATATTAACTTTGCTACTCCACAAGGTAAGATTATTAAAAAGGCAATTAAAGAAGATATTTCTATTTATGTTGCTCATACCAATTATGATATTGCATCTAATGGTTTAAATGATTTATTAGCAAAACAGGTTGGAGTAAGTAATCTACAACCATTAAAAGTTACTGCTAGTGAGAATTTGAAAAAGATAGCAGTATTTGTTCCTGAAACAGCAATAGCTGAAGTTAGAGAGGCACTAGCAGATGCAGGAGCAGGTCATATTGGTGATTACAGTCATTGTACTTTTCAACAGTCAGGAATAGGAACATTTAAGCCTTTGGAAGGAACTAATCCTTATTTGGGTACTAAAGGAGAAGTAAACCAAGTTAAGGAATACAAACTAGAAACTATTGTTTTAGAAAGTCAATTAAACAAGACAATTGATAAGATGATTAAGGCTCATCCATATGAAGAAGTTGCATATGATATTTATCCTCTTGCAAAAGAAGGGCCAACTGTAGGTTTAGGTAGAATAGGCCACTTAAAAGAGTCTATTAGTCTAGGAGAATATGCTCAATTAGTAAAAGAAGAGTTAGATTTAGAACAAATTAAGGTTGTAGGAACTTTAAATTCTAAAGTAAAGAAAGTAGCTTTATGTAGTGGTAGTGGAGCTGATCTAATTCAAACTGCAATTAGTAAAGGGGCTGATCTTTTAGTTACGGGTGATATTAAATATCATCAAGCTCAAATGGCTGAAGAAGCAAACTTGAATTTAATTGATGGTGGTCATTATGGAACAGAAAAGATCATGAAAGAAGGACTGGCAGAATATTTTAAAGAAGAAGTAGCAGCTAACAATATGGAAGTAAAAGTAATAGAATCTAATATTAATACTAATCCTTTTCAGGTAATTTAGGTAGGTCATGGTGTGGCCTACCTTTTTTCTATGATTAATAATTTTTAAGGGGGGCTTTTAGTGGAGAAATTAGAGTTATTATATAAGTTGCAAAAGATTGATGATCAAATTGAAAAATTACAAGAGAAAAAAGATAATAAACCAGTATTAAATGAGGCAGATAATTTAGAGCAAATTATTTCTAAGTTAATGAAAGAAAAGCAAAATAAGAAAGATGAACTTGGAGATATTCAAGATAAAGTTAAAGATATTGAGTTTGAAGAGGCTAGATTGGAGCGAAAAGAAAAAGATTATAAAAAACAACTATATAGTGGAGAAAACTCCAGTCCTAAAGAGTTAGAGCAATTGACTGATAAGTTAGATTTAGTTACTGAAGAAAAAGAAGAGTTAGAAGAGGATTTGTTAGATCTAATGATGCAAGAAGAAGCTAAAGAAGAAGAAATTCTAGGTTTGAAAGAAAAGATAGCCGAAAATGAAAGTCGGTTACTTAAACTACAAAACGAAGAAGAAAGTGCTAAACAAGAGTTAAAAGAAGAATTAATAAAGTTTAACCAACAACGACAAGAGTTAAAAGAAAAATTAGGTGATCAATTATTAATTAAGTATAATCATTTAAAAGAGAAAAAGGCAGGTAAAGCAGTTGTTGCTCTTAGGGATGGGTATTGTATGGGATGTAGAATGTCTTTGCCAATTAAATTAGTTAAAAAAGTTGAAGGAAATGCAGAAGTGGTAACCTGTAATAGTTGTGGGAGGATACTATATGATAAATAAAGTTAAATTAATAAATATGGTTGACAAAAGAGATTATATATTATATAAAATAGTGGAGTGAGGAGGAAGTTAAAATGGCTAATTTAACAATGTATACTGATGGTGGCTCACGAGGAAATCCAGGGCCAGCAGGAGTAGGAGCAGTGATTTATAATAATGGTCAAAAAGTTGAAGAGTTATTTGAGTATATAGGAAGAGCGACTAATAATGTTGCTGAGTATAAAGCAGTAATTTTAGGTCTTAAGTTATTAGCAGATAATTATTCTCAAGCTAAGATAGAGATAAAAGCTGATAGTCAATTGCTAGTTAAACAATTGACCGGAGAATACAAGGTAAAGAGTGATAATTTAAAGCCACTTTATCAACAAATTAAAGAGCTAATAACTAATTTTTCTAAAGTAGAGTTTACTCATATACCTCGAGAAGAAAATAAAGAAGCAGATGCACTAGCTAATCAGGCAATGGATAAATGTAGATAAATAACTAAATTGTTAATTTTAATTTTATTGACAATCCCCAGAGGACATGTTATAATAAATTCTGCAATTTAATAATGATAATAAGGAGACTAGATAGTCGCAAGTATAGTATAATGCTATATTTGAGGAAAGTCCGAGCTCCATAGAGTAGGATGCTGGATAACCCCCAGCCGGAGTAATCCGCGGGAAAGTGCCACAGAGAGTATACCGCCTAATTAATATTAGGTAAGGGTGAAAGGGTGCGGTAAGAGCGCACCGGGTCTTTGGTGACAAAGTCGCATGGTAAACCCCATCTGGAGCAAGGCTGAATAGGGGAAGGTTAAGAGCTACTCGTTCATCTTCCCGGGTTAGCTGCTTGAGATAGTAGGTAACTACTATCCTAGATGGATGACTATTACCTGTAAAGGTACAGAACTCGGCTTACAGGTCTGCTTATTATCGGTTTCTAAGGCATCCTAAAGGATGCCTTTTAGTATATTAAATTGTTTTTATTCAAGAAGCTTATAGATCGGCTAATATCAATAGAATTAAGATCAAAAATAGGATAAAGGGATTAGTTTGAAGATCCTTTTCTTCTGTCACATATCTATATGAAGACTGTCTTTTTACCATAATATCCCTCCCTTGTGTTATAGTTTCTTTATATTATAGAATATGCTAGGTTTGTTTTTTTGTTCGATAAATAAGTAGTGAGGAGTGAGAATAGTGAGATTAGGATTTTTAGGTCCCCAAGGTAGCTTTACTGAATTAGCAGCTCAAAAATATCAGGGCCAAGTAACAGAATATTTAGCTTACCAAGATATAAAAAGTTTGATTAAAGGAGTTAAAGCAGGTGCAGTAGATGGAGCAGTAACTCCAATTGAGAATTCTTTAGAAGGGTCAGTAACTTTAACATTAGATTTATTAGTAGAATTTGATTTAAAGATTAGGAATGAAATTATAATTCCTATAGAACATAATTTATTAGTAAAAAATGATATTAATTTAGAGCAGATAAAACATGTTATATCTCATCCCCAAGCCTTGGCCCAATGTCGCTCTTTTTTAGAGGATAATTTAGTTGATTATCAAGTACATACAGCCAATAGCACATCAGAGGCTGTAAAAGAATTAAAGAATCTAGAAGATGATTGGGCAGCAATTGGTAATGCTCGAGCAGCTAGGTATTATCAACTAAATTTATTAAAAGAAGGGATTCAAGATAATCAAGAAAATTGGACTAGATTTGTTATGCTTGCTAAAGCTGATAGATCTCAGACAGGTAATGATAAGACTTCTTTAATTTGTGCTGCTCAGATGGATCGACCTGGAGCTTTATATAAAATATTGCATGAATTTGCTAAACGCAATATAAATTTAACTAGGATTGAATCTAGGCCTGCTAAAAAACTATTAGGAGATTATATCTTTTTTATAGATTTAGAAGGCCATCGAGCAGATCCAAGAGTAAAGGCAGCATTATCTGCTGTAAAAAAGATGACATCATTGTATAAACTATTAGGTTCCTATCCTAAATCAACTGTAATTGAGGATTATTTAGGGATAGGTAAATAATTGAAAAAAGGATTTTTATATGTTAAAATAAACAAGTGATATTTTCAAATAAGGAGGAATCATGATGGCTGGTCATTCTAAATGGCATAATATTAAACATAAAAAGCAAAAAGAGGATAGAAGGCGAGCTAAGTTATTCTCTAAGTTGGTAAAGAAGATCACTGTTGCTGCTAGAGAGGGTGGTGGTGATCCAGAAGTTAATAATGATTTAGAGTTAGTAATCCAAAAGGCTAAAGATGCAAATATGCCTAAAGAAAATATTGAACGAGCAATTAAGCGAGGAACAGGAGAGCTTGAAGGTGTTAATTATGAATCTTATGTATATGAGGGCTATGCGCCTGCAGGAGTAGCTTTATATATGGAGGTAATGACTGATAATAAAAATCGTACCGTATCGGAAGTGCGACATTTATTATCTGAACATGGTGGTAATTTAGGAGAAGATGGTTGTGTAGCTTGGATGTTTGAAAGAAAAGGCCAATTAATAATTGATCGTTCTGATTATGAAGTTGTTGAAGATGAAGCAATGATGGCTGCTATAGAAGCAGGGGCAGAAGATATTAAATTTAGTGAAGATACTGTTGAAATTTTAACTAATCCAGAAGATTTACAAGATGTAAGAAAGGTTATGGAAGAAGAAGGATATCAGTTTAGTTCTGGAGATTTAGTAATGCTACCTGATAATGAGATAACTTTAGATGATCCCGATGATGCTAAGAAAGTATTAAAATTAATGGATAAGTTAGAAGATCATGATGACATTCAGGATGTTTATGCAAATTTTAATCTTTCAGAAGATGTAATAGCTGAAATTAGTGATGAAATTTAAAATTATTCCTTTTCAACTGTTTATTAAGTCTTTAGTTAGTTAATAATAAGGGTAAAGGTTGGAGGGGGTAAAATGAAACCTGTTAGAGCTATAGTAATAACAGTAATTCTAACAATTATAATGGCAGTTATAACCTATTATACTTTAGGGGGATTAGGTGCTACTTATTTTGGTGATAAAAGTAAAAAAGGGCCAAAGTCTAAAGTAAAAGAACCCAACCACAACTCAAATCAACAGATTAAAGATTTAATTAAACAGGAACAAAAAAAGATTGATCAACAAGAGCCTAAATTAAATCAACAATTAAGTAAAGATAAACTAGAAATTGATTTAAATACAGAATTAATATTAAAAGTAGCTAATTCTAAGATGAAGGATAAAATAGTCAATCAGCAAAAGGTTAATAGTTCTTGGGCTGGGTTGTCTCAAGATGAGTTAGCTAATCGTTTAACTAAAGGACAAATTGTAGAGTTTAATTCTAAACAAGTAGTAATTGAGATTAATACTAAAGAAGCTAAAACAATAAAGCCTGAAGATATAATTAAAAGTAAAGAAGAAAAAGATTCTAAGGAAGAGATCCCTGATAAATTATTTCTTAGTCTTAAGGATGGCTATGTTGCAGTTTATCGTGGTGATATTTTAGGGAAGCATGAAGTAGTAGAGATTAAAAAGGATATTCCGGTTGACCAACTTTCACAACAGGATGTTAAGGCTTTACAGATGGGGATAGAAGTTGAAGATGAAGAAGAGTTATTAAAGTATTTAGAAGGATTTGCTAGTGCCACAGATTAAGATGGTGATCTAAAACAGTCTTTAAGTGGCTGTTTTTTTCTTTTGGAAGTGTAAGGGAGGATAGCAGAGATGATAGCTTACTTATGTGGAGATTTACTACGTCAAGGAATAGAATATGTAGTAGTGAAAGTAGATGGGGTAGGGTATAAAGTTTATTTACCAGCTAGTTTACAAGATGGCTTAACAATAGGAAGTGAAGTTGAATTACATATCTATACTTATGTTCGTGAAGATGCAATTAAATTATACGGTTTTTCTACTTTAGAAGAATTAGAGTTATTTGAAAGGTTACTTAGTGTATCTAAAATTGGCCCTAAGGCCTCTTTAAGTATTTTGGGTACTATGACAGTTAGAGAGTTTAAATTAGCGGTTATTAACGGAGAAGTTAAAACCTTAAAACAAGCCAAAGGAATTGGTAATAAAACAGCTAAGCGTTTAATTTTAGAGTTACAAGAAAAGGTAGAAATTAATGATATTACAAATTCTAGAGAGCAATTAGTCAATCAAGGTCAAATTAATGATGCAGTTAATGGTTTAGTAAATCTAGGTTATAATAAAAGAAGTGCTCGGGAAGCTGTAACAAAAATAGCAAAAGAGAAGCAAGATTTAGAAGTAGAAGAAATTATTAAAGAAGGTTTACAGTACTTAAGTCAATAGTTGATGTAGGAGGTTGAAAGATGGAAGAAAGATTTGTATCTCCTGACCGTAGATTAGATGATTTAGATTTGAATTTGCGCCCGAAAAGATTTGTAGAGTATATTGGTCAACAGAAAGTTAAAGAGAATTTAAAGATTTTTATTCAAGCAGCTAAAAAAAGAGGAGAATCATTAGACCATGTATTATTATCTGGACCACCTGGCTTAGGAAAGACTACTTTAGCTAATATTATTGCTAATGAAATGGGAGTAGAAATTAAAATAACTTCTGGACCAGCAATTGAGAAGCCAGGAGATTTAGCAGCTGTACTAACTAATTTAAAGCCAAATGATGTATTATTTATTGATGAGATACATCGTTTAAATCGGATGATAGAAGAAATTTTATATCCTGCTATGGAGGATTATGCCCTAGATATAGTGGTGGGGAATGGGCCAAATGCCCGTTCAGTAAGATTAGATTTACCTCCTTTTACATTAGTTGGAGCTACCACTAAAGCAGGAAGTTTAACTTCACCTTTACGGGATAGATTTGGTGTATTAAGTAGATTGAGTTTTTATGATAAGGAAGAGTTGGCCCAAATTGTAATCAGAGCTGCTAAAGTACTAGAAGTAGGAATAGAGGAAGAAGGAGCTTATGAGATTGCCCGTAGATCACGAGGAACTCCTAGAATTGCTAATCGTTTTTTGAAACGGGTGAGGGATTTTGCACAAATAGAAGGTGAAGGTATTATTACTAAAAAAATTGCTCAAGAATCTTTATCTAGATTAGAAGTAGATGAACTTGGCTTAGATAGAATTGATCGTAAGATTTTATCAACAATTATAGAAAAGTTTAGTGGTGGCCCAGTGGGGGTATCCACTTTAGCAGCAGCAATTAATGAAGAAGAAGAGACTATTGAAGATGTTTACGAACCTTATTTATTACAGTTAGGTTTTTTAAATAGAACTCCTAGAGGTAGAAAAGCTACCAAATTGGCTTATCAACATTTCAATTATAATTTTGAGGAAGAAGATAGTCTTTTTTAAAAATAATAAATGTTTGGAGGAACTGAAATGAAAGTAGAAGAATTTGATTTTGATTTACCAGAAGAGTTAATTGCTCAACAACCAGTTGAACCACGAGATGAATCAAGACTAATGGTTGTTGATCGTCAAAAAGATGAAATTAAGGAGGAAGTTTTTAAAAATATAATTGATTATTTTGAACCAGGAGATCTTTTAGTTCGTAATAATACTAAAGTTATTCCTGCTAGGTTATTTGGAAATAAAGAAAAGACAGGTGGTAAAGTAGAATTTCTACTACTAAATCGTGTTAAACTAGATACCTGGGAAACCTTAGTTAAGGCCAATGGTAAAGTGAAAGTAGGAACGAGAATAGTATTTGGAGAAGGAAAATTAATTGCTGAAGTAAAGGATAAGACTGATTTTGGAGGACGAATAGTTGAATTTGAGCATGATGGTATATTTGAAGAAATATTAGATGAATTAGGAAGTATGCCCCTACCTCCTTATATAAAAGAAGAGTTAGATAATCCAGAAAAATATCAAACCGTATATGCTAAAAATAGAGGTGCAGCAGCAGCTCCTACAGCTGGTTTACATTTTACAGATAGATTATTACAACAGATAAAAGATAAAGGGGTTAAGATTGCTGATGTTACTTTACATGTAGGCTTAGGAACCTTTAGACCGGTAAAAGTGGATGATGTAGAAGAGCATGATATGCATTCTGAGTACTATGAGGTTTCACAAGAAACGGCGCAGTTGATTAATCAAACCAAGAAAAAGGGTAAGCGAGTTTTTGCAGTAGGAACAACAACAACTCGAACTTTAGAGACAGTAGTTAGTGAAGATGGTCAGATAGAGGCTAAAAAAGGCTGGACAGATATTTTTATTTATCCTGGTTATAATTTTAAAGCTATTGATGCTCTAATTACTAACTTTCATCTACCCCAATCGACATTGATTATGATGGTAGCTGCTTTAGCAGGAAAAAGTAGAATTTTAACTGCTTATCAAAGGGCCATTGAAGAAGAATATAGATTTTATAGTCTAGGAGATGGAATGTTGATCATATAAATTAAAAGAATGGAGGCACTAAGATGTCATTTGAATATAAATTAAAAAAGAATTGTTGTGATACTAAAGCACGGGTGGGAGAATTATCAACACCTCATGGGAAGATTGATACTCCAATCTTTATGCCAGTAGGAACTAAAGCTACAGTAAAAAGCATGAGTCCAGAAGAACTAGAGGAAATTAAATCACAAATCATTTTAAGTAATACTTATCATTTATATCTACGCCCAGGTCATGAATTAATAGAAGAAGCAGGTGGGTTACATGAGTTTATGAATTGGGAGCACCCTATTTTAACTGATAGTGGAGGATTTCAAGTTTTTAGTTTAGGTGATTTAAATGAAATCACAGAGAAAGGAGTTACTTTTCAATCTCATCTTGATGGTTCTAAACACTTTATTAGCCCTGAAAAGTCAATTGAGATTCAAATGAGTTTAGGAGCCGATATAATCATGGCTTTTGATGAATGTGCTCCCTATCCAGCTAAAAGAGATTATGTCAAGAATTCATTAGAGAGAACAACAAGGTGGTTGGAGAGATGTATTGCAGCTCATACTAGAGATGATCAGGCTTTATTTGGAATTATGCAAGGTGGAATGTATCGTGATTTAAGAGAAGAAAGTGCTCAACAAATAACTCAATTTGATCTACCAGGTTATGCTATTGGTGGTTTAAGTGTAGGAGAACCAAAAGAAGAGATGTTAGAAGTTCTTGATTATGCTCCTGATTTGTTACCAGAGGATAAACCACGTTATTTAATGGGAGTAGGAACTCCATTTGATCTATTTGAAGGGGTCATGCGTGGAGTAGATATGTTTGATTGTGTCTTTCCTACTCGAATTGCTAGAAATGGAGCTGTATTTACTAGTCATGGTCGGATAACAATTCGTAATGCTAAGTTTAAAAAGGATTTTACCCCTTTAGATCATGAATGTGATTGTTATGTGTGCAATAATTATACGAGAGGTTATATTAGACATTTGATTAAGCGTAATGAAATTTTAGGATTACGGTTAACTACTTATCATAATCTTTATTTTCTATTAGATATGATGGAAAAGATAAGACAAGCCATTAAGGAAGATAGGTTCTTAGAATATAGAGCCCAGTTTTATAAAAAGTACGGATTGGAAGAATAGAAACTATTGAAAAAGAAAGGAAATCACACCTTTCTCACGAATATATATAGTTATAAGCAGACCAATTTAAGGAGGAGTTAATTTGAAGATATTAATGAGTTTAGCGCCTTGGGTTATTATGTTTGGAGTATTTTGGTTCTTATTTGTAAGACCACAGAAGCAAAAGCAACAACAGCATCAAGAAATGTTATCTAATTTAGAAAGAGGAGATAAGATTATAACGATTGGTGGAATTAAGGGTATGATTACTGAGCTTAGAGATAATGATCTAGAGATAAAAATTGCTCCTGAAGTAAAGATTGATATTACTCGTAATGCCATTCGTGGATTAGATAAACAAGAAGTAACAAAAGGAGCAGAAGAATAAGCAGGAGGGCGAAAGAGTGATAAATAAACAAGAAGTTAAAGAAATTATAGAATCAATAATTATTGCTGGAGTTCTAGCTTTCTTTATTATAACTTTTATTGTACAATCATTTATTGTTCAAGGACACTCAATGGATAATACTTTACATGATGGCGAACGTTTGTTTGTAAATAAATTCATTTATAATTTTCGTGCGCCTGAACGAGGAGACATTGTTGTTTTTGAACCAAAAGGTGATCCTAGTCGAAAGTATATTAAACGGGTAATTGGTCTTCCGGGTGATAAAATAGAGATTGTTGCAGGGAATTTATTTATAAATGACCATGCAGTCAAAGAGGATTATATTTTAGAGCCAATGTATGGTAATTATGGACCATATAAAGTACCTAAAAAGCATGTGTTTGTAATGGGAGATAATCGAAATCATAGTACAGATAGTAGAATGACTTCTTTGGTAGGATATGTTTCTTATGATGCAATCGTGGGCCAAGCTTTTTGGGTTTATTGGCCACTAACTGATATAAGGATTATAAATGATACTATTTATCCTAAATTAACGGCTAACAAATAGTAAAAATGTACCTCGCGGATTTTGATCTGCGAGGTATCTTTATTTTTGATTTGCTTGAATAGGTTAGTAAAATTTTATTATACTAAAGATAAGTAAAGGAGTGGTAAGATGTCTAAAATAACGCTACAAGAAATTAAAGATAATGAGCGAATTAAATCCTATATAAAAAATGCTAATCAACAACTAGATAAGTTAGGTTATACAGAACATGGATTTCGTCATGCTGGATTAGTTTCTGAAGTAGCCGGTAGAATACTAGAAAAGTTAAATTATCCCCAACGTAAAATAGAATTGGCCCAGATTGCCGGTTATTTACATGATATTGGTAATCTAATCAACCGGGAGAATCACGGCCACTACTCAGCTTTATTAGTAGAAAGGATATTAAATCAAAAAGATGTTTGCTATGATGAGATTGCAACAATTATGGGGGCAGTTGGGAATCATGACCATAAAGACGGAGCACCAGTTAATGCTATAACTGCTGCATTAATTATTGCTGATAAATCTGATGTACATCATACTCGAGTTAGAAATAAAGATTTTGCAACTTTTGATATTCATGATCGGGTTAATTATGCTGCTAAGGGTTCAGATTTAATAGTAAATAAAAAGGAAGAGACTATTACATTAAATGTTGAAATAGATACAGAAATAAGTTTAGTAATGGAGTATTTTGAAATATTTTTAGATAGAATGATGCTATGTAGAAAAGCAGCAGAAGTTTTAGATTGTAAATTTCATTTAATTATTAATGGAGCACAAATTTTATAGGAGAGTAGTTTCCCCTGTAAATTAATTATGGAGCATATTGTATTTTAAGCTTAAATTGTAGATGAAGTAATTAATTGACAAATCACCTCTAGAAAAGATATAATAAGTATGTTATTGTTTAACTTAAAGGGGAATAGAAATAAGAAAGGGGAAACAGATATGAACTGGAAACAAAAGAAGTTCTGGAAGATATTTAGCATAATAGTTCTACTATTACTAGCAGCATCTTTTCTTTATCCATTAAATGAAAGTATTAAATTAGGACTTGATTTACAGGGTGGAACTCATGTTGTATTAGAAGCTCAATCTACTGCAGGTTCTAAAGTAGATGATAATGCCATGCAGCGGGTTATGAGTGTTATTAGCCGTCGGGTTAATGAAATGGGACTTACTGAACCATTAATCCAGCGTCAGGGAGAGAGAAGAATTATTGTTCAATTACCTGGTATTGATAATCCTAATCAGGCTATTCAAACAATTGGTAGAACAGCTCAGTTGAAATTTAAGGATGAAGCTGGAAATGTACTAATGAGTGGAGAGTACTTACAAGAAGCTAATGCAGGTTATGGTGGACAATTTAATCAACCAATTATTAAGATTAAATTTAATGATGTAGGGGCTAGCAAGTTTGCTCAAATTACTAGAAATCATGTTGGAGAGCGGATCGGAATATATTTAGATGAACGTTTATTAACTAATCCTAATGTTAAAGAACCTATTACTGGTGGACAAGCTAGTATTACAGGCTTTAAAAATCTTAAAGAAGCACAAGAGGTTGCTTTATTACTTAGAGCGGGAGCTTTACCAGTACCAGTTAAGGTAATTGAAAGTAGAACAGTTGGCCCTACATTAGGTCAAATATCTATAAATAAAAGTATTAAAGCAGGAATTATTGGTCTATCTTTAATTGTAATTTTTATGACTATTATGTATCGGGTACCAGGTTTTTTAGCTTCAATTGCTTTAGTTTTTTATTCAGTAATCGTATTAGGTACTTTAGCTGGTTTAAATGCTACTTTAACACTACCTGGGATTGCTGGTTTGTTGCTATCAATTGGGATGGCTGTGGATGCTAATGTTGTTATCTTTGAACGAGTCAAATATGAATATCAAGCTGGTAAAAGTATTAAAGCTTCAGTTCAGGCAGGATTTAGTCGAGCCTTTAGGACTATTTTTGATTCTAATGTAACTACTTTAATTACAGCAGCGACTTTAGGTTATTTTGGTACTGGTACTATTAGAGGATTTGCTATTACTTTAAGTATTGGTATTTTAGCTAGTATGTTTACTGCAATTGTAGTAACTAGAATGTTATTTAATTTAGCTTTAGATAATGATTTATTACAGCAGGATAAACTTCTCGGTTGGTCAAGGGGGTAAGTGGTGTGAATATTATAGAAAATAGAAAGTCATGGTTTGTGGTTTCAGGTATTATAATTGCTATTGGTTTAATCTCAATATTATTACAAGGAATGAATTTGGGAATAGATTTTGCTGGTGGAACAATAATGGAGTTTACTTTTAAAGAGAAAGCTACAATTAAAGGAATTAGAGAAATTCTAGTTGATTTTAATTTAGATAAGAAAAGTGTTGTTCAAAAAACAGGAAAAAAGGGAATTTTAATTAGAACCAAAAAGTTAGACAGTGATACGATGTTAGCACTTCAAGAAAGGATTGAAAAGAAGTATTCTTCAGCTAAGATGTTACAAACGGCAATGGTTGGCCCTACTATCGGTCGAGAATTAAGGGCCAAAGCTGGTTGGGCTTTATTAGTAGCTTCCTTAGCAATAGTAGCTTATATTAGTTTCAGATTCCAATTTAGATTCTCAATTGTTGCTATACTAGCTTTATTACATGATGTTTTAATTGTCATGGGGGCTTTTTCTTTATTAGGTTATGAGATTAATAGTCCTTTTGTAGCAGCAGTTTTAACTGTTGTAGGGTATTCAATTAATGATACAATTATTATCTTTGATAGAATTAGAGAAAAAATGAAATTTAGAAAGCGGGAGACATTTGCTCAATTAAATAATCAAGCGATAGTAGAGACACTGCCTCGTTCTATTAATACTTCGGTAACTACTTTGTTACCAATTTTAGCTATATTATTGTTAGGTGGAGCTACTATCCAAAACTTTATGATTGCTTTATTGATTGGGATGTTAGCAGGAACTTATTCTTCTATTTTTATAGCGAGTCCTCTTTTAGTAGCTTGGCATAAGAAAGATGAGATGAAGATGAAAATATAATTTTTAGTGCCTCAGTCTATATAGACTGGGGTTTTTTAATTATTTTTAATTTTGAATCATGAAATTGGAGTTAGTTGGGAATAATTAGTTGATGTGATATAATAGTTTTATAGTGGAGGTGAAAAGATGAAAAAAGTATTTAGAGAATTAATGGTTACTGGGTTAGGAGCATTATTCTTGACTAAAGATAAGTTGACTGAGTTGGTTGATGATCTAGTTGAACAAGGTAAGATGAGTCGAGAAGAAGCAGCTGAGTTTGTAGATCAAATGATTGCTGATGCTCAAAAACAAAGAGAGACTATGAAAGAGAAAGTAAAAGAAGAGTTAAAGGGTAGTTTGCAAAATGAAGAGCGAGTTAATCAATTGGAAGAACGGGTTAGAAATTTAGAGTTACAAGTAAAAGCTTTAGAGAAGAAATTACAAAATAATGGAGAGAATAAGAAAGGTATAGAAGTTGATGACACTTAAAATAGTTGTAGTTATAATTTCAAGTTTAGGGGTGTTAGGGACTTTAGTGCCTGGGCTTCCTGGCACTCCTTTAATTCTTTTAGGTGCTATTATTTATGGCTGGATTACTGGTTGGAATTTAATAGGTTGGCAATTGGTAGTAGGTTTAATAATTCTAAGTGGACTAGCTGAATTAAGTGAGCGTTTTTTTAGTGTAATAGGTGCTAAATATTTTGGGGGGAGTAAGTATGGAATATTAGGAGCAGTAGGTGGTTTGATACTAGCTCCTTTTATTTTAGGCCCCTTAGGAGTGGTAATTGGCCCTTTAATAGGAGCAATATTAGTAGAGATAGCAACTGGTCAAGAACTGAAAAAAGCTATTAAAATAGGTTTGGGTACTATTATAGGCCAACTAGGTGGTTCAACAATTTCGTTTTTTATTTCATTAGTGATGATTAGTTGGTTACTAATGATTATTTTTTAGGATGGTGGATTAAATGTTAAAAGGAATAACCCGAGGTTATAGACATATCAAACGCTATCGAGAAATAGTAGAAGTTTTAATTAAACATGGTTTTGGTTATTTAGTGGAAGTAATGGATTTATATCACCTTGTCCCATTAACTAAAAGACTAAAGAAACTTGATTCATCTAAACCACCTAAAGATACAAGAGCAATTAGGATTAGAAAAGTATTAGAAGAATTAGGGCCAACCTTTATTAAATTAGGTCAATTACTTAGTACAAGACCTGATTTATTACCACGAAGTTATATAGAAGAGTTAGAGAAGTTACAAGAAGAAGTACCACCTATGGATTTTGAACAAGTAGTAAAGAGGGTTGAAGAGGAGTTAGGTGGAAGTTATCATAATTACTTTACTACCTTGTCTGCTATTCCTTTAGCTTCTGCTTCAATTGGTCAAGTCCATCAGGGAACTTTAAATAATGGAGAGCAGGTAGTAGTTAAGGTACAACGGGTAGATATTGAAAGTAAAGTTGAAACCGATCTAGAGATTATGAAGAACTTGGCCCAGATGTTAGAAAAAAGATTATTTACTCAAGCTTTAATTAGTCCTGTAGAAATAGTAGATAATTTTTCTGAATTAATCAAACGAGAGCTAGATTATAGAATTGAAGCTCGTAACTCAACTAAATTTAAGAAGAATTTTGCTGAAGAAGTAAAAGTAGGAGTAGCTGATCCTGTCTGGGAATTAACTACTAGACGGATGTTAACTATGGAGTATATTGCAGGAAAGAAAATAGGAGAGTTAGGTAGTAAGTCAACTAGAGAAGAAATGGCTAAAATAATAACTAGATCATTTATGAAGCAGACTTTAATTGATGGCTTCTTTCATGGGGACCCTCATCCTGGTAATATAATTATTACACCTGATAATAAATTAGCTTTGATTGATTTTGGATTGGTAGGCCAGTTAAGTAGAGTAGATAGAGAGGCAATTGCTAGCTTATTTATTTCTTTAATCAGAAAGGATGCTCAAAGAGCAGTTAAAGAATTGCTAAAGTTAGGGGTAGTAACTAATGAAATAAATTGTCAAGAATTACAACGGGATTTTTATAAATTAATTGATGATTATTATGGAGCTACATTAAGTGATATTGAATTAGGAGTTATTATTAATCGGATGTTAGATATAGCCTATAGTTATAAGATTAAGTTACCCTCGGAATTTATTTTATTAACTAAGTCTTTAATTACCATAGAAGGGGTTGTTTCTAAATTGGCCCCAGAATTAGATATTTTAGCAATAGGAAAACCCTTTGTATATCAATTACTTAAAAATAGATATCATCCTAAACGTTTGTTTAAAAATGGGATGAGGGATGTTAGAGATATAATAGAGATTTTAGCTGGATTACCAGATAGTATTCAACAAATTTTAACTATGATTGATGATAAGAATTTAACCCTAAAACTGGAACACTTAGGAATTAAAGAGATTATATCTAAACTAGATATTGTTACTAATAGGTTATCAGTTTCTTTAATTGTATCTGCTTTAATTATAGGTTCCTCGTTGATGATGTTATCAGATAAAGGAGCTACATTTTTCAATTTTCCAGTTATTGGAGTAACAGGATATATAATAGCTGTGGTATTAGGGTTTTGGTTAGTAATCTCTATTTTAAGGTCGGGGAGATTTTAAATAGTTTACAGTTGACAAGAGCTAATTAAGAATTTAAAATAAAAAAGGATTCTTTAAGAGAATAATAAATTTTAAGAAAAGATGTGGAGGCTCAAATATTGCAGCAAGAAGTAAAATGGGAGAGAAAAGCGATTGATCAACAACTAGTAGAAAAATTACAGAACAACTTAAAGATTGATCCAATTACAGCTAAAGTATTGGTTAGACGAGGGTTTGATAATTCAAAAGAGGTGCAAGCTTTTTTTAATACTACTATTAATGATTTACATAATCCTTATTTACTAGAAAGTATGGAGCGGG
Organism: Halobacteroides halobius DSM 5150; assembly: GCF_000328625.1. Classification (NCBI taxonomy): domain Bacteria; kingdom Bacillati; phylum Bacillota; class Clostridia; order Halanaerobiales; family Halobacteroidaceae; genus Halobacteroides; species Halobacteroides halobius. The sequence goes on along the minus strand of NC_019978.1, from coordinate 1,874,333 downwards.
CAGTAGCTAGAATAAAAAAAGCTTTAGAGAATAAAGAAGAGATAATAATTTATGGTGATTATGATGTTGATGGGATTACAAGTACCTCATTATTAGTTGATTACTTAACTAAGTTAGGTGCTAAAGTTGATTTTTATATTCCTAATCGATTAACTGAAGGTTACGGATTAAATATAGAAGCTATAAATAAACTAGCTAGAGAAGGTGCTAATCTAGTTATAACTGTTGATTGTGGAATTAGAGGACATCAGCAGGTGGAATATGCTAATAAAAAAGGATTAGATGTAATTATCACTGATCATCATACTCCTGCAGTTAAGAATCCTTCCGCAATAGCAGTAGTCAATCCTAAGCAGGATAATTGTAAGTATCCCTTTAGTGAATTAGCTGGTGTAGGAGTTGCTTTTAAGTTAGCACAAGCTTTAGCTTTAGAACTAGATGATTCTACTACATCTCCACCATTAACTAATTATTTAAGTTTAGTAGTTTTGGGGACAGTAGCTGATATTGTGCCTCTTAAGGGCGAGAATAGAATAATTACTAAATTTGGGCTAAAGCAGCTAAATCAAATTAATAGGGATAAGATACCTGGATTAGCAGCTTTAGTGGAAGTAGCAGGTTATAGTAAACGAAGAATAAAGGCCGGTAATATAGCTTTTCAATTAGCACCACGGATTAATGCTGCCGGAAGATTGGGAGAAGCTCAACAAGCAGTTAAGATGTTATTGGCTGCAGATTATTTTCAAGCCCAACAGTTTGCAGACCAACTTAATGACTTTAATGATTATCGAAAAGAGATTAGTGAGCAAATATTTACAGAAGCAGAAGAAGCTATTAAGCAATTTGATTTAGCTAAAGAATGGGTTTTAGTAATTGCTTCTTCTAATTGGCATTCTGGAGTGATTGGTAATGTAGCTTCTGATTTGCAGGAGAAATACCATCGACCTGTGATTTTAATTGCTCTAGATGGTGATAAAGGTCCAGGGTCTTGTCGTAGTATTACTAATTTTAATATTTATCAAGCCCTACAAGAGTGTCAAGATCTTTTAATTCGTTTTGGAGGTCATAAACAAGCAGCTGGATTCTCTATTAAAGAAGAGAATATCTCTCAGTTTAGAAAAGAGTTAAATGATTATGCTCATCAAATTTTAAAAGAAGAAGATTTAATTCCTAGACAAAAAGTTGATGAGATAGTTAGTCTTGATCAATTATCCTTTTCTCTATTAGATGAATTAGAGACATTAGCACCTTTCGGTTATGGGAACTCACGTCCTACTTTTGAGGCTCAAAATTTAAAGATTCAAGAATTTCAGGTTATTGGTCATAATAAAAAGCACTTAAAAGTCTTTTTTAATGTTAATAATCAAAAGCTAGAAGGGATCGCTTTTAATCAAGGATATTTAAAGGATATGTTACTAGCCCAACAAGAAGGGATAGATTTGTTGTTTAATCTAGCACGTAATGAGTGGAAAGGGCAGGTTAACTTACAATTAAGGGTAAAGGATATTAAAATTCCTCAACCTAAATTAAAGGATAAATTATTTGCTACTAAGAGGAGTATCTTAGTTAATGGTATAGCAAAGTCTAAGTTAGATTGGTTTTACACTAGGGTAAGAGAATTAAATCAACAATTAATGGATAATTTATCTATTGGCCAGGAAATACTATTAACTAAAGAATCTGATTCTCAAATAAATTTGATTGTGCAAGGAAATAATTTAGGAGTTCTAAATTCTGAGTTAGCAATTGAGCTGGGCCCTTATCTAGATGTAGGGATCAATTACCGGTGTTTTATAGCTGATTTAAATAAAGACAAGCAGTTAGTTAAAGTATTTATAACTAGAGAACTTTCTAAAAAGGAAAAAGATAAAGCACAGAGTACAGAGTTGTTTTTTCAAGGCCAACAGAGAATAGAGAAATTAACTACTCCTCAACAAAGGTCAAAGTTAATTTATGATTATGCTGTTAGTCAAGCAACTAATCAAGAGCAGGCCACACTAGTAATTTGGCCCTCGAAGAGATTAGTGCAAAAACAATACTCCCAATTTAAACGACAATTACCACAGTTAAATATTTATCAAGGTCATCGAGCTTTATCATGTTATCAGGAAAAGACTTTATTAGCAGCTATGCAAGTTAAAGAAGTTGATATACTAATAGCTACTCCTGAATTTATACAGCAACATCGAGGAATAATCACAGCTGAATTTGATAATTTAGTATTAGCTGATTGTCGATCTCAAGTAATTGATAAAAATCAATTTAAGTCTACTTTAATAACTGAATTACAGCCTGCTAAAATTAAAATAGTTGATAAACGTGATTTAGTTGAATCTAAAAAGATTGAATACCTATCTAAATTATTGCAGCAAGGAGATCAGAATCTAATTTTTGTGACTAATAAACAGGAGAGTATTAATTTAGCTTCTAAATTAGAAGCTAGAGGTAATCACGTATTATTTTATAATTCTGGATTAACTAAAAAAGATCAAAAACAGGTCATAGAATTATTTAGCAGTCGTCAATGCATGAATCTAGTTACTACTGTTAATTTTAATCCTCAAGTTAAAATACCAGGATTAAAAAATGTGATACTCTATCAGCCTAGTTTAAATCAGGTTGAATTATTAGAACAAGTTGCTTATTTAAATCCAGATAAAGATAAAAGTTACCTTTATTTACTGTATAATGATTATGATTTACAGAAGATCGAATGTTTTCTAAAAGAATTAGCTCCTAATAGAGAATTAATGAAGGAATTATATATTATTTTATCTAAATTAAACAAAGGTTATGGAGAAATTAATATTTCTAATTTAGAATTACTTAAGAAGTTACAAGCAAAAACTAAGGTTAATTTACAATTAGAATCTGTTTTAATAGGATTGGGTATTTTAGCAGAATTGGGGTTAATAACTAGGAGCAAAGAATTAAAACAGAAGATAAGGTTACTACCTCAACAAAAGAAATTAGACTTAAATAGTTCAATGCGTTATAATGAATGTGTTAGTGTCAGAGAAGAGTTTAAGAAATTTAAAAAAACAGTATTAAATGCTAAGGTAGAAGAAATGTTAAAATTAATCAATTAAATTATTTAAGGAAGTATAGTGAAAGGAGAGAAAAGAATGAATTTAGCTGAGAAAGTTAGAACTATTTCAGATTTTCCTAAAGAAGGTGTTCAATTTAAAGATATTACCACTTTATTAAAGGATGCAGATGCTTATCAAGAAGCAATTGATAGAATAGCAGATCGTTATCAAGAAGAAGATATAGATTTGATAATTGGAGTTGAAGCACGTGGCTTTTTAATAGGAGCTCCATTGGCTTTAAAAATGAATAAAGGTTTTGTACCAGTTCGTAAACCAGGTAAGTTACCAGGCGATATTGCTACTAAAGAGTATGATTTAGAGTATGGCAGTGATACTTTAGAAGTACATAGAGATTCTATTGAAGAAGGGCAAAATGTTTTGATTGTTGATGATTTATTAGCTACAGGTGGAACGGTTGCTGCTACAATCGATCTAATTGAAGAAATTGGTGGTAATATTATAGAGATTGCTTTTTTAATGGAATTAGAAGCTTTAAATGGAAGAGAGAAAATGAAAGGTTATGATGTATTCTCTTTAATTAAGGAGTAATTTTAAAACTCAATAAAGGGGTAACAATTTATGGCGTTAGACCAGCTTTTAAATGAAATAGAATCTTATATTGAGGATCCTAATCTTGATTTGGTTAAGAAAGGGTATTATCTTGCTAAGGAAGCTCATCAGGGCCAAATGAGGGTCTCTGGTGAGCCTTTTCTTAGTCACCCATTACGGGTAGCACAGATTTTAGCTGAGTTAGAACTTGATGTAGTCTCTATTACTGCTGCTTTATTACATGATGTAGTAGAAGATACTGAAATTACAGCAGATGAGATTGAGGAAGAATTTGGTGCAGAGATTAGATTATTAGTTAATGGGGTTACTAAATTAAATAAGATAGACTTTAAGACTAGAGAAGAACATCAAGCTGCTAGTTTACGCAAGATGTTTTTGGCTATGGCTGAAGATATTAGAGTAGTACTAATTAAGTTAGCTGATAGATTACATAATATGCGCACTTTAAACTATCTTTCTGAGGAGAAAAGAAAACGCAAGGCTAATGAAACTTTAGAGATTTATGCTCCTTTAGCCCATCGTTTAGGGATGTCGCGGTTAAAATGGGAGCTTGAAGATTTAAGTTTTAGATATTTAGAGCCAGATAAATATCATGAATTAGCTAATAAATTAGCTAAAAACAGAGCAGAAAGAGAAGCATATATTGAAGATGTGATTGATACTTTAGAAGGTAAATTAGAGGATGTAGATATTCAGGGTAAGATTTATGGTCGGCCTAAGCATTTATATAGTATTAACCAAAAGATAATCAATAAGAACAAAAGCTTTGATGAAATATATGATTTGACTGCTTTACGAGTAATCGTTGATAGTGTAAAAGAGTGTTATCAAGTATTAGGAATTTTACATGAAATCTGGAATCCTATGCCGGGTAGAATAAAGGATTATATAGCAATGCCTAAGTCTAATATGTATCAGTCTTTACATACCACTGTAATTGGCCCTAAAGGAGAGCCTTTAGAGATTCAGATTAGAACTTGGGAGATGCACCGGACTGCTGAGTATGGTATTGCAGCTCATTGGCGTTATAAGGATGGTAATCCAGAGGATGATGACTTTGAAAAGAAAATATCTTGGTTACGTCAATTATTAGAGTGGCAGCATGATTTAAAAGATGCTAGGGAATTTATGGAAAATTTAAAAATTGAGTTATTTGAAGATGAAGTATTTGTATTTACGCCTAAAGGTGATGTAATGCCATTACCAAAAGGTGCTACTCCTGTTGATTTTGCCTATCATATTCATACAGATGTAGGGCATACTTGTGTAGGGGCCAAGGTCAATGGGAAGATGATTCCTTTAGAGTATAGATTGGATAATGGGGATATTATTGAAATTTTAACTTCTAGTGATAGTGGACCAAGTCGTGATTGGCTTAACTTTGTTCAGACTTCACGTGCTAAAAGTAAGATTAAGAAATGGTTTAAAGTTCAACGTAAAGATGAAGCAATCGCTAGAGGAAAAGAAAAATTAGAAAAGAAGCTAAACAAGGAAAATTTTACTTTAAAAGAAGAAGAGAAACGTCAGAAGTTAGGAGAAATTGTAAAGAAATCTGGTGTAGCTAATATTGAGGGATTATACGCTGGAATTGGAGATAATAAGTTTTCTGTATCTAGTATAATAGATAAACTAAGGCCTCAAGATAAAAGAAAAAAAGTATCTCCTTCCCCCCAACAAGAACTAAATAAGTTAAAGAGAAAGCAAAAAGCTAGAGATAATAGTGATAATAAAGGTGTTAAAGTTAAGGGGATGGAAGGATTATTAGTTAGAATTGCTAAATGTTGTAATCCTGTTCCCGGAGATGAAATTATAGGTTATATTACGAGAGGGCGAGGAGTTTCAGTTCATAGAACTGATTGTCATAATCTAGAGAAGTTAAAGAATAATGAACCCGAAAGAATTATTGATGTAAAGTGGCATGTTGATCAAAAAGCTACTTATGATGTAGAATTAGAAATAGAAGCTTTAGATAAGCGATCTTTACTTCAAGAATTAACAGCAGTTATTTCAGAGGCAGGGATAAATATTAACTCTGTTAATGCTCGAACAACAAAAGAGAAATTAGCCTATATCAAACTTTTAATTGAGATAAGTAGTCTAGATCATATGCAAGATTTAATTAATAAGCTAGAGGCAATTGATGGAGTACTTAATGTACAGCGGGCTAATCCAAGTTAAGTTTAATTTATGTTTCGTCATATTCTCGTAATAATTAGGTGTTATAATAAAGTATAAGAAAGGATTAAAAGAGAATTGCTAGAGGAGGCTTAGGATGCTTATTAAAAGAATAGTAGTAGGAAATTTAAAGGTTAACTGTTATCTTGTGATTGATGAAGATACTAAAAAAGCTATAATAATTGACCCGGGGGCAAACAAAGAAGCTATTTTAGAAAAAGTTAATGAACAGAATTTGACTGTTAAATATATAATTAACACCCATGTTCATGCAGACCACATAGGAGCTAATAAGTATCTTTTAGAAGAAACTGGAGCTAAATTACTAGTCCACAAAGCTGATGCTGAATTTTTACAGGATCCTAAATTAAATTTATCTGCTTATATAGATGACCCACAAGAAAAGATAATATCACCAGTAGCAGATAAATTGTTAGTAGCAGGAGATAAAATAGAATGTGGGAACCTAACTTTTGAGGTAGTTCATACCCCAGGTCATACTCCAGGAAGTATTTGTCTAAAGTCAAAGCAGATTTTATTTAGTGGAGATACCTTATTTGCTAGGGGAGTTGGAAGAACAGATTTTCCTCAAGGTTCTAGCCCAGATTTAAAGAATTCATTACAGAAGATTACACAGTTTGATTTAAATTTAAAATTATATCCAGGCCACGGGCCAACTACTACTTTAGAAAAAGCCAAGAAAAATAACCCATATATTTAGAAAGGTTGGGACAATGAAAGTAGGATTAGGGATACCGGAAAAGTACTATGGATCAGTTAAAGGAATGTTAAATGTTCTATTACCAAAATTAGAGATAGAAAGAGCTAGTGAAGTAATTAATCCTAAATTAATTATAAATAGCAAATTAACTACTAAGCAGGGAATAAAGGTTAAAAGTATTATTTTAGATAAACCTAAGTTTAGTGATCAAATATTAGATCAAGAGATATTAAATAATTGTTATAACCAATATGATTTTAAAAAACGTTGTAAAATAAGAGTCAAATTAAGTATTTATCGGTTACTATGTGATTATTTAGATCAGCCTCTAAGTCCTTGGGGGATTTTAATTGGCGTTAGACCAACTAAATTGGTACATTCTTTATTTGATCGAGACTTTAGTAAAGAAAAGGTAGATCTTATATTAGAAGAAGTTTATGGTATTCGCACTGAAAAAAGGAATTTATTATTGAGAATAATTGCTAAAGAAAGAAGTTATCTACCAAGTAAAGAAGAAGCCCAAAAGAAGGTCAGTCTCTATTTAGGGATTCCATTTTGCCCTACTCGTTGTGCTTATTGCTCTTTTGCTTCTTATCCTTTTGAGTCATATCAACAGTATGTACCTGATTTTTTGGATGCTTTAGAATATGAGATTAAAAAGTTAGGAGCAGCAATTAATGAGTTAGGTTTAGCTATTGACACTTTGTATTTAGGTGGGGGAACACCGACTGTTTTGTCAACAGGTCAGCTTAAAAGAATAATTAATAAGCTAAATAAAGAATTTAATCTTAGTGATTTAAGGGAGTTTAGTGTTGAAGCTGGAAGACCTGATACTATTACTAAAGATAAATTATCACTTTTAAAAGCATCCGGTGTGAATAGAATTAGTATTAATCCTCAAACTATGAATCAAGCTACTTTAGATAAAATTGAACGGAAACATACTATCAAACAGGTACTAGAAAGCTTTTCTTTAGCCCGAGAATTAAATTTTCAAAATATTAATATGGATTTGATTATAGGGCTGCCAGGAGAAGAAGTAGCTGATGTAAAAAATAGCTTAGAAGAAATAAAAAGATTGAATCCAGATAGTTTAACCATTCATACTTTAGCCCTTAAAAGAGCTGCTAAGATGGATAATCAAGTACAGCTTCCTAGCAATGTAAAGGTAGAGAAGATGCTAGCATTAACCAAACAAACAGCTAAAGATTTAAATTTAGAATCTTATTATATGTATAGACAAAAGTATATGTTAGCCAACTTAGAAAATATCGGATATGCTAGGTCTGGTTTAGAATCAATTTATAATATTTTAATGATAGAAGAACGACAAACTGTAATTGGTTTAGGTGGTGGAGCAATTACTAAAATGGTTAATCCAAAAGATTGGTCATTGGAGAGATTAATCAATCCTAAATTCCCTAAACAATATATTGAGGAAGTAAAGGAGCGAACCGATCAGAAAATAATTAAATTGACATCTTTAGTAAGATAAGTTACAATATTAGGTAGCTAGAGTTAGTTGAATCATTAAAGGAGGCTAATTAATATGTTGTTAAACTTTTTTAGAGAAAGAATGAAGATTATAGCTGCAATAGGAGTTATTGTTTTTGTAGCTGGTGGTGTTTTAATTTATTTAAACCCAGGTGCTAGTCCAAAAGCCAATCAGGCTCAAGCATTTGATAGACCAATCGCTACTGTTAACGGAGCAGAAGTTTCTTATCAGAAGTTTAATAGTCAACTAGGTAGTATATTACAAAAGTATAAAGGGCGAATTTCTCCAAGTCAGGTATTATCTTTAAAATCTAGAGTATTAAATAATATGATTAATCAAAAGCTATTAGTGCAGCAAGTTAAAGAAAAAGGATTAAAGAGTCAGATTTCCCAAGAAGCTGTTGAAGAAAAGTTAAATCAAATTATTCAAAATTTTATTAAGCAAACTCCAGCTTCATCAGCTAAAGAGCTAGATAAATTATTAAAGAAGCAAGGACGTAGTTTAGCTGATATTAAAACTAATTTGCGGCCAAGAATTAAAGAATCTTTAGCTATCCAAAAGTTACAACAGAAAATCACTAAACAGGCTAAAGTAACTAAAGAAGAAGTTAATAAAGAGTATACTAAAAATAAGAAAAAATATAAAAATAAAGTCACAGCTAGTCATATCTTAATTAAGACTGATAAACGTACTACTAAAGAAGCTAAAGCTAAAGCTAATGAAATTTTAGCCAAGATTAAAAATGGACAAGAGTTTTCTAAAATGGCTAAAAAGTATTCAGAAGGACCTTCCGGTAAAAAAGGAGGACGTTTAGGTTCTTTCGCACATGGTCAAATGGTTCCTGCATTTGAAAAGAAGGCTTTTTCTATGTCAGTAGGAGAGGTTAGTAAGCCAGTAAAGACTAGGTTTGGTTATCATTTAATTAAAGTAACTGATAAGACTAATCAAGAAGATATCAAAGAGCAAATCAAAGATAAATTAGTAGCTCAGCAAAAGCAAGAACAATTTAATAAATGGTTTACAGCAGTTAAAGATAAAGCTGATATTGTAATTAAAGCACAAGCAATTAAGGCTTATCAAGCCTTTAAAGATGGTAAGTATAAACAAGCAATTTCTGGATACAAGGCAGCAATGAAAAATAATCCACAAGCTTCTTATTTATATCATAATTTAGCTCAAGTATATCAAAAACAAAAGAAAACTGATAAAGTGATTACCACTTATCAAGAAGCTATTAAAAAGTATCCAAAGCAAATTAATTTCTATACTAAATTAGCTAACTTGTATAAAAAAGAAGGTAAGACAGAAAAAGCAATTAATATTTATAAGCAAGTCTTAAAGAAAAGTAAAGGTAATGCTCAGCTTCATTATAGTCTAGGTAATTTATATCGTGAATTAGATAAAAAGGATAAAGCAGTTGCACAGTATGATAAATTCTCTGAGTTATCTGGGGATAATATAATGGCTCATTATAGATTATATACAGTTTATCAAAAGATGGGTCTTAAAGAAAAAGCAAAGCAAGAGATGGAAAAAGTTAAGCAGATTCAAAAGAAACGCCAACAAAAATCTAAAGAACAACGAAAGAAGCAATAAACTAAAACTAAAGAAAGTAGTAAGTAATGTAGCGTATAAGGAGGATGAAAATGAAGTACCAAGCTCCAAGAGGAACTAATGATATGCTACCTCAAGATACTGCCAATTGGCAGTATCTTGAGGATATAGCTAAAGAAATTTTTAGTACATATAATTACCAAGAGATTAGAACGCCAATTTTTGAACAGACTGCTTTATTTCAAAGAGGGATTGGAGAAGCTACTGATATAGTAGAAAAAGAAATGTATACTTTCGAAGATAAAGGTGATAGAAGTTTAACATTGCGACCTGAAGGTACAGCTTCGGTAATGCGTTCATTTTTAGAAAATAAGATATACGGACAAGCTCAGCCTACGAAGTATTATTATATGGGGCCAATGTTCAGATATGAAAGACCTCAATCAGGAAGATATAGGCAGTTTCACCAGTTAGGAGTAGAAGTTTTAGGAACTGATGATCCAGCTGTTGATGCTGAAATTATTGCGTTAGGAATGCAGATTTTAGAGAGATTAGAACTAGATGATTTAGAAGTACGACTTAACAGTGTGGGTTGTCCAGACTGTAGATCCCAATATCGTGACAAGTTATTGGATTATTTCAAACCTTATTTAGATCAGTTATGTTCTGATTGTCAAGACCGATATGAACGAAATCCACTGCGAATTTTAGATTGTAAAGAAGATCGAGATAAAGAATTTATGTCTGATGTTCCTAAATTGTATGAAGAGTTATGTAATGAATGTGAGGATCATTTTGCTGGTGTACAAGAGTACCTGGATTTATTAGATATAGATTATATTCTTGATGCTACATTAGTTAGAGGATTAGATTATTATACCAAGACAGCTTTTGAGGTTATTTATAAAGGTTTAGGGGCTCAAGATACAGTCTTTGGTGGCGGTCGTTATGATGGTTTGGCCCAAGAAGTTGGAGGCCGTGATATTCCTGGAGTTGGTTTTGCAATGGGAATGGAGCGAGTATTATTAACTGTAGAAGAACAAGAAATCGATTTAGCAATAGATGATAGTATAGATTTATTTATTACGACAATTGGGGAAGAGGCTAAAAAGGCAGCTTTTTCTTATCTTTATCAACTACGCCAAGCTAATTTAAAGGTGGAAATGGATTATTTAGGTCGCAGTGTAAGTGGTCAAATGAAACATGCTGATAGAAATAATGCAGAATATAGTATTATTTTAGGTGGAAATGAGTTAGAATCTGGTGTAGCAACTATTAAGAATATGAAAACAGGAGATCAAGAAGAGGTAGCACTAGATAATCTAGTCAATAAGATGAAAGAGTATGTGAAATAGCATAGGAGGGAATATTAAGAATGAAAGGTATGAAAAGAAGCCACTTTTGTGGCGATCTGAGTAAGAAACAAGTAGGAGAAGAAGTAACATTAATGGGTTGGGTACAGAGAAGACGTGATCATGGTGGTGTAATTTTTGTTGATTTACGGGATAGATTTGGAATTGTACAAGTAGTATTTAATCCCGAAGAAGGAAATCAAGTATTTTCTGTAGCAGATGAATTAAGAAAAGAGTATGTAATTTCTATTAAAGGTAAAGTTAGAGCTAGACCAGAAGGTATGATTAATCAAGAATTAGCTACCGGGAGAATAGAAATTCAAGCTCAAGATTTACATATCTTAGACGAAGCAGAGACACCTCCGTTTATGATTGAAGATGATGTTTCGGCAGGTGAAGATTTAAGATTAAAGCATAGGTACTTAGATTTACGGAGAAAGCCAATGCAAGATAATATTATCTTGCGTCATAAAGTAAAGAAAGCAGTTAGAGATTATCTAGATAATAATCAATTTTTAGAAATAGAAACTCCAATTTTAACAAAGAGTACTCCAGAAGGAGCTAGAGATTTCTTAGTTCCAAGTCGAATTAGTAAAGGAGATTTTTTTGCATTACCACAATCTCCTCAGTTATTTAAGCAGTTATTAATGGCATCAGGTATGGAGCGTTATTTCCAGATCGCTCGTTGCTTTAGGGATGAAGATTTAAGAGCTGATCGACAGCCAGAATTCACACAGATTGATATGGAAATGTCTTTTATGAAGCAAGAGGAGATTATGGAATTAGTCGAGGGTATGGTACAAGAAATTTTTGCAGTAGCTGATTTAGAAAAACCAACTGAATTTCCCCATATCAGTTATCAAGAAGCTATGGAGCGCTTTGGTACAGATAGACCTGATGCTCGATTTGGTATGGAGTTAGTTGATCTATCAGATATTGTAGCTGATAGTGAATTTAATGTTTTTAGTGGTACTGTTGCTAGTGGTGGTCAAGTTAAAGGGATTAATGCTAAAGGATGTGCTGATTTTTCCCGTGGCCAGATAGATGATTTAACCGATTTTGTAGCAGTGTATGGTGCTAAAGGATTAGCTTGGATTAAGATAACCGAAGAAGGAGTTAATTCTCAAATTGCTAAATTCTTATCTGATGAAGAGATTGAAGAAATTATAGAGAAAATGGAAGCTAAAACTGGAGATTTATTATTATTTGTTGCTGATAACCCTAAAATAGTTGCAGCTTCTTTAGGTAATTTAAGATTAAAATTAGGTCAGGAATTAGATTTAATTCCTGAAGATGAATTTAACTTCTTATGGGTAACGGATTTCCCATTAGTAGAGTGGGATGATGAAGCGGGAAGATATGTTTCTTTACACCATCCATTTACTAATCCTAAACCAGAAGAGATAGAGAAATTAGAGGATAATCCAGAAGAGGTTAATGCTCAAGCTTATGACTTGGTTCTAAATGGAATTGAAGTTGGTGGTGGAAGTATTAGAATTCATAATAGCCAATTGCAAAAGAAGGTATTTGATTTATTAAATATGTCTGAAGAAGAAATAGAAGAAAAGTTTGGTTTCTTATTAGAAGCCTTTGAGTATGGAACTCCACCACATGGTGGTATTGCGTTTGGACTGGATAGGTTAGTAATGCTCTTAGCTGGATTGGATACTATTAGAGATGTAATTGCTTTTCCTAAAACTCAAAGTGGAACATCTCCATTAACAGATGCTCCATCAGATGTATCCCACAAACAACTTGATGAGTTAGGAATTGAAGTTGAGCAAGAAATAGAATTAGAATAAAGGTTTAAGACTAGCTAATTGGCTAGTCTTTTTGTGTGCTCTGTAGTCTATGCTGATAGTAGGTGTAAGTCCTGCCTATTCTGGAAGAATGGATAATATGGTTGAGATATTGTGGCACTCACAGACGAAATGGGTGAGCAAACGGAGAAAACAAACGTCAACCTAAGTTAATAAAGAACAGGATATGAAGCCAACAGTAACAGGGTGTTCATCGTGAGATGTAATCTGAAGAGTTTGAGGCGAAAAATCAGTCCGGAACAATATGTGAACTGAAGGTGGCATTCATTAGTGACGATCTACCAAAAGGATGGAGAAGTCCAAAGCTGACTTACAGACCATTGGAGTATGTTAGATTAATGAGTGTGATTATGGTCGGAATGATTGGAATATAGCATAGGTGACCAGAGGATGCTCTAATATGGTCTTTATAGAAATCTATAAAGATAAGTGATGATATAACCTGAATAGGGAAAGTCAAAGCGATGAAATATTAGAGTTCAGAAGCTATCATAGTAGTAGAAAAAAAATCAATGAAAGTTGATTACAGTGAAGGATAGCCAGGTTATTGAAGTTTAGAATTGAGTGTTGATGGTATTTAAATCAAAATGGTTTAAACATTGTTAAAGACAATAAGTCTTAAAAGAAATAGCGGACAGAAAATCATAACTGGAAGCGTGATGAATTTAAGAAAAACCATGACCTAAGTAGTAGTAAACTAAGAGGTGCGATTGGCGAGAGCTTAGAAGACGTGCTTAGGAATGCTACGAATATAGGGGTTTAGATATTAAGACAGGATAGGAAGAACTGGTAAGTCGTGAGGTAGGATAGGTGAAAAAAAAATTAGTTCGCTATATAGTATAAAAGATTTAGTGACTAAGAAAAGACATTTACATTGTGCAGCTCAGAAAGTTTTGAATAATGGTGGTTGTGGAGGGATTGACGGTGTAGAAGTTGAAGAATTTAGAGAAAATTACACTAAGAATATGAGTGCTTTATATCGCCAGTTAACAGAAGATAGATATGAGCCACAACCAGTTCTAAGAACGTATATCTCAAAAGGAAATGGAGAACAAAGACCACTAGGTATTCCAGTAATTAAAGACCGAATTGCCCAACAAGCAGTGAAACAGATTCTAGAGATACACTTTGAAGAAATATTCTGCGACTGTTCTTATGGTTTTAGACCTAATAGGTCAACCGAAGATGCAATTAAGAAAGTAGAAGAATATAAAGAACAAGGTTATAATTGGGTATTAGACGCAGATGTCAAATCTTACTTTGATACAATAGATCATGAAATTTTAATGGAGCTGATAGCAGAGGAAGTAAGTGATGGTTGGGTATTAGATATTATTAGGTCGTGGCTTACTATAGGTGTCATGACTGAGCAAGGAAGAGAAGAAACAACGGAGGGAACTCCACAAGGAGGCGTAATTTCTCCACTTTTAGCAAATATCTACCTACATCATTTTGATAAGAAAATGAGGTGTCGAGGATATAAGATAGTTAGATTTGCCGATGACTTTATAATTATGGCTAAGAGTAAAGCTAAAGCAGAACGTGCTTTGGAAGTAACTCGCCAGATTATAGAAAATGAATTAAACTTAAGACTACATCCTCGGAAAACAGTAATTACGAATTTTGATGATGGGTTTAAATTTCTAGAATTTAGATTTTATAATGGTGATTATAAAATGCCAAAAGAGAGCTCTATTAAAAGTTTCAAGGATAAAGTAAGAAAGAAAACCAAAAGGAATAGATCAATAGGAGTAGCTGTAATGATTGATGAACTTAATTTAATTATTAGAGGTTGGGGTAATAGTTTTCTACTAGGAAATGTTAAAGGACTATATAAAAGGTTAGATGGTTGGATAAGAATGAGATTACGTTGTTTTATAGAAGGAAAGAAGGCGAAAGGGCAGAATTATCGCCTTCCTAATAAAATATTAAGAGATTTAGGACTAGAATCACTGCTTACCGATGTGCTTTAGACAAGAGTAAAATATACATTTGTGGCAACACAAAGACGATAACTTACTCTCTGTTAAGGAGCAACAATGACCGAAAGCTGTATACGGGAGAACCGTACGTGCAGTTTGACAAGAGGTCCCAGCCGTGAGGCTGGTCCTACTTTATCTATTTAATTGATATATAGTAGCACTTCTCAATCAGGCATTGTGTGGCTTTTTCCTTAAATAGTTTTTGTTCATTTCATTCCAGGTAAATGAGATAAACCAAATCATAGATTTGCTTATTCATATCTCATTTACCTTTCATTCAAAGCAGATGAACCAAAACTATAAAACAGTCCAAAAGCCCCACAATACCTTTAATAATTGCTGGAGAGGGTTTCGCAACGAATCATAAATTTTTCATTAATGAGTCTTAGTGAACTGGAATAAAAATAAGGTTTGGGTTAGCTAATCACCTGTTTTTGATTAGCTTAACCTTATTTTTATGGAAGTAAGCTTAGACGAATTTTGAGAAATTTATCTAGTGAGAAATCCTCTCTCAGCAATCTAAAAGTTAAACTATATATCAATAATTTTTAATTTAAACAGGAGGCTAATAATGACTAAAGATGAACAAAGGAAGAAAGTACTCACTAAAAGAGACAGGTTAACTAAAGAAAAAAGACTAAAAAAGAGTAAACAAATAAAGAAGTACTTATTCCAACAAGTACAGTTTAAAGTAGCAGATAGAATTATGTTTTACATATCCTTTAGAAGTGAAGTAGAGACTGAATTGATGATTAAAGGGGCTTTAGATTTAGGAAAAGAAATAGTAGTACCAATAATTAATCAAGAAGAGAGGAAAATGGAGTTATCATTACTGAATAATTATGACCAAGAATTAAAACATGGAACCTATGGTATTTTAGAGCCTAAAGATAACTATATAAGATCAGTTAGTCCAAAAATGTTAGATTTAATTGTTGTACCAGGTGTTGCGTTTGATGCTTATGGTAATCGATTAGGATATGGTGGAGGATATTATGATAGATTATTTGCAATCGTAAAGGAAGTTCCTAGAATTGGTTTAGGTTTTGAACTGCAGATAATAGATAAAGTAATTACTGAAAACCATGATTTTGCTGTAGATAAAGTGCTTACAGAAAGAGAAGTATATAATTAATAAAAACTATCAAAAGACTTGAGTGTTTATATTATATTTGTTATAATTATTAACAAGAAGTTTTTTAATGCTCCCAAAAGCGCTTTTGGAAATTCAGGAGGAATAATGATGAACAAAGATATAAAGGCGATTATTTTAGACTTAGATGGAGTTGTAACTGAAACATCTGAGTATCATTTTCAAGGCTGGAAACGATTAGCTGAAGAAGAAGGGATCTCTTTTACTCGTGAAGATAATGAGCAACTAAGGGGGGTATCTCGTAGTAAATCATTAGAATTATTATTAGGAGATTATATTGATAATTATACTAAAGAGGAATTTCAGGAGATGATGGATCGAAAGAATGGTTATTATCAAGAGTATTTGACTGAAATGGGAGAAGAAGATCTATTGCCTGGAGCTAGAGAGTTATTAGATGAGATTAAAGAACGAGGTTTAAAGATGGCTATAGCTTCTGCTAGTAGAAATGCTAAGACTGTACTGAAGGGGTTAGATATTACTCAGGAATTCAATACTATTTCTGATGGCTATAGTGTAGAGAATGCTAAACCTGCTCCAGATATCTTTTTACATACAGCCAAAAAGTTAGGGGTTAAACCAGAAGAATGTGTAGTACTTGAAGATGCTGAATCTGGTGTTGATGCTGCTTTAGCTGCAGATATGGTTGCAGTTGGGGTTGGCCCTAAAGAGAGAGTTGGACATGGTGATTATCGTTTTGATAGTACTGCTGATATCAATTTAACTGAATTTTTAGATAATTTAAAATAAATATCTTCTTGCAAAATAAATCTTTATATGTTAAAGTAAAAGTAAGAAGATAAAATATTTAATTTAATACCAAAAGCGCTTTAGATGGAGTGGATTAATTATGTCAGCTACTATCAAAGATTTAGCAAATGAAGTAGGAGTTTCAGAAAGCACAGTTTCTAGAGCTTTAAATGATTATGATGATGTAAATGAAAAAACTAGAAGGAAGATAGTAAAAGTAGCAGAAAGATTAAACTATAAACCTAATGCAATAGCTAGAGGGTTAGCCAGAAAGAAGACCAATACGATCGGGTTATTCCTATTAGGTAAAATTGGTGAAGGGCATCCGTTCGCTATGAAGTTAGTTGCAGGTGTAATGAATGCTAGCCGTAAAAGTGAATATGATATTTTGCTGTTTTCTGAGACCGAAGTAAGATCTGATTCTTATATTCAACGATGTCAGGAGAGAAGTGTAGATGGAGCTATAATTTTAGGGATTAAAAGTAATGATCCTCATTTAGAAGAAATAAAGAATAGTGATATCCCAATTATTTTAATAGATATTCCAGTCTCAGGAAAAAAAACAACTTATGTATCATCTCATAATGTAGAAGGAGCTTATCAAGCTGTCAAGTATTTAATGAACTTGGGGCATCAAAAAGTTGTTTTCATGAATGGTCATGAGCATGCTCCTGTAAGTAAAGAAAGACTGCAAGGTTATAAATTGGCTCATCAAGATTGTAAAATCAAATATAATGATCAATTGGTTTTAAATGGTAAATATGAAAGAGATATAGCTTATCAAAGAATGAAAAAATTTTTAAGTTTAAATAAAGATTTCACAGCTGTCTTTGCTGCTAGTGATTTAATGGCTTTAGGGGTTATGGATGCTTTGAAGGAAGTGAATATTAAAATTCCTGAGGAAGTATCTATCATTGGGTTTGATGATATTGAATTATGTACTCATACAAATCCTCAATTAAGCACGGTAAAACAAAAGAGGTTTGAGATGGGCCAACGCGCAGTTATAGGATTATTAGAGATGATTGAAGAAGGTTCTAACTCTGTTGAGCCTGTTTTATTAGATTACGAATTGGTTATTAGAGGTTCTGTTCAATCTAACTAATGATTGATTTATGATAAATCTTTGTTACTCAAAAGCGGTTTTGGTCTAGGTTTTATTTCAAAACCGCTTTTGGAAGACAAATAAGAATCCTAAAAGATATAAGTTTATAATTAGGATTATAGCATATATAAGTAGAAATATGGATAATTGAAATCGCCTAGTAAGTACATAAGATAATTAGCGGGAAAAATAATCTAGGAGGCGAGATAATGTTTAAAAAGAAGAGTCTTACATTAGTATTAGCATTAACTTTATTGTTTTCTCTTTCATTAACTGCAGGGGCATGGTGGATTTTTGGTAATGATGATGAAAAGGAACAGGTAGAAATTAGATTGTCTGGTTGGTCTTCTTCTCCAACAGAAAGTAAGTTGTTTGAAAAGGTTATTAAAGGATTTGAAAAAGAAAATCCAAATATTAATGTTAAATATGAACCAATTCAAGGGTCATATATGGATAAACTACAGACACAACTTGCATCCGGAACTGCTCCTGATGTATTTTATGTTGATTCTGTTTGGTTGCCCGCTTTAGCTTCTAAAAATGTATTATACCCAATGGATAAGTTTATGAAGCAAAGTGGAGTAGAAGATAGTGAATTTTTACCTGGCTTAATTAATGGTTTCGAATATCAGGGTAAACAATATGGAATTCCTAAGGGCTATTCTACTTTAGGTTTGTTTTATAATAAGCGAATGTTTAAAGAAGCAGGAATTACAGATGTGCCTGATACATGGGCTGAATTATATCAAGTAGCTAAGAAATTGACTAAAGATACTGATGGAGATGGAAAAGTAGATCAGTGGGGAATGAGTTTAAATACTAGTTTAGCTAGATTTATTGTTTTCCTACATCAAAATGGCGAGCAATTATTAAATGATAGTATGACTAAATCTGCTCTTGATAGTCCAGAGGCTATTAAAGCATTAGAATTTTATAATATGTTATACCAAAAGGGATATGCTGCTCAACCTGGTGATGTTGGTGCTCAGTGGTTAGGTGATGCATTAGGTAAGGATAGAGTAGGAATGGTTGTTACAGGAAACTGGACTATTCCATTTATGAAGGATCAATATCCAGAGGTAGAGTATGGTGTAGCACCATTGCCTAAGAAGAAGAAAAAATCTACAATGGCATTTACTGTAGCATACTCTATTGCTAGAAGATCTGATCATCCTAAAGCAGCTTGGAAATTAGTTAAATATCTAACTAGTGAAACTGGACAGAGAAAATGGGTTAAATTAGGTATGGAGTTGCCATCTAGAAAAGAATTAGCTGATATGGATTACTTTAATAGTCATCCTAAACGAAAGACTTTAATGGATTTTGGTGAGTATGCTGAAGCTTGGCAGTTTAATGTTAAGTTTAAGCCGATAGTTGATTCAGTAAATACAACTTTACAAGCAGTCTTTTTAGGTGAAGTAACTCCTGAAGAAGGATTAAAAGAAGTATCTGATAAAATTAATGAAGTTTTAAAATAATATCTAAACAGGTTCTAATAAGGGAGGGTGTCTCCCTTATTAGAACTTAATATTTAAGGAGGGATAATGTGGTACGGACAAAAGTTACTCAGCTTACTTTTGATCTTTTTAGGAAAGTAACTGGTAAGGAAATATCAAGAAAAAAATTTGAAGATTGGTTAGCCGGGTATTTATTTATATTAGCTCCAATATTAGTGATTGGTGTTTTTAAATTAATACCAACTTTTTATGCTTTCTTTCTCAGCTTTCAAAAATGGGATCTATTAACGAAACCTGAGTTTGTTGGTTTGAAGAATTATGCGAATTTATTAGACGATAAAATTTTAGCAATTGCTATTAAAAACACACTTTTTTATACTGCTTTTGTTGTTCCTATTCAAATGGTATTAGCTTTAGTTTTGGCGTTATTAGTTAATCAGTCAGTGAAGTTTAGAACTTTTTTTAGAGCGTCTTTCTTTATGCCTGCTGTTACTGCTTCTGTTGTATTATCTGTTATATTCTTGGCATTATATTCTAAGATAGGCCTCTTTAATCAAATTTTAGCTACTCTTGGTTTAGGAACTTATGATTTTATGGGAAATAAAAGTTTAGCTTTACCCTCTATTATGGCTATGAATATTTGGTCTACAGCGGGTTATTTTATGATTGTATATTTAGCAGGGTTACAAGAAATTCCAGAGCAATTATATGAGTCTGCAGAAGTTGATGGAGCAAGTAACTGGCAAAAGTTATGGCATATTACTATACCAATGTTAAAACCAACTTCTTTCTTTATAGCAGTTATGTCAGTGATTGGATGTTTACAAATTTTTGATCAAGTAGTTGTTATGACGGGTAATGGTGGACCAGTTCATGCAACAACAACAATGGTATTTTATATTTATAGAAATGCATTTAAATATTTTAAAATGGGATATGCATCTGCAGCATCTTTCCTTTTATTTGTAATTATTTTTACATTAACGTTAATTCAAAAAAAATACTTTGATGATACTTCTTATTAAGGAGTGGATAAGAATGGATATTATGACTAATAAAGATACATCATTAAAAACAAAATTATTTGTTTATGGGTTATTGATTTTCTTTGCATTACTTTATTTAGGGCCATTTTTGTGGACTTTGTCTTCTTCTTTTAAACATGCTGATGCAGTATTTGATTGGCCATTTCACTTGATTCCTAAAGACCCGACACTACAAAATTATGTTAAAGTTTTCACTACAGTACCATACGGAAGATGGTTGTTTAATTCAGCGTTTGTGACGTTAACAATTGTTGTATCTAATTTATTTTTAAGTTCATTGGCTGGTTATGCATTTGCTAGGATTGATTTTCCAGGACGAGATATTATTTTTATGGGGTTATTAGGGACAATGATGATTCCAGGTCCTGTAACTATTGTGCCAGTCTTTAGTTTAATGAGTATGTTAGAATGGGTTAATACTTATAAAGCATTAATTTTTCCAGGAATTACAGGGGCCTTTGGTATCTTCTTAATGAGACAATTTTTTCAATCTATTCCAATGAGTTTAGAAGATGCAGCTAGAATCGATGGGTTAGGACGTTTTGGAATCTGGTGGAGAATAGTTATGCCTTTAGCAAAACCAGCTTTAGGTGCGTTAACTATTTTTACCTTTATGGGCCAATGGAATAATTTTATGTGGCCATTTTTATTAACTAGTACTGAAGATATGTTTACTTTAACTGTAGGAATGAATGCTTTTAAAGGGCAGTATCGGACACTATGGAATTTAGTATTAACTGGTTCTGTTTTAATGGCTATTCCAGTTATTATTGTATTTATTATATTCCAAAATTACTTCATTAAGGGTGTCAGCTTCTCTGGTATTAAAGGATAATTTTCAATTTAATCCCAAAAGCGCTTTCGGGAGGACTATTATGAATAATTTTGCAGCTACTAAAAGTAATAAACTATCTGAAATATATGTTTGTGCTGGAAACAGGGCTTATTTAGTAGGGGCTCAAGACGGATCTTTTCCAGATTTAGGAGATCATGTACCGGATGAAATGGGGGGCTTGTGGATTCATCCCATTAAGATACTAGATGGTTTTTGGTTACAAGTTAGAGATAAAAAAGCTACTGAACAGGAATGGTTAAAAGATGCCAAAAGATTTGTAACTAAGCCAACTAGTGTCATCCATAAGTATGAACTTGATAATATAGAGTTAATAATCAATCAAGAAGTGTTTGTTCCAGATGATACTCCTGGTTTAGTAGTGACTTATCAGTTTAACAATAAATCTGATCAACAAAAAAGTTTAAAACTTGATTTTTTAGGTCGTTCAGAATTATCTCCAACCTGGTTATCTAAAAAGTTGGGGATAGAAGATAGTTTAGACCAGGGAGAATACCTCCCAAAAGATGAGGTGTTCTTAGCTAAGGATAGTCAACACCCCTGGTTTGTAACTTTTGGATCTGAATTAGATTGTACAAAAGTAGAGATAGGTAGAGATTTATGGGGGCCAGCTAGGACAACTGGTCAAGGGATTTCAGGACAATTAACCTATGATTTAGAAGTTGATGCTAAACAAATTAAAGAAGTTAGTTTTTTTATTGCTGGTTCAGCTGATTCTAGAGAAGAAGCACTAGGTTATTATCAAGATTTAAAAATTAACTATCAACAATTAATCAAAACTAAAGAAGTAAGATACCAAAAATTATTAGATCAAGCTAAAGTAAAAATGCCAGATAAAGATTTAGAAGAAACATTTAATTGGGTTAAATTCAATTATGATATGTTGATTAGAGAAGTACCAGGGGTAGGCAAAGGATTAGGTGGAGGTTTACCAACATATCCTTGGTGGTTTGGAACTGATACTAATTATGCTATTTTAGGATTATTACCTTTAGGACGTTTTGAACTGGCTAAAGATAGTTTGCGAAATTTAGTTAATTTATCAGAAAAAGAAAATGGAAACGGAAGGGTAATTCATGAGGCTTCTACTAACGGTGTGGTAGGTAACTCTGGTAATACCCAAGAAACACCCCATTTAGTGACGGTGATTTATGAAATTTATCGTTGGACACATGATAAAGACTTTTTAAAAGAACTGTATCCTTTTTGTAAAAAAGCAATTAAGGATTATTTGTTACAAGAATTAGTTTCAGATGAAACATTATTACCACAAGGGTATGGCATTATGGAGATTAAAGGCTTAAATTTACGGATGGTTGATAGTGCTGTTTATACTTATAAAGCATTAGAAGCTTTAGGCGAGATGGCACTAATAATAGAAGATGAAAAAGTAGCCAAGTGGGCCAACCTTCACGCAACAAAATTAAAGGATGAATTTGATAATAACTTCTGGCTAGAGGAAGAAGAGATGTATGGAGATGTGTTAGCTACAGCCCAAGAAGTTCTAGATCATATTGATGATATCAAGTGGCAAATGGAAAATGATGACAATCAAGCAGGTTTAGAAGCTTACCAAGCTATAGAAGAGCAAGCTATGAGTATGATTGATAATAAACTAAGACCTTGGCTATTTGGTCAGTGGGTGATAGCTACACCTTTAGAGATGAATTTGGCTTCTGAGGATAAAGCTATTAAAGTATTAAAAGAGTTAGAAAAAAATTATACTGGTAAGTGGGGATTACATCTCTCAAAGTATGATAATAGAATAATGACTATTTCTACGGGAGTAATGGCAGTAGCAGAGGCAAATTATAATCGAGCAGATCAATCCTTAGATTATATTAAACGAATGGCTGCTACTGAGAAATTTCAGATGCCAGGTTCACTTAGTGAAATGTCTCCTGATTATGGTTGTTGTATCCAAGCTTGGACAGGATATGGATTTTCTTGGCCCTTAATTGTTGGTATGCTGGGAGTTAGACCAGAAGCAGGAATTAAAAGAATCAACTTTAATCCCCAATTGCCAACAGAATGGGATGACCTATCTATTGATAACTTAAAAATAGGAGATGCTATGCTAGATTATAGTTATCAAAAGTATGATAATGAAATTAAGATCGATTTAAATATGGATCAAACAGATTGGGAATTAAGTTTTCAAATTCCTATTATAGGAGAGCAAGTTTTAGTCAATGGGGAAGGAATAGAATTTACTATTGATAAAGACCAGACACGATTTATTATAGATTCAGATAAAAATAAAACTATCTTGATAAGAAAATAGTTTTAGGTTTAGGAGGAATAGACATGTCAAAAGTTAAATGTGATAACTGGAGAATAATAGAAGATACATTTAATACCGAATATTTACAACATTATGAAACAATTTTCACCTTAGGAAATGGATATTTAGGAACAAGGGGTAGTTTAGAAGAATCATATAGTGAAAGTAAGCCTGGTACTTTTATTGCAGGTACTTTTGATAAAGCGCCTGAAGAAGTAACAGAATTACCTAATGTAGCTAATTGGTTAGCTATAGATTTAAATTTAGCTGGAGAAAACTTTGATTTAAAACAAGGGCAAATTTTAGATTATAATCGTAGTTTAAATTTAAAGCAGGGTATCTTAACAAGGGAAGTGACTTGGCAAAGTCCTGCTGGTAATGTAACTGAACTTAGATTTGAAAGGTTTGTATCAATTGCTGATCAGCATAAACTAGGATTGAAAGTTGCTATTACCCCTAAAAATTATTCTGGAGAGATTAAATACAAATCAAATTTAGATGGTCAAATAACAAATAGTGGGACACAACACTTTATAGACCGAGAAAAGTGTGCTATAGAGCAACAAGGAATTTATCTTGTGCAAAGAACTCAAGAATCAGAAATTGATATTGCTCTAGCAGCTATGCACAATATTAAATCTGAAGGTCGAGGGTTAAAAATAGATAATAATTGTAATATAGGGCGAAGAAAAGTTTTTTATCAAGGTCAATTTAATGCTGTAGAGGAAGAGCAATATACTTGCGAAAAATTAGTCAGTATTTATACCAGTCGCGATGTAGCTAATCCTAAAGAAGAGGCAGTTAAGTCTGTTCAAGAAGCAATAAAAGTAGGTTATGATTATTTGGCCAATAATCACATTAGTGCCTGGGCCAAGGAATGGGACAGATCAGATATTAAGTTAGATGGGCCAACTTTTGATCAGTTAGCAATTAGATTTGGTATCTTCCATCAGTTACAGATGGCCCACAAGAGTGATGATCGAATCAGTATAGCAGCTAAAGCTTTATCAGGCGAAGGCTATAGAGGACATGTTTTCTGGGATAATGAGATATTTAATCTACCATTTTTTATTTATAATTATCCAGCTGCAGCTAAAACTTTACTTAAGTATCGATATAATACTTTGGATGGAGCCCGCCAGAAAGCTAAAGATAATGGGTATCAAGGTGCACAGTTCGCTTGGGAGAGTGCTCGAACTGGAGAAGAGACAACTCCAAAGTGGGGTGGCTTAGATATTGAAACTGGAAAACCAATCCGGATCTGGTGTGGAGATATAGAAGAGCATATTACAGCTGATGTTGCTTATGCTATCTATCATTACTATCAAGCTACTGGTGATGAAGAGTTCTTACAAGATTATGGGGCTGAAATATTATTAGAAACAGCTCGTTTTTGGGCTAGTCGAGTTGAGTACAATCAGGGAGAAGATAGATATGAAATCACAGGAGTTATTGGCCCGGATGAATATAGTGAACATGTAGATAATAATGTTTATACTAATATGATGGTACAGTTTAACTTAGAAAAGGCTCTAGAAATAGTTGGCTATTTAGCAGATAATAATCCACAAGTATGGGAAAAGTTAGTTGAAAAACTTAATTTAGATGAAGAGGAATTAACTAAGTGGCAAGAAATTACTAACAAAATATTTATTAATTATGATGAAAATAAGAAACTATACATTCAATATGAAGGATTTTTAGAGCAAGATAATATTGATGATAAGATTAAAGAGGCTAAAGAAAAAGGAATACATTTACCAGCTCTTGTACCATGGAAGAAGATAAGTGAAGAAAGTCAGGCTTTAAAACAAGCAGATGTAGTTATGCTGCAGTACTTATTAAGTGATAAATTTAGTGTTGAAGAGAAAAAGACAGCTTGGGAATTATATGAACCTAAAACAATGCATGATTCCTCTTTAAGTCCTGCTATTCACTCTATTGTGGCAGTAGAAATGGGAGATTTAGATAAAGCTTATGATTATTTTAAGCAAGGTGCAAAAATCGACTTAACTTTAGGTGGGAGTGAGGCTGGATTACATGCTGCTTCCTTAGGTGGTTTATGGCAGTCTGTAGTTAATGGGTTTGCTGGTATGAGAAGAGAGGAAGGTAAATTAAGATTTAATCCAACTCTACCAGAAAATTGGAATCAATTAGAATTTTCAATTATCTGGAAAGGTGTAGAATTGATTATTAATTTAACAAGAGATTCTTTAACACTTAAGGCTAGTTCTAACCTAGAAGATGAGATTGAATTTAATGTGTATAATAATAGTTATATTTTATTACCACAAGAAGAAAAGACAATTGAGTTATCTCAACTAGAGGTTAAAATTTCATAGAGTAAATATTTAATTGATATTAAGTGTCGGTATTATGAGTTTTTAGATCTTTTATACTGCTTACCGACACTTTATATCGATTCTATTTAATAGTTAACCCCCTTGACAAAGTACTAAAGATAAATTATAATAAGTAATGTAATGGATTTCATACAAACAAAGATAAGAGAGGGTCTATAAATGGCTACTATTAAAGATATTGCAGAGGAAGCAGATGTATCTACAGCTACAGTTTCTAGAGTATTAAACGATAGTAACAAAGTAAATCCTAAAACTAAAGAAAAAGTATTGGCAGTAATTGATAAATTAAATTATTATAAACAGAATGAAACAGCTAATAAAAAGAAAACTACTATTAAGGATGTAGCCCAACTAGCAGGTGTTTCTAAAGCTACTGTATCACGAGTCATAAATAATAATGATGTAGTTATTCCAGAAACTAAGCAGAAAGTTAAGCAAGCTATTAAAAAACTCAATTATAGCCCTAATATGAATGCCCGATATTTAAGAAGAGATAAAACTAAATTGGTTGGGTTATTCATCCCAGATATTTCTAATCCCTTTTTTGGTAATATAGTAAAGGGAATTGAGAATTTGGCTGAATTATATGATTATAATGTGGTTTTGTTTAATACAAATTTTGATTTTGAAAAAGAAAAAAGATCATTACAAGTGCTAAAAGATAGAAGAGCCGATGGAATGATTTATTTAGGTGGTACCTTTAATCAGCAAAAGAGTGATTTATTACATAATTGTAATTTTCCTATAGTCTTAATTTCAAGAGAAGAAGAGGAAATTGATTTACCAACAGTTAATATTAATAATTATCAAGCAGCATATGATATGACACAATATTTAATAGATTCAGATTATAAAGAAATTGCATTTATTAGTGGTTCTTTTACAGATGAAACTGCAGGTTTAAAAAGATTAAATGCTTTTAAGCAGTCAATGCAAGATAATGGTTTAGAATATAAATCTAACTGGATAGTAGAAGGAGATTATACATTAGATAGTGGTTATCAAGCTACGAAAGAAATCTTAATAACTAGTAGATTACCTAGAGCAGTATTTGCTGCTAATGATGAAATGGCAATTGGAGCTATGCAGGCAATAAAAGAAACAGGTTTACAAATTCCAGAAGATATTGTTGTTGTAGGTTTTGACAATATTAGGTTATCACAGTATGTAACGCCTAAACTGACTACTATCAGTCAACCAATTTATCATTTAGGGGCAGTAGGAATGTCAATGTTAAATAAATTAATTGGGAATGAACCTCTAGAGGAGAAAAAAGTATTATTAGATTATGAACTAATAGTTAGAGAGTCTAGTTAGGATAGTTTTTTATTTGTTATGTAAAGCATTTCATACATAAAGATAATAAAGTATAAGTTTATAACTTTTATAATACTTTATTTATATAAATTTTAGGGGGGATAGTATGTTTAAAAAAGAGAGTATTGTGGCAGTATTATCTTTGGTATTGGTACTAGCGCTTTCAGTAAATGCTGGAGCCTGGTGGATTTTTGGAGATGATGAAGAAAAGAAAAATAAGGTAGTGGAATTAACATTTTGGCATGGTATGGAATCAGGAGCTAACAATAAAGCATTAAAGAAAAAAGTAAAAGAATTTAATCAATCACATCCTGACATTCAAGTAGATTTACAAAGTTATGGTGCAGCAGATGATGCGGAAAGTAAGGTTATGACTTCAGTGGCAGGTGGTAATCCTCCCGAGATGATGTGGATGGGGCCTCATATGACTGGTCAATTAGCAGAAGCTGGTGTTTTAGCTCCTGTATCAGAATTTATCAAGAATGATCCTAGTTTTAATAAAGATGATATCTATGATTCTTTATGGAAGGTATCTTCTTATCAAGGTAAAATTTATACAGCTCCATTTGAGGCAAATAATTTAGGTATCTTTTATAATAAAGATTATTTTAAGCAAGCTGGAATTAAAGAACTTCCAGATACTTGGACAGAGTTTATTGAGGTAGCAAAAAAAGTACAGGAAAATAGTGATGCTGAATATGGTTTTCAAGTTCCAATGGGAACAGGAGAATGGACAGTTTGGAATTGGGAAGCATTTTTAAAGCAGGCTGGTGGAGAATTCTTAAAGGATAATGGTACTAAAATTGCTTTTGATAGTAAAGATGGTGCTGAAGCTCTACAATATTGGGTTGATTTAGTACACAAGTATAAAGTAGCTGAATTTTCTCAGACGGGTGCTGGTTATAAGACAGGGGCTTTAGAATCAGGAAGAATTGCTATGCAAATTATTGGTCCGTGGACAATTCCACAGCTTAATAAGACTGATTTAAATTATGGTACCTTCATGTTACCAAAGCAAGAAGAAAGAGGTACTAGTCTTGGAGGAGAAAACTTATATATTTTTAAGACTACTGAAAGAAAAGAAAAAGCGGCTTGGAAATTTGCTAAGTATGTTATGAGTGCTGACTTCCAGGTAGAATGGGCCAAGAAAACTGGTTATCTTCCAGTAAGTAAATCGGCTATGAATAGCGATGAATACCAGAACTTCTTAGATGAAAATCCAGCAGTACGAACATTTACGAAGCAGATGAAATATGGATTTGCACGACCAACTGGACCAGCTTACCCAGGTATTTCTAGTGCATTAGGTAAAGCAATTGAAAAAGCTTTATATCAGAGATTAACTCCTGAAGAAGCACTAGAGAATGCAGCTAAAAAAGGACAAGAAGCATTAAATGAATAAATTATTATAGTTTGATTAAAGTTTGGTGGGGTATCTCCCACCAAACTTATCTTAAAAACAAGTAGGAATGGAGGAGGATAAGATGCCTAAACCTAGTACTAAAACAGGTTTTGTTAGTAAGGTAAAGAATATATTCAATTTAGATAAAGAAGATATTATTAGTTATCTATTTATAACTCCAGCTATGTTATTGATTAGTATATTTATTCTAATCCCTATCTTATTTAATGTTATGCTTAGTTTTACTAAGTGGAATATAATTAGTCCAATGGAATTTGTAGGTTTAAAAAATTATATAGAAATGTTTCAATCACCATCATTTTGGAATGCTTTTGCAAATACTGGTTATTTTGTAGCTATGGCAGTTCCGTTAACAGTGGCTTGTTCATTATTTTTAGCAATTTTATTAAATCAAAAGATAAAAGGACTAGGTTTTTTTAGAACAGCTTTTTTTAGTCCGCAAGTAATTTCGTTTGTGGCAGCAGGATTAGTTTGGGTATGGATGTTAGATGATAATAAAGGATTAGTCAACTACTTGTTAGGAATGATAGGAGTTGAACCAATTAATTGGTTACAAAGTACTACTTGGGCTATGCCTGCAGTTATTTTACTGACTGTCTGGAGATTTGCAGGATATTTTATGGTTGTTTATCTAGCAGGCTTACAAGGTATTCCAAAAACTTATTATGAAGCTGCAAGTTTAGATGGAGCAGGATCTGGTTGGAAAGCATTTAGACATATTACTTGGCCATTATTAAAACCAACTACGTTATTTGTTACAATTATGATGTTATTCTTTAGTTTTAGAGGATTTGCACAATTCCATGCTATGACTAAAGGTGGACCAATGGGCTCTACTACGGTGTTGGTCTATCATATGTATGAACTAGCTTTTGATAAATTTAATATGGGGGAAGCTTCAGCAGTAGCAGTAGTTTTATTAGTTATAAGTATGATTGTAAGTAGAATTCAGATAAACTTATTAGGAGATGAAGAATAAGGAGGGTTGAAAATGAGTGCATCAAGTTTAAATTCTTATGAAAAATTCAAGAAAACAATTGTTTATATTTTATTAATAGTTAGCACGATTATAGTCTTATTCCCCTTCTTTTGGATGATTAGTACTGCTTTAAAAACTAGAAGTGAAATTTTATCTAGTCAAACAATCAGTTTATTACCTAAACAAGCTAATTGGGGGAACTTTATTAAGGCCTGGAATAAAACTAATTTTGGTCGCCAATTTACTAATAGTATGATAATGGCTATTACCGTTACTTTAGGTCAAATTGTAACGTCTGCTATGGCTGGGTATGCATTTGCTAGATTTGAATTTAAAGGAAAAAAGCTGTTATTTGGTATTTTATTAGCAACTTTAGTTGTACCTTTCCAAATGAGATCAATTCCTGTTTATGTAATAATTTCTAAATTGGGATGGTTAGATAGTTATAAAGCTTTAATTATTCCTTCACTGGCTAATGCATTTGGAATTTTCTTATTTAAACAGTTTTTTGCTCAAATCCCTTATGCTTTAGAAGAAGCTGCTTTAATTGATGGTGCTAGCAGATGGCAAATTTTATGGAAAATAATGTTACCCTTATCTAAACCAGCAGCAGTTTCTTTATTTATCTTTACCTTTACTGCTGAATGGAATATCTTATTTAAACCATTAATTTTAACTCGTTCTCAGGCTATGAGAACAGTTCAATTAGGATTAACTACTTTTCAAAGTCAATTTTCTACTAATTATGCATTATTAATGGCAGCAGCAGCTTTTGTAACTATACCAGTTTTAATTTTATTTTTACTTGGCCAACGACAGTTTATACAAGGAGTTGCTAATACAGGTATTGATTAAAATGGAGGGAGTTGGACATTGTGTTTCAATTTAACGAGAAGATTGATTTTACTGCTACCAAGTTAGATGTTTTAACGGTAGGAGAAGTATTAGTAGATATCATCTCTGATAAGTTGGTTCCTTCACTTAAAGAAGCAAGAAGCTTTAATCGCCATTTTGGTGGTTCTCCAGCTAATATAGCTATGAATCTTAAAAAATTAGGGGCCAAGTCAGGTTTGTTAAGTAAAGTAGGAGCTGATGGATTAGGGGATTATTTAATAAAAAAGTTAGAAACTAGCGGGGTCGATACTAGAGGGATTGTTAGAGATAGTCATTATAATACCTCAGCTGTATTAGTTACGCAAAGTAAGGCTACCCCAGAATTTATAGCATATCGTGATGCAGAGAAATATATTACTAAGGAAGATATTAAAGAAGGATTAATTTCAGAGGCTAAAATTATTCATTTATCCACTTTTGCGTTAGCTGCTCCAGTTACTCGCCAGACTTTATTAGAGATAGTTGAAATTGCCCAAAAAGAAAGGAAAATAGTCTCTTTAGACCCTAATTATAGACCCCAACTGTGGGAAGGCAATAAAAAGGGCCAAGAGTTTATAAAAAAACTATTATCTAAAGTAAATATTACTAAACCTTCTTTAGATGATGCCAAAGCTATATTTGGCTTAGCAACCCCCAAAGAGTACATACAAAAGTTTCATCAAGCCGGGGCTGAATTAGTTATTTTAACTTTAGGGGCAGATGGTGTTTTAGTTTCTACAGGAGAGGAGATTAAAAGGTTAGATACGTTTGCTACAAAGGTAGTTGATACTACTGGAGCCGGAGATGCATTTTGGTCAGGGCTTTATAGTTCTTTAGTAACAGGTGATAAATTAGAAAGAGCAATTAAAGTAGGTAATGCTACAGCAGCTTTAGCTTTACAAGAAGTAGGAGCTATAACTGATTTACCTACTAAAGATAAAGTAGTGCAGGAGTTTAATTTATAAGGGAGGAATAAATATGTCAAAGCCAGAATTAATCACTTTTTTAAATCCCCAAGGAAACTTTGATCCTCATGATAGTTATTGGACTGAACACCCTGATTTTGGGGGCCAACTTGTCTATGTTAAAGAGGTTTGTTTAGCAATGGCAGAAGAGTTTGGTGTTCAAGTAGATATTATTACTCGTCAAATTAAGGATAAAGATTGGCCCGAATTTGCTAGAAAATTTGATTCATATATTGGAAGTGATAAAGTACGGATTATCAGGCTACCATTTGGAGGAAATGAATTTTTAAATAAGGAGCAATTATGGCCTCATTTAAATGAATATGTAGATCAGGTTATTGAATTTTATCAAACTGAGGGCCAAATGCCCGCTATTACAACTACTCATTATGGAGATGGTGGTTTAGCAGGAGCAATTTTACAAGAAAAGACTGGCATCCCATTTACCTTCACAGGACACTCATTAGGGGCCCAAAAGATGGATAAGTTTGATATTAATAAAGATACTATTAAAGAATTAAATAATAGGTTTGATTTTCACAGAAGGATTGTGGCCGAAAGAATTAGTATGCATAATTCTGCTACTAACTTTGTTAGTACGACCCAAGAAAGGATGGAACAGTATTCACATCAAGCTTATCAAGGTGTAGTAGATGTTAAAGATGATAATAAGTTTGCAGTTGTGCCACCAGGAGCTAATACTAATATTTTTAATCCTGATACTCCAAATAAAGCTGAAGAAAAGATTAAAAAGAAGATTAAACGAGTCTTTAAACGAGATTTAGATGCTGATCGTAGAGAGTTACCAGCTATTTTAGCAGCTAGTCGATTAGATCATAAGAAAAATCATGTTGGTTTAGTTAAGGCTTTTGCTCAAAATGAAAAGTTACAGAAAAAAGGAAATCTTGTTATTACTCTAAGAGGAATTGATAATCCATTTGAAGATTATTCCCAAGCAGGTGGAGATGAAGAAGAGATTTTAGATCAAATTATGGAGATCATTAGTAATACTGACTTAGCAGGTAAAGTCAGTATGTTCTCTTTAGCTAGCCAAAAGGAATTAGCAGCTTGTTATAGAAGACTGGTCGATTATAAATCAGTATTTGTTTTAACTGCTCATTATGAACCATTTGGTTTAGCACCAGTAGAAGCAATGGCTTCAGGTCTTCCTACTGTAGCGACACAAAATGGTGGGCCAAGTGAAATAATGCAAGATAACCAGTATGGTATTTTAGTTGACCCAGCTGATCCAAGTGATATTGCCCAAGGTTTATTAAAGGTAGTGGGGAATAATAAAAATTGGAAGAAGTATCGTAAAGCAGGAATGAAGCGAGTTAAAGCACAATATACTTGGGCTAGTACAGCTGAGGGTTATTTAAATAGAATAACTAAAATTTTAGATAATCCAACAGATTATCTATCACAAGATAAGATTGAGATACCAAAGTATTTCCTAACCGGTAATGAAGATGATGATATTTCTCTAGCTAAGTTAAAAGAGTTATACCTAGGTTAATAGGGGGATTAATATGTCAGAAATTAGACAAGATATAATTACTAATAATAATGTAGTAATTGCTGCTAAAAGGGGTAAGCGACCTCATGATTTTAAAGATAATAAACAAGTAACAGAAGATAATGGTTATTGTCCGTTTTGTTACGGTAGTGAAGATGATACTCCACCAGAAATTATAGCTGTAAGTAATGACCCTAATAGAAAGGCTAATAAACCAGGGTGGAGAGTGAGGGTCGTTCCGAATAAATTTGCTGCTTTAGATAATGATATAGAACTAACAGAAGATAAAAGAGGACTTTATAATAAAAAGAGTGGTTTTGGTGTAGCAGAGGTAGTAATTGAATCCAATGAACATCATAGTACATTAGGAACTCATTCTTTAGATCATATTGAAGATATTATTAAGGTCTTGCGAAGTAGATACCAGAAAATAGCTACAGATGAGCGCTTAAAATATATACAGATGTTTAAGAATTGTGGTAGTGATGCTGGAGCTTCATTAGAGCATCCTCATTGGCAAGTAATGGCTACTCCAGTAGTACCTTCTGCTATCAAAGAGGAATTAAGAGGAACGAAAGAGTTTTATAATACTAAGGGAAGTTGTGTTTACTGTCAGATGATAGATTATGAGATAAAGCAAGAGGAAAGAATTATTAGTAATCAGGATGATTTTGTAGCTTTTAGTCCTTATGCTTCTCGTTTTCCTTTTGAAAGTTGGATTTTACCTAAAGAACATCAAAAGGATTTTAGCCAAATTAATGAAGAACAAATTAAAAGTTTGGCTAAGATTTTAAAGATGATAGTACGAAAATTAGAGGTAGGATTTAATCATCCACCATTTAATATAATTTTACATACTGCTCCAACTGTTAGAGATAAAGAAGTAATTTATCACTGGCATCTTGAAATTTTACCAAGACTATCTAAGACAGCTGGTTTTGAATTAGGAACTGGTTCTTTTATTAATCCTACACCGCCAGAGTTAGCTACTGAAGTTTTAAAAGAAATCGAAATTTAGGTACTAATATCAACTTTTTTTAATAAATATTAATGAAAGGATTTAAGTTAGGAGTTGATATTGATGCCACAAACTCAAGGGTTAGATTATTATAGTAAAGTCCCCCAAAACAGATTGGATTGTTTTTTAGAAAATGATATTGAATTTATTATTAGGTACTATTGTCCGCAAGGTTGGAGTAAACTGTTGACTTTAGAAGAGGCGCAAGAAATTTGTGACCGAGGAATAAGTTTAGTTGTTGTCTATCAAGAGAGTAATACAGAAAAATCAGATTTTAATTATGAAAATGGACATAGGCAAGGAATCGAGGCTATTTCTAGAGCAGAGGAGATAGGTCAACCTTATGATAGTGCTATTTATTTTGCTGTAGATGCACCTGCTTATAAATTAGGCTGGATAGATAAAGTTGTTGATTATTTTCATGGAGTTTATGATGTATTTGCGGAATATTCCCAGCATAATGGAGATAGCTGGAAGATAGGTATTTATGGTGGTTATAATACAGTGAAGTTTATGGATGGTAGATGGGGGATTAATCATATCTGGCAGACAATTGCTTGGAGTTGGGAATCTGACCAATTACAACAACATGAGCAACTAGATATAATTCAATATAAAGTAGATACTAGTGCTAAACCTTTATACTTTTGTGATACACGAGTTGATAGAAATAAAGCAGTAGTTAAAAATTATGGTCAGTTTATAATCTAAGTAGGGGGGTCCTGTTTTAAAACAGGACTTTTTTTAAATTAGTAGGTTTTAATTTATTATGAATTAAGAGAGGTATTTTATTATATAACTAGAAATAATACATCAGATAATATAATCAATGTGGAGGAGATTAAGATGAGTTATAAATTAGTAGCAATAGATATGGATGGAACTTTACTTAATAATCAACACCAAGTTTCAATTGAAAATAAAAAGACAATTAAACAGTTAGCTAAGCAAGGAATTGGCTTTGTTTTAGCTAGTGGAAGGCCTTACGATGCCCTTCATCCCTATACCCAAGAGTTAGAGGTTTACCTACCCTTAATTACAGCTAATGGTTCAGTGATTAAATCAACTATTGATAATAAAGTCTACCATAAATGGCAGATGCCTTTAAAGTTGGCCCAAAAAATTTATCATTATGGTTTAAGAAATAATTTTGCAGTTAGTTTGTACTTTGAAGATGAAATAGTGACATTTGATGAAGAGTTAGCCCAAGGCCACCGCGAGTTAGAAAAAATTGAACCTAAAGTAATGGAAGTAGAAGAATTTGAGTTTACTAAGGCTCCAATTAAGATCCTTTATTATAATAATTCTGATGAGATAACTAAGGCCTTTTCTAAATTGACTAAGCAGTATGCAGATAAATTGTATATTACTAGATCAGATGATGAATTCTTAGAGTTTTTAAATGCTGATGTTTCTAAAGGAAT
This sequence comes from Halobacteroides halobius DSM 5150, assembly GCF_000328625.1. Taxonomy (NCBI): domain Bacteria; kingdom Bacillati; phylum Bacillota; class Clostridia; order Halanaerobiales; family Halobacteroidaceae; genus Halobacteroides; species Halobacteroides halobius. The sequence continues at coordinate 1,839,049 of NC_019978.1, read as the reverse complement.
GGCTTTAGAATATTTAATAGAACGATTGGATTTGACTGCCGAAGAAGTAATAGCTATTGGGAATAATCATAATGATATAGCTATGTTTGAAGTAGCAGGATTAGCAGTGGCTATGGATAATGCTCCTCAGGAAGTAAAAGAAGAGGCTGACTTTATAACTAAAAGCAACCTAGATAATGGAGTCGCTTATGCTTTAAAAAAATTTATATTAAATGATAAAGGGGAGATATAATGTCGTATAAATTAGTAGCTGTTGATATGGATGATACTTTATTAGATGAAAACCAACAAATTTCTAAAAAGAATAGGGAAGTTATCAGTTCTTTGTTAGACCAGAAGATTAATATTGTTTTGGCTAGTGGACGCCCGTATGCTTCTTTAGCTACTTATGCTGATAATTTAGGAGTAGTATTACCGTTAATAACTGCTAATGGATCATTGATTAAATGTTCACTGACTGATAAAATATATCATAAATTAAACCTTAATTTAAAATATGCTCAAGAAATTTTAACCTATGCTCAAGAGTATGATTATGAAATTAGTGTCTATTATGAAGATAAAATTATAACCAATTATTCTGCTAGGGCCAAACTGCACAGAGAGTTAAAAGAAGTTAATAATATTGTATTAGATAAAAATTTGGAGCTAGAATCCGATCCAATTAAATTGTTATTACATCATCAGGAAGATGAAATTCTTGAGCAAGGTTTTAAAGACTTAGAAGATAAGTATGAAGAGCAATTATATATTACTAGTGCTGGAGTAGAATCGATAGAAGTTATGACCCAAGGGGCCAACAAGGGTAATGCTCTAACTTATATAATGAATAAATTAAATATTAAACCAGAAGAAGTTATAGCAATTGGTAATGGTGATAATGACTTACCAATGTTTGAAGTAGCAGGATTAGCAGTAGCTATGGGTAATTCTTTAGAACAAGTAAAGCAACAGGCTGATTTTGTAACCAAGAGTAATCAACAAGATGGAGTAGCTTATGCGTTAGAAAAATTTATACTAGGTGATAAAAATGGATAAAGTAGTTGCTATAGATTTAGATGGGACTTTATTAAATGATAAGGGAGAGATAACAGAATATACAAAAGAAGTTTTACTAAGACTAAAAGAAAAAGGGATTAAGATTATTTTAGCTAGTGGTCGCCCTTATCAATCTATGCTTAACTTTGCTCAGGAACTTAATTTAGATATGCCTTTAATCTCAAATAATGGAGCTTTAGTTAAACGACCTGATGGCAAGATCTTGGCCCAAGAATTTATTTCTGATAAATTAGCTTTAGAAGTACTAGCTTATGCTAACCAAGAAGGATTACATCTTAGTTTTTATTTTCCTGAGTCTATTTGTGTAGAAAAGATAACTAAAAAGGTTGATGTGCATATTAAAGAAGAAGGAGTGGTACCTAAAGCAGTAGGTGATTTAAGGGAAACTTTAGAGCAAAATTTAATTAATATTTTATTCAATATTAAACAGGTAGAAATGGATAAAGTAGTGACTGATTTAAAAGAAGAGTTTGCTAGTAGTTTATCAATTGCTCAAACAGCGGATAATTATATAGATATTATGGCTTGTGGTGTAAGTAAAGGGTCTGCTTTAGAAAAATTATTACCAAAATATCAACTTGATACTGCTAAGTTAATAAGTTTTGGGAATAATTATAATGATTTATCAATGCTCGAATTAGCTGATTGTGGTGTGGCAATGGCTAATGCTCCTAAAGCAATAAAAGATAAAGCAGATAAGGTAGCTAAGGATAATGACCAGGATGGAGTAGCAATTATGTTAGAGAAGATATTCTTATAGTTAGTTAAGCGTCAGGAGTAATTAGCCTGGCGTTTTGATTATTGATATTAGATATTAATTAAATTATAAGTAGGTGAAAAAGATGAATCTATTTGATCAAGCAAATAAAGATGATAATACTACAAAGCCTTTGGCAGCTCGAATGAGACCACAAAATCTAGATGAGTTTGTGGGCCAAGAAGAAATAGTAGGTCAAGGAAGATTATTACGAAGGGCTATTAAGGCCGATAGATTACAGTCTGTTATTTTTTATGGCCCACCTGGAACAGGAAAGACTACTTTAGCTAAAGTGATTGCTAATACTACTGAGGCAGAATTTGAGAGTTTGAATGCTGTTACTTCTGGTGTTAAGGATCTACGCCAAATTATTAGTCGAGCTAAAGAAAGACGGGGTATGTATAATACAGAAACAGTACTATTTATAGATGAGATACATAGGTTTAATAAGTCCCAACAGGATGCTTTATTACCAGCTGTAGAAAAAGGAACTGTGACATTAATAGGTGCTACAACGGAGAATCCTTATTTTGAAGTTAACTCTCCTTTGGTATCCCGTTCTAGAATTTTTCAACTACAATTATTAGATAAACAAGATATTATTGAAATCTTAAAACGTGCTCTAAAGGATGAGGCAAGGGGGTTAGGTAGATATGAGGTGGAGATTGAAACTAAAGCCTTGAAACACTTGGCCCAAGTAGCTAATGGAGATGCTAGACAAGCCTTGAATGCACTAGAATTAGCAGTTTTAACTACCCCCGAAAGTAAAAGAGGTGTAAAAGAAATAACTTTAGAAGTAGCTGAAGAATCAATTCAACAAAAAGCAATTAAGTATGATCAAAATGGTGATAATCATTATAATGTGATCTCGGCTTTTGTAAAAAGTTTACGAGGGTCTGACCCAGATGCAGCTTTATATTGGTTAGCTAAGATGATTAAAGCAGGAGAGGATCCAATGTATATTGCTCGGCGGATGATCGTTCATGCTGCAGAGGATGTGGGAAATGCTAATCCTCATGCTTTAATGGTAGCAGTATCAGCCACTAGAGCAGTAGAATATGTAGGTTTACCAGAAGCTCGTATTCCCTTGGCCCAAGCTGCTTTATATATAGCTACTGTATCTAAAAGCAATGCTGTAATAAAAGGGATTGATAGTGCTTTAAAAGCTGTAGAAGAAGAAAATACTTCTGGAGTACCAACACATTTAAAGGATAATCATTATCCTGGCGCAAAAGAGTTAGGCCATGGAGCAAGTTATAGGTATCCTCATGATTATCCTAATAATTATGTCCCGCAGCAGTATTTACCAGATGAACTAAGTGAAGCTAAATTTTATCAACCAACTACTAATGGCTATGAACAGAAAATCAAAGAGTTTTTAGAGGAATTAGATTGACTTAATTGATATTAGCTATAATTATTTAGAGGTGATAGAATGTCAGATAGTTATCAGACTATAGCTCAAAATATGAGGGTCAAGACTAAGATAAAAAAATGCAAATTTATAACTTCAATTAAAAATGTTAAGACTGTTAATCAAGCTGAAGAATTTATCAATCAAGTTTCTAAAGAGTTTGCTGATGCTACTCATAATGTATTTGCGTTTAAAATTGGTTTAGGAGATGAGGCAGTTACTAGATCAAGTGATGATGGAGAGCCAAGTGGTTCATCAGGGCCACCTGCTTTACAGGCTTTAGAAGGAGCTGAGATTACTAATGTAGCTGTTGTAATCACCAGATATTTTGGAGGTATTAAACATGGAGTAGGAGGATTGATCAGAGCTTATGGTGGTTGTGTACGGCAGGCAATCAAAGAAGCTAAAATAATAGAAAAGATACGATATATAAAACTGAATATTTCTGTTCCTTATAATCTGATGGGCCAAGTTATCAACGATTTAGAAGGTCATGCAGGTCAAGTAATGGATACTAACTATACTAATCAAGGAGCAGAGATTGTGGCTTTATTAAAACCTAGTGCCATTAGTAAATTTAAGAACCGGATTGCTGAAGCTACTAAAGGACAAGCTAAATTCGAGCAGGTAGGAGATCTATTTAAATAGATATAGTTATTAGTGAATACTTGACTAAACTGGTGGAAATAATATATTTAAATTGACAAATCCCTAGTAATATGGTAGAATTATTTTGCAAATTCCAACAAGAAGGGTAGGAATTAAAGGAGGAGTAATTAATGAAGTTATCGACTAAAGGTCGATATGGCGTGCGAGCTATGTTTGATTTAGCTTTATATCAAGGAGATGGGCCAATTCCTTTAAGAAGTATAGCGGAGAGACAAGGCATTTCTGAGAATTATTTAGAACAATTAGTAGCTACTTTAAGAAATGAAGGATTAGTAAATAGTGTTAGAGGAGCTCATGGTGGTTATCTACTAGCTAAAAAGGCAGAAGAAATAACAGTTGGTGATATTATTCGGGCTTTGGAAGGTCCAATTGCACTGTCAGATTGTGTTACAGAAGATATAGAGAGTGAATGTGAGAATAATGATGGATGTGTGGTAAAATTAATTTGGCAGCAAGTAAAAGAGAATATAGATGAAGTTTTAGATTCAATTACTTTAGAGGATATACGTCAGGAAGCAATTAATGCTAAACAAAATGGCGAACAACATGGTTATATGTATCACATATAATAGTTGACAATTTATAATAAATCACAAATTTAATGAAGGGGGAATAAAAATGACAAGAGTATATATGGATAACGCAGCTACTACTAAAACTGATCCTCAAGTTCTAGAAGCAATGCAACCTTATTTTGAAAAAATTTATGGTAATCCTTCTAGTTTTCATTCATATGGTCGGGAAGCGAGGAATGCTATTACAGAAGCTAGAGATCTAGTAGCAGAATTAATTGGTGCAGATAAAGATAGAGAAGTTATTTTTACTAGTGGTGGAACTGAAGCAGATAATTTTGCAATTAAAGGAGTAGCTGATGCTTTATCTGATAAGGGAAAGCATATTATAACTTCTTCAATTGAACATCACGCTGTATTACATACTTGTGAATACCTAGAAGAAAAAGGGTTTGAAGTTACTTATCTGCCAGTAGATGAAGAGGGGATGGTTGATCCAGCAGATATAAAAGATGCTATTAGAGAAGATACCATCTTAATTACTATTATGTTAGCTAATAATGAAATGGGGACTATTCAACCTATTTCAGAAATTGGAGAAATTGCTAAAGAAGCTGAAATCACATTCCATACTGATGCAGTGCAAGCAGTTGGCAATATTCAAGTTGATGTTAATCAATTAAATGTAGATTTACTATCTCTATCAGGTCATAAATTTTATGGTCCTAAAGGTGTGGGAGCTTTATATATTAGACAGGGAACTAAAATTAATAAATTCTTACATGGTGGAGCCCAAGAGAGAAATCGTAGAGCTACAACAGAAAATGTTCCTGCGATTGTTGGGATGGGTAAAGCAGCTGAATTAGCTTTAGAAGAATTAGAAGAAAAAGAAGAACAAGTGACTAAATTAAGAGATGAATTGATTGCAGGAATTGAAGAAAGAATTGATTATGTTAAATTAAATGGACATCGGACTAAGCGATTACCGAACAATGTTAACTTTAGTATTAAGTATATTGAAGGTGAATCAATTTTAATGAAATTAGATCTAGAAGGAATTGCAGCTTCTAGTGGTTCAGCTTGTACGTCAGGTTCTTTAGACCCTTCCCATGTATTATTAGCAATGGGATTATCTCATGGGGTAGCACACGGATCTTTACGCTTATCGTTAGCTAAGTACAATACTAAAGAAGATGTAGAGAAAGTATTAGAAGTGTTACCTAAAGTAGTAGCAGACTTAAGGGCTATGTCACCAATTTATAATCAAGAAATAAAATCGTAGAGGAGTGATAAAGATGAAAGATTATTCTGATGAAGTAATGGATCATTTTAGTAATCCACGGAATGTAGGAGAAATTGAAGAGGCAGATGGTGTTGGTCAAGTTGGTAATCCACAGTGTGGAGATATCATGAAAATGTATATTAAGGTTAATGATGGAAAAATTAATGATATAAAGTTTAAGACTTTTGGATGTGGAGCTGCAATAGCTACTAGTAGTATAGCTACTGAATTAGTTAAAGGAAAAAGTATAGATGAAGCAAAAGAATTGAGTAATGAAGCGGTAGCTGAAGCTTTAGGTGGCCTACCTGCACAAAAGATGCACTGTTCTAATTTGGCTGCTGATGCTTTACAAAAGGCTATTGATGATTACTTAGGTATTGAAAGAGAGTATGAAGAAGACCACCACCATGAATAAATAATAAAGGGTGAATTATATGCTAGATGAAAATAAGGTTGTAGTAGCAATGAGTGGAGGAGTCGATAGTTCTTTAACAGCAGCTTTGTTAAAAGAACAAGGATATGATGTAATTGGAATTACAATGCAAATTTGGCCCTCTGATGAAGCTCCCGAGGATAATGAAGGGGGTTGTTGTTCTTTATCTGCTGTAAATGATGCTCGTAGAGTAGCTCATAAATTAGATATTCCATTTTATGTAGTTAACTTTCAGGATTCATTTGAAGAAACAGTAATAAATAACTTTAAGAATGAGTACGCACAGGCTAGAACTCCTAACCCTTGTGTAGTTTGTAATAAAGAAATTAAGTTTGAAGCTTTTTTAAGAAAGGCTAAGGAGCTAGGAGCATATTATATGGCTACGGGTCATTATGCAAAGATAGAACGAACAGCAGAACGTAATTTATTAAAAAGAGCTACTGATCCTAAGAAGGATCAAACGTATATGCTTTATAATTTAACGCAAGAGCAATTGGAACATACTTTATTCCCTTTAGCTAATTATAAAAAGACTAAAACAAGGAAGTTGGCAAAAGAGTACGGTTTAAAACGAGTTTATAATAAGCCAGATAGCCAGGAAATTTGTTTTATTCCTGATGATGATTATCCTCGGTTTTTAAAAGAACACTATCCTGATATTATAGAACCAGGTCCAATTTTAGACCTTGAAGGAAATAAATTAGGTGAACATGATGGTTTGCCTTTTTATACTATTGGTCAACGTAAGGGATTAGGTTTAGAGACTCACAAGCGGTGGTATGTAGTTGAATTAGATGCAGATAATAATGCTGTAATTGTAGGTGACAATGAAGATGTTTTTGCTAAAGAGTTAATAGCCAAGGATTTAAATTGGATAGCAACAGCTAAGTTAACAGAACCTAAAGAAGTTGATGCTAAGATTAGATATAATGCTCCGGCTGCTAAAGCAACTATTTATCCTATAGAAGATAAGGTAAAAGTTGTATTTAAAGAGAAGCAGCGAGCAATTACACCTGGACAGTCTATAGTATTTTATGATGGAGATTTAGTTGTAGGTGGTGGACTAATTAAAGAATAGCTCTATGGGGTCAACGAAGGTTGGCCCTATATATTGTATTCACCTATTTGAAATAAATACTGAAAGTTGTTGACAAATAATAAAACCCATGTTATTATGTTAAACGTTGCGCAAGAAAACAGATTATACTAAAGAAATTAAATTTGTTCTTAATATTATTTAAAAGAACTTATTTAAAAAGTTCTTGACAAAGATTGCTGAAATTGTTAATATAATAAATGTCGCTTGAAAAAAGAGAAATCACTTTCTTGGGACAAGCAAGAAAAAGAAAGAAAAAGTCTTGACAGTGATAAATTAATTTGTTAATATAGTAAATGTCGCTTAAAAAGACAAGAGACATTTGGTCTTTGAAAACTAAACAATGTAGAGTTTTGACTATCTAAGTCAGTTTCAAACTCTTATCCTTTATTCGGAGAGTTTGATCCTGGCTCAGGACGAACGCTGGCGGCGTGCTTAACACATGCAAGTTGTGCGAGAAAGTTACCTTCGGGTAACAAGTAAAGCAGCGAACGGGTGAGTAACGCGTAAGTATCTACCTTTAAGTCTGGGATAACTCTTCGAAAGAGGGGCTAATACCAGATATACTCCTTTGGAGGAAAGATGGTATTACTATTGCTTAAAGATGAGCTTGCGTCCCATTAGCTAGTTGGTGAGATAACAGCTCACCAAGGCAACGATGGGTAGCCGACCTGAGAGGGTGATCGGCCACACTGGGACTGAGACACGGCCCAGACTCCTACGGGAGGCTGCAGTGGGGAATCTTCCGCAATGGGCGAAAGCCTGACGGAGCAACGCCGCGTGAGTGATGAAGGCCTTAGGGTCGTAAAGCTCTGTCTTTAGGGAAGAACACTTTAGTAGTGAATAACTGCTAGAATTGACGGTACCTTTAAAGGAAGCCCCGGCTAATTACGTGCCAGCAGCCGCGGTAACACGTAAGGGGCTAGCGTTGTCCGGAATTACTGGGCGTAAAGGGTACGCAGGCGGTCTAGCAAGTCAGAGGTGAAATCCATTGGCTTAACCAATGAAGTGCCTTTGAAACTGTTAGACTTGAGAGCAAGAGAGGAAGATGGAATTCCTGGTGTAGTGGTGAAATACGTAGATATCAGGAAGAATACCAATGGCGAAAGCAGTCTTCTGGCTTGACTCTGACGCTGAGGTACGAAAGCTAGGGTATCAAACGGGATTAGATACCCCGGTAGTCCTAGCTGTAAACGCTGGATACTAGGTGTTGGAGGTTCAACTCCTTCGGTGCCGTAGTTAACGCTTTAAGTATCCCGCCTGGGGATTACGACCGCAAGGTTGAAACTCAAAGGAATTGACGGGGGCCCGCACAAGCGGCGGAGCATGTGGTTTAATTCGAAGCAACGCGAAGAACCTTACCAGAACTTGACATCCCTGTGATCGTTCTTTAACAAGAACTTTTCCTTTTGGAACACAGATGACAGGTGGTGCATGGCTGTCGTCAGCTCGTGTCGTGAGATGTTGGGTTAAGTCCCGCAACGAGCGTAACCCCTATTCTTAGTTGCCAGCATGTAGTGATGGGGACTCTAAGAAGACTGCCGCGGGAGCAACGCGGAGGAAGGTGGGGATGACGTCAAGTCATCATGCCCCTTATGTTCTGGGCTACACACGTGCTACAATGGTTTATACAGAGGGGAGCGAAGCCGCAAGGTGGAGCAAATCCCCAAAAGTAGACCTCAGTTCGGATTGCAGATTGCAACTCATCTGCATGAAGCTGGAGTCGCTAGTAATCGTGGATCAGAATGCCACGGTGAATCCGTTCTCGGGCCTTGTACACACCGCCCGTCACACCACCCGAGTTGGGGGCACCAGAAGTCACTGACCTAACTTTTAGAAGGAAGTGCCGAAGGTGTGCCCGATAAGGGGGGTGAAGTCGTAACAAGGTAGCCGTACCGGAAGGTGCGGCTGGATCACCTCCTTTCTAAGGAGTTAAACACGAAGATAGTCAATCCTACATTGTTTAGTTTTGAGAGACTGAGAAGTCTCAATTGCACCTTGAAAACTGCACAATAGCGATTAATCTAGATTAAACTAGTAAGGGCGTATGGTGGATATCTAGGCGCTAGAAGCCGAAGACGGACGTGGCAAGCTGCGATAAGCCTTGGTAAGCTGCAAACAAGTGATAATCCAGGGATTTCCTAATGAGAGCACTTAACATGGTAACCCATGTTATCTTAGAGCTAACTAGAATAACTCTAAGAGGGTAACGGGGCGAACTGAAACATCTTAGTAACCCTAGGAAAAGAAAGAAAATCGATTCCCTAAGTAGCGGCGAGCGAAAGGGGAAGAGTCCAAACTGTAATAGTGTATAAGCTTATGGGCATTGCTATTACAGGGTAGTAGGTCTATTATGATACTACCATAAAAGTATTATAGATATCTTTTTAGTTAATTGAAGTAGTTGGGAAGCTACACCACAGATGGTAATAGTCCAGTAGATGAAAACTAAAAAGGATCTAAATAGCACCTAAGTACCATGAGTCACGTGGAACCTCGTGGGAAGCAAGGAGGACCATCTCCTAAGGCTAAATACTAACTAGCGACCGATAGTGAACCAGTACCGTGAGGGAAAGATGAAAAGAACCCCGGGAGGGGAGTGAAATAGACCTTGAAACCATATGCTTACAAGCGGTCAGAGGGCGTATGTGCCTGATGGCGTGCTTTTTGCTTAACGAACCGGCGAGTTATGTTAAGTGGCACAGGTTAAGCCAAAAAGGTGAAGCCGAAGCGAAAGCGAGTCTGAAGAGGGCGTAAGTCGCTTAGCATAGACCCGAAACCGAGTGATCTATCCATGGCCAGGATGAAGCATGTGTAATAGCATGTGGAGGTCCAAACCGCATTGACGTTGAAAAGTCATGGGATGAGCTGTGGATAGGGGTGAAAGGCCAATCGAACTCGGAGATAGCTGGTTCTCCCCGAAATAGCTTTAGGGCTAGCCTTAAGATTGCTATATTGGCTGTAGAGCACTGATTGGACTAGGGGCTTACCCAAGCTACCGAATCCAGTCAAACTCCGAAGGCTGATATAGAGAACTTAAGAGTCAGACTATGTGGGATAAGCTTCATAGTCGAGAGGGAAACAACCCAGACCGCCAGTTAAGGTCCCAAAGTGTAAACTAAGTGGCAAAGGAAGTGAGACTGCCTAGACAACCAGGATGTTGGCTTAGAAGCAGCCATTCATTTAAAGAGTGCGTAATAGCTCACTGGTCGAGTGGTCTTGCGCCAAAAATATACGGGGCTTAAGTTTACCACCGAAACTGCGGATTGGTTAATCCAATGGTAGGGGAGCATTCTATACGGGAAGAAGTAGTACCGAAAGGAGCTATGGACTGTATAGAAGCGATAATGCCGGTATGAGTAACGAGAAATAGGTGAGAATCCTATTCGCCGAAAGTCCAAGGTTTCCTGAGCAAGGCTCGTCCGCTCAGGGTAAGTCGGGTCCTAAGCCAAGGCCGAAAGGCGTAGGTGATGGATAGTCGGTTAAAAATCCGACACTACCTATTAGCATTTGAGTGAAGAGGTGACGCAGGAAGATAGGTTTGCCTGAGAACGGTATATCAGGTTGAAGCACTAAGGAGGATGATTTAGGTAAATCCGGATCATCATTAACTCTAAGGTGTGACCAGGAGTTTCTACGGAAACGAAGCAATTGATTCTCCACTGCCAAGAAAAACCTCTAACAAGTTAGTAGGTACCCGTACCGTAAACTGACACAGGTGGACTAGATGAGAATTCTAAGGCGCGCGAGAGAACCTTCGTCAAGGAACTCGGCAAATTAGCCCCGTAACTTAGGGAGAAGGGGTACCTCATTAGCGTTATGCGCAAAGAGGTTGCAACAAAGAAGCTTAGGCGACTGTTTACCAAAAACACAGGTCTCTGCTAAGACGCAAGTCGAAGTATAGGGGCTGACGCCTGCCCGGTGCTGGAAGGTCACGGGGAGATGTTAGGAACTATGTTCTAAAGCATCGAACTTAAGCCCCAGTGAACGGCGGCCGTAACTATAACGGTCCTAAGGTAGCGAAATTCCTTGTCGGGTAAGTTCCGACCTGCACGAATGGCGAAACGACCTAAGCACTGTCTCGACGAAGGACTCGGTGAAATTGAAGTGTCTGTGAAGATGCAGACTACCCGCGACTGGACGGAAAGACCCCGTGGAGCTTTACTGCAGTCTGATATTGAATTTTGGTACACTATGTACAGTATAAGTGGGAGGCTTTGAAATCGGCACGCTAGTGTCGATGGAGCCATCATTGGGATACCACTCTTATTGTGCCGTGATTCTAACCAAGCGCTATAATCTAGTGCTGGGACAGTTTCAGACGGGCAGTTTGACTGGGGCGGTCGACTCCTAAAGAGTAACGGAGTCGCCCAAAGGTTCCCTCAGTGTGGTCGGAAATCACACGTAGAGTGTAAAGGCATAAGGGAGCTTGACTGCAAGACATACAGGTCGAGCAGGTACGAAAGTAGGGCTTAGTGATCCGATGGCTAAGAATGGAATTGCCATCGCGCAACGGATAAAAGTTACCCCGGGGATAACAGGCTTATCTCCCCCAAGAGTTCACATCGACGGGGAGGTTTGGCACCTCGATGTCGGCTCGTCGCATCCTGGAGCTGGAGCAGGTTCCAAGGGTTGGGCTGTTCGCCCATTAAAGCGGCACGCGAGCTGGGTTCAGAACGTCGTGAGACAGTTCGGTCCCTATCCGTCGTGGGCGCAGGATATTTGAGAGAAACTATCCCTAGTACGAGAGGACCGGGATGGATGTACCGCTGGTGGATCAATTGTCAACCATTGGCATTGTTGAGTAGCTAAGTGCGGAACTGATAAGCGCTGAAAGCATCTAAGCGTGAAGCAGATCTCAAGATTAGATATCCCATGGAATAATCCAGTAAGATCCCTGATAGAACTATCAGGTAGATAGGCCAGAGGTGTAAGTGTGGTAACACATTAAGCTGACTGGTACTAATAGAGCGAGGGTTTAATCTAGAATGACTATTGTGCAGTTTTGAAAGTGTAATAAAATATTCTGGTGGTGATTGCGGAGGGGTAACACCTGTTCCCGACGAACACGGATGTTCTAGTGTCCTAAGTGGCACAGGATGTGCCGGTTCGAAGGACCATCTCGAACACAGCAGTTAAGTCCTCCAGCGCCGATGGTACTATAGGGGCAGCCTTATGGGAGAGTAGGTCGCTGCCAGAATCAATTGAATTATTTCTTGACAGTTAGTAATTAATAGTATATAATACTCCTTGTGTTAATAAGGATAAACTATTAATGGGGTGTCGCCAAGTGGTAAGGCACAGGACTTTGACTCCTGCACTCGTTGGTTCAAATCCAGCCACCCCAGCCAATAAAACTAACAATTTGACTAGGCCCCCATCGTCTAGTGGCCTAGGATACCAGGTTTTCATCCTGGCGGCAGGGGTTCGAATCCCCTTGGGGGTACCAAGTTTACTATTTAAAATAGATCAAGTTCTTTTTAAATCTATTTAGTTAATATTGCGGGCGAATAGCTCAGTTGGGAGAGCACCTGCCTTACAAGCAGGGGGTCACAGGTTCAAGTCCTGTTTCGCCCACCATTTATGGGGATGTGGTGTAGTTGGTTAACACGCCGGCCTGTCACGCCGGAGATCGCGAGTTCGAATCTCGTCGTCCCCGCCATAATGCTGACGTAGCTCAATTGGCAGAGCAGCTGACTTGTAATCAGCAGGTTACCGGTTCAACTCCGGTCGTCAGCTCCATTAGATGGGCCATTAGCTCAGCTGGAAGAGCACTAGACTTTTAATCTGGGTGTCGGAGGTTCGAGTCCTCCATGGCTCACCATTGACGCGGGATAGAGCAGTTGGTAGCTCGTCGGGCTCATAACCCGGAGGTCGCTGGTTCGAATCCAGCTCCCGCAACCATAATTTTAATTGTGGCGAGATAGCTCAGTCGGTAGAGCAGTGGATTGAAAATCCTCGTGTCCCCGGTTCGAATCCGGGTCTTGCCACCACTTAACTTAATATGCGAAGGTGGTGGAACTGGCAGACACGCTAGACTTAGGATCTAGTGCCGCAAGGCGTGTGGGTTCGACTCCCACCCTTCGCACCATTAATATGCGGGAGTAGCTCAGTTGGCTAGAGCACCAGCCTTCCAAGCTGGGTGTCGCCGGTTCGAGTCCGGTTTCCCGCTCCAATTAAATAAGTGCTTGTAGCTCAGCTGGACAGAGCAACGGCCTTCTAAGCCGTGGGTCGGGGGTTCGAATCCTCCCAAGCACGCCATATCAATCAATTTGCAATGTACAATTGAGAATTGACAATTAAACCCTAAAGACAAAAAACTATATAATTTTAGGTTTTGGATTTTGAATTCAATTGTAAATTCTCCATTGTTAATTATCAATTAAATATCATGGTGGATGTAGCTCAGTTGGTTAGAGCGCAGGATTGTGGCTCCTGAGGCCGTGGGTTCGAATCCCGTCATCCACCCCAATTATTTTTATGATTCTAATAGGAATAAAATTCAGCTAGGCCCCCATCGTCTAGTGGCCTAGGATACCAGGTTTTCATCCTGGCGGCAGGGGTTCGAATCCCCTTGGGGGTACCAAGTTTACTATTTGAAATAGATTAAGTTCTTTTTAGACTATTCAGTTAATATTGCGGGCGAATAGCTCAGTTGGGAGAGCACCTGCCTTACAAGCAGGGGGCCACAGGTTCAAGTCCTGTTTCGCCCACCATTTCAGCGTTTAAAGTGTGGGGATATAGCTCAGCTGGGAGAGCGTTTGTCTGGCAGACAAGAGGTCGTCGGTTCGAACCCGACTATCTCCACCAATTAAATTCTGGGCCATTAGCTCAGCTGGAAGAGCACCAGACTTTTAATCTGGGTGTCGGAGGTTCGAGTCCTCCATGGCTCACCATTGACGCGGGATAGAGCAGTTGGTAGCTCGTCGGGCTCATAACCCGGAGGTCGCTGGTTCGAATCCAGCTCCCGCAACCATAATTTTAATTGTGGCGAGATAGCTCAGTCGGTAGAGCAGTGGATTGAAAATCCTCGTGTCCCCGGTTCGAATCCGGGTCTTGCCACCACTTAATTTAATATGCGGGAGTAGCTCAGTTGGCTAGAGCACCAGCCTTCCAAGCTGGGTGTCGCCGGTTCGAGTCCGGTTTCCCGCTCCAATTAAATAAGTGCTTGTAGCTCAGCTGGACAGAGCAACGGCCTTCTAAGCCGTGGGTCGGGGGTTCGAATCCTCCCAAGCACGCCATATCAATCAATTTACAATGTACAATTGAGAATTGACAATTAAACCCTAAAGACAAAAAACTATATAATTTTAGGTTTTAGATTTTGAATTCGATTGTAAATTCTCCATTGTTAATTATCAATTAAATATCGTGGTGGGTGTAGCTCAGTTGGTTAGAGCGCAGGATTGTGGCTCCTGAGGCCGTGGGTTCGAATCCCGTCATCCACCCCAATTAATCTCCTTTGTAGAGGGAGATTTTTTTATTTTTTTGTTAGCCATATAATTATATTTTATTTCACTTGACAAAATAATGAAATAGATGATAAATTTATTATATAGATTATTATGTTTGTGATAAATCAAATAATTTAGGAACGATGAAGTATAACTCATATTTGGTCACCTAGGTTATATGGAGTTAATGGTGAAACCGTCCTATATTCTTAGATCTTATCTAAGTTTTAGGGCGGTTTTATTTATCTATTTTTTGTCTCATAATTAAATTTATTTAATTGGTTATAATAGTATTAATTGGTAATTAAATGAGGTGAACTAATGATTAAAAAGAAAAGGTTAGGGGATATTTTGGTAGAGGCCGGTTTTATTACTGAAGAAGAATTGAATGAAGCATTAAAAAGGCAGAAAAATACTGAGCAACGATTAGGGAATATATTAAAAAGGATGGGGTTGGTAACTGATGAGAGTGTAATGGAGGCATTAGAATTTCAGTTAGGAATTCCCCGGCTAGATTTAAAACAAATGATAATTGATCCTGAAGTTATTAATATGATTCCTAAATCTTTAGCTGAACGACATAAGGCTATTCCAGTAAAACAAAAAGATAATGCCTTAACTGTAGCTATGGCTGATCCTTTGGATATTTTAGCAATTGATGATATTAGGATAAAAACTAATTGTGAAGTAATTCCAGGTATCTCTAGTGAGGAAGAAATTCAAAATGCTATAAATCAGTATTTTGGTGAGACTGATATTGTTAATGAATTTATGGAGGATGTAGATTTAAAAATAGATAGGATTAATTCAGGCCAATTAGAAGATAATAATTTACAGCAGATGGTAGAAGATGCTCCAATAGTTAGATTGGTAAATAGCATTATTGCTAGAGCAGTTAAAGCAAGAGCTAGTGATATTCATATAGAGCCGGATGAAGATCAAGTGCAAGTAAGATATAGAATTGATGGGATACTACATACAGAAATGAATATACCTAAGCAGACACTTTCGGCTCTAGTTTCTAGAATAAAGATTATGGCTGAAATGGATATAGCTGAAAGAAGATTACCTCAAGACGGAAGAATTCAGATGAAATTAGCTAATACTAAGGTTGATTTAAGAATTTCCACTTTACCTACTGTAGAAGGTGAGAAGGTTGTTATTAGAATTTTAGATAAAGATAATGTAATGTTAAGTATTGATGAGTTAGGCTTATCTGTTGAGGCTAAACCTGCTTTTAAGAAGATGATTAATCAACCTCATGGTATGTTATTGATAACTGGGCCAACTGGCAGTGGTAAGACGACGACCCTTTATTCTGCTTTGAATTTTATGGATGCTAGTAGTAAAAATATTATTACTGTAGAGGATCCAGTAGAATATAAATTAAAAGGGGTTAATCAAGTACAGACTAATTCTAAAGCAGGACTTAGTTTTGCTAATGGTTTACGATCTATTTTACGTCAAGACCCGGATGTAATAATGATAGGGGAGATTAGAGATAAGGAGACAGCAAAGATAGCTATTCATGCTGCTATGACTGGTCATCTAGTATTAAGCACTTTACATACTAATCAATCTGCAGGAGCTCTAACAAGATTAATAGATATGGGGATTGAACCTTATTTGGTTGCTTCTTCAGTGCTAGGTGTTATAGCTCAGAGATTAGTAAGAAAGATTTGTGATAATTGTAAAGTAGAAAGCGAAAAGTTACTTCCTCCTAAAACTTTAGAAGTAAAAGATAGTTTTAAACATTATCAAGGGGAAGGATGTAGAAGCTGTAATCAGGCAGGGTATAAAAGAAGGACTGCAATATACGAATTGTTAGAGGTAGAAGCTAAAATAAAAGAATTAGTAGTAGAAAAAGTATCAGCAGCTAAAATTGAATCAGTAGCAAAAACAAAAGGTATGAATACTCTTGAAGATGCTGCTTTAAAAAAGGTAGAAAAAGGGATAACTAGCTTAGAAGAGGCGATGAGAGTCACTAAAATTTAGCTAGGGGAGGAAGGAGTTTGTAGTGAAATTAGAGAATTTATTAACTGAAGGGATTAGGTTAGGAGCTTCAGATATTCATTTGACTATGGGGACAGAACCTATGGTCAGAGTTAATGGTAGATTGCAAAAGATGAATGACAAAATTGTAAATAAAGATAAAATTAATAATTTAGTAGATGAATTATTAGAGGATAGAAGGAATCAATTTGAAGCAGATAAAGAATTAGACTTTGCTTATCAGTGGGATGGATATAGATTTAGAGTTAATGCTTTTTATCAAAGAAATAATCCAGCTTTAGTATTACGAATTATTCCTAATCAGATTGATGATTTGGATAGCTTAGGTTTGCCAGAAAAGTTAAAGAAATTAGCTGTAGAACCGAGAGGACTTTTTTTGGTTACTGGGCCAACTGGTAGTGGAAAGTCAACTACTTTAGCTGCTATGATTAATTTAGTTAATCAAAATTATAGTAAGCATATTATTACTTTAGAGGATCCAATTGAATATATACACCAACATAAAAAAAGTCTAGTTAATCAACGTGAAGTAGGCAGGGATACTATTGATTTTGCTAGTGGTCTTAAGGCTGCTTTAAGGCAAGACCCTGATATCATTTTAGTTGGTGAAATGAGGGATTTAGAAACTATTTCAACTGCTATTACTGCTGCAGAGACTGGTCATTTAGTATTAGCAACCTTACATACTAATAATGCTGCTGAGACTATTGATCGTATTATTAATGTGTTTCCACCTTATCAACAGGAACAAATTAGAACACAGTTATCTATGAATTTAAAAGGAGTATTAGCCCAACAATTATTACCTACAGTTGATGGATTAGAACGAAAAGTAGCTACTGAACTATTATTAGTAAATTCTGCAGTTAAAAATTTAATTCGTGAGGGAAAGAATCATCAATTAGATTCAGTAATGCAAACAAGTAAACATGAGGGTATGCATACTATGGATTATTCTTTACGAGATTTATATTTACAAGGAAAAATTAGTCATCAAGTTGCATTAGAACAAGCAAATGATCGTCAGACATTAGAAAAGTTAATTTAAGGGGGTGCTTTATTACGCCTCGTTTTGATTATAAAGCAAGAGATCAAGTTGGTAATTTAGTAGATGGGGTTATTGAGGCTAGAAATAAAGATAGTGCAGTTGATCAATTAAGAGAGCAAGGTTATTATTTAACTAGAATTGAAGAAAAATCTGAAAGAAAGAATTTAGGAAAAATCTTTAAGCAATGGAGAAGAGTAAAGCTAAAAGATTTAAGTATTTTTTGTCGTCAGTTTGCAACAATGATAAATTCAGGTTTATCTTTAGTTAGGACTTTAGGAGTATTAAAAGAACAGACCCCTAATCCTAAATTAAAAGAAGCAGTTAGTTCAATTAAAGAAGAGGTAGAGAAGGGAACTGCATTATCAGAGGCTTTAGTTGAGCAAGAGGATATTTTTTCTAAATTATTTATTAGTATGGTAAGAGTAGGTGAAACAGGTGGGGTATTAGATAATACTTTAGAAGAAATGGCTAATTACTTTGAACGAGAGCGAGAGATTCAACAGAAGGTGACTTCTGCTTTAGTTTATCCGGCTGTAATTACTTTAATTTCAGTCAATGTAGTTGTCTTTTTAGTAACATTTATTTTACCTACTTTTGTAGGTATGTTCGCTCAGTTTGATGTTAGGTTACCATTAATTACTCGTGCTTTATTAGCTTTAAGTACTTTTTTAGGAGATTATTGGTATGTAGTTATATTAGCTATATTGATTAGTGGATTAGTAGCTAGACGTTATTATCAAACAACTGAGGGCCAAAGAAAGGTAGATGCTCTATTATTGAGAATACCTGTGATTAGTAATTTGATTATTAAAGTCTCCCTTGGTAGATTAAGTAAAACTTTAGGTGTTTTATTAGAGAGTGGTGTTTCTATTTTAGAGGGGTTAGATGTAGTAAGTAATGTAGTAACTAATCAGGTAATTACAGATAAGATTATTGAAGCTAGAGAAAATATTAGTCAAGGCCAAAGTATGGTAACTCCTTTAGAAAAGAGTACTATATTTCCTCAGATGTTTTTACAGATGATTGAGTTAGGAGAAGAGACAGGAACCTTGGCCCAGATGTTAAATAAGGTAGCTGATTTTTATGATCGTGAGGTAGAATATACAATTGAGCAGGTTGTATCTTTACTTGAGCCAGTATTAATTTTGTTATTGGGTTTAGTAGTAGGAGGAATTGTTACGTCAGTGATGATGCCTTTATTTAATTTGATGCAAGGAATTTAAAATTTTAAAAGGAGTGGGATTAATGTTTAAAAAAACAAGAAGAGAGTCAGGATTTACATTAATTGAATTAATGGTTGTAATTGCTGTGATTGGGATTTTAGCAGGGATTGCTATTCCTAAATTAAGTGGTGTATTAGGGAAAGCTAGAGATACTCAAATAAAAGCAGCAGCAAGTACAATTAGAAGTGGGATGGAGATGTATTATGTATCACATGGGAAATATCCATCAACTACAGATGTAGCTGATTATGCTGCTTTAGATGATACATTAACGACAGTTAGTTTACCAGATATTAAACCAGATATTAAATCTGATTCTTTTACTTATACTGTTGATAATGATGGAAACAGTAAAGGTTATTTAATAGAAATTGAAAGTGGTAATACAGATACTACCTTTTATATTGGAGAAAAAGGTTTTGGAACAAAAGAAAGTGCTGCAACTAAGCTCTAATTTAAATAAAGCTGATTTACCAAAGGATGTGACAAATGTTAGCATTAATCTTTTTATCAGGTCTGATAGTAGGTAGTTTTTTAAATGTTTTAATTTATCGTCTACCTCAAGGTGAAGGGGTAGCTGTTTCCCGATCTTATTGTCCAAAGTGTAAAACTAAATTAGCTGCACTGGATTTGGTGCCGGTGCTAAGTTATTTATTATTGAGAGGTAGATGTCGTTATTGTAATACAAAGGTTTCAAGGCAGTATCCACTAGTTGAGTTAGTAACTGGGGGGCTAGTAGTTGGTCTTTTCCAGCAATATCATTTAAGTAGTCAATTTATGACTTATAGTTTGTTAGTTGCTTTACTAATTGTGGCTAGTGTGATTGATTTTAAGTTAATGATTATCCCCAATAAAATAACTTACTTAGGGATTATATCTGGTTTATTAGCTAGTGTAGTATTTAATCATATTTCTGTTAGAGCTTCATTACTGGGACTTTTAATTCCGGCTGGTTTACTATTAATTATTGCTTTAGTTGGTGGAATGGGACTAGGAGATGTTAAATTAGTAGCTATGATTGGTTCATTTATTGGCCTTAGAGATACCTTAGTAGGTATCTTTTTTGGTTCTTTGATAGGCTCAATTCTAGGAGTAGGATTAATAAGTTTAGGGATTAAAAATCGGAAAAGTAGGATTCCTTTTGGCCCATTTATTGCTATTGGGACTATACTGGTTTTGTTGTTTCGAGAGCCTATTATTAATTTTTATTTTCAATTATACTAATTAAGGAGCATAAATAATATGTTACTAAAGCAAGAAGAAGGAATGACTTTAGTTGAAGTGATGGTGGGGCTAGTTATCCTCTCTAGTGCTCTACTCCCAATTATGGGCTTTTTAGTTAAGCAAACTAAGGTTATTCAGCAAGTAAAATACCGAACTAAGGCATTACACTTGGGCCAACAGGCTATAGAAGGACTTAAAGCGACTAAATTCAGCAATTTAGAGTTAAAGGCTACCCAATATACAGGAATTATCTCCCAGGGAATAAAGTTTAAAAGAAAAGTCATTATACTTCCTTATCAAGGTGAGCGTGATATTAAAAAGATAAAGGTTAAAATTTTATGGGAAAATAAGCAAAGCTTAGAGCTTGTAACTTTGCTTTCAAGAAGATGATAATAATGAAGAATTATAATCAAGGCTTTACTTTAGTTGAGCTATTAGTTGTGTTAGTTATGATTAGTATAGTTAGTATTATTATCATTGATATTCATTCAATTGGTTGGAAGTTTTATCAGTTTAATTACCAACAAGTTAACTTACAGCAACAAGCTAGATTGATTATTAGTCAGCTAGAAGAACAAATTAGACAAGCTGATAAACTAAGGATTAAAAGTGATTTTGAATTAATAATTAAACAAGGTAAGCAAAAATATATTAGATATTATTTTAACTCCAAACAAGAAACAGTTTATTATCAGGTTATAGATGGTTTAGGAGCTTGGCCCGGTAGTAGGTGGGATAATATAGATAAGTTGTCCATTGCTTTTGAAGAAGTAAAGGAGATTAAATTTAAACAATCAGCTAACCAAGTGATAATCATAGATTTAATTTTAGCTAATCAAAACCAAAGTTATAAGCTTAGTAACCACCAAGTTTATCCTAGATATTATAAAATGGAAGGGACTAAATAAAATGTTTACTAGTGAACAAGGTTTTACTATTTATTTATCATTACTGGTGATCACTATATTAATGATATTAGTCATTGGAACTAGTGTACTAATAAATAATGAACTAAAGTCAGTCAACCACTACCAAAAGAATATTCAAGCTCTTTATTTAGCGGAAGCAGGAATAGAAAGAAGTATAGATATTATTAATAGTCAATTAAAAAAGGGAAGATTAAATCTAAAGCACTTACCTACAGTAATTAGAGTTGAAGATGAAAAGATTAATTTATCTAATATTTATGATAGTAAGGGTAATTTAAAAATTAATTCTATAAGTAAGATTGGAGAAGTAACTAAAAAGATTACTATTACAGTTAGAATAACTGGTAGTAGAAATATTAATAGCTTAAAGTCTTTAGTTACTCAACACCCTAGAAAAAATATTATTGTAGGTGGAGAAAGTAAGATAAAAAGTAATGGTAAGAAAAATAATAATCTGGATGAATTAGTTACTATGGCCACTACTATTCCTAGATTTAACTTTGATAAATATAAAGCAAAAGCAAAGCAAAGCAATAATATTTATAATAGTAATCTACTCTTTAATAATCGAGATATAAAAGGTGAAATCTTCTATATTAAATCAGATATTAATGTAGATTTAAAGAATACAACCTTTAGTGCTAGAGCAAAAGAGCAACCAGCAATTCTTGTAGTAGATGGTGATTTAAGAATTACTAATGCTAATCTCCACTCATCTTTAGAGAATATTTATTTTATTATTAAGGGTGAATTTTTAGTTAATGGTAGTGCTAATAAATTAGTAATGAATAATTGTTTAGTTTATGCTCAAGAAGGGATTAAATTAGGTGGGCCAACTGGAAAAGTTAATAATATAACTTTTAATGGCTTATTATTAACCCCAGATGATTTTATCTTTTATGGTAATAACCCAAGTATAAGTCCTAGATTACCTAATTATAATAGGTTATACTTAGCTCAAGAAAAAGTAGCAATTATCTCTTGGCAAGAAGATTAAGTGAGGTGAAGTAATGGGGATACTAAATACAATAAAAAATTTATTTAAACAACAAGTAATTGGTTTAGATATCGGTAATAACTTAATTAAGATAGTAGAGCTAGAAAAGGAAAATGATACTATATTATTAACTAATGTTGCGGTTGCTAAGACTCCTCAAGCAGCAGTTCAAGAAGGAGTACTAAATGATATAGATTTATTAGCAGAAAAAATCAATTGTTTATTAAAAGAAAATAAATTTAAGGCCCATAAAATTGTTACTGCTGTTAGTGGAGAAGAGGTAATTATTAGAACAGTTGAAGTACCTAGTATGCCAGCTGAAGAATTGGCCGAGGCAGTGAAATGGGAAGCTAAGGGCCAACTTCCTGTGGCAGTAGAAGATGCTATCTTAGATTATGAAATACTTAAAAAAGGTAATGGGGCATATCAATTGTTAGTAATAGCAGTTAAAGAGGAAGTAATTAATACTTACCTAAAGTTATTTAAGCGTCTTAGATTAGATCCAGTGGCAATTGAAATTGAAGCTACAGCTATGACTAATGTATTACAATGTTTAGATACTAAACAAATCGTGGGGGTAGTAGATATTGGTGGTTTAACCACAGATGTTTCAATTTATGAAGCAGGGGAGCTTTTATTTACTAGAACTATTGAAGCGGGTAGTCAAAATATCACAGAAGAAATAGCAGATTCTTATCAACTCGATTTAAAAGAAGCTGAGGATTATAAATTGAATAATAATATTTTTAGTGATGATAAATTAAGGCCTGTAATTAGAAGTTGGGTCACAGCTATTTATCGTTCACTAGATTATTTTCAAGTTAAATATAATGATTATGAATTAAATAAGTTATTTTTAACAGGCCAAGGTAGTAATTTAACGGGATTAATTAATCATTTAGAGAATGAATTTAAAATAGAAATAGAGTTATTAACTAGTTTAGATTGTATAGAGATTAAAGAAGAAAATTCAAATTCTATCTCTAATTTTTCATCATCATTAGGAGTAGCAATCGGATTGGCAATTAGGGGGTTAAAAAGCAATGGCTAATCTATTACCCTCAAGTTATAAAAAAAGCAGATTAAATAGTAAGACATTTATTAGTGTGATTTTAGGAACTACTTTGGTTTTAAGTTGTGGGTTTTATTATTTTAATTTATTAGTTAAGGTCCATAAATTAGAAAAAAAAGTGAATTTAGTAAATAAACAATTAGGCCAAATCAATCTTCAGGAAGAGCAATTAAAAAAACTTGAGAAGAAGATAAAGAAAATAAAGAATGCTTTAACAGAAAGAAAAAGTATTGGTAGAGATAAAGTTAAAACAACTATTATTTTAAAAGAACTAAGTTCAGTAATACCTAATCAGAGTTGGATATCAAAACTGACTATTTATAATTATAATTCTTTTAAGCTACTAGGATATACGGTAAAACGAAGAAATTTAAAAATAATTATAAATAGATTAAATAAGATGCCTTTTATTAAAGAGTTATCTGTAGAATTTATAGAGCAAAGGGATTTATCAAATAAAGATTATAATCTAAAAAAGATCCTTTATTATCAATTACAAGGAAAACTAGTATTTATTAGGGAGGATTTGAATGCTAGAGCAGGGGTTAACTTCTAGAGAAAAAAGATTAATTGTGATGGGGATAGTCTTGATTTTAAGTCTAGGAAGTTATTTTTATCTATATCAACCTCAGCTTAAGAAGATAGCTAGATTAGAAAAAAAGATTGAACTAAAAATTCAGCAATTAAAGGTTAAGAGCAAGAAGTTAGGTAAGCAGAGGAATTTAAAAAGAGAGTACCAAAGATTAAAAAAAGAGTTAGAAATGAAAGAAAAAAGGCTGTTGCCTCAAAATGAAAGAAGTAAATTAATTATTGCCTTAAATAATTTTATCTTTAATACAAGGGTGGATCTAATAACAATGACGCCTCACTCTTTAACAGAAAAAGGAAGATATCTTAAATTTCCTATTACACTTGAACTAAAAGCAAATTATCAAGCACTTTTAAGTTTTATAAAGCAAGTAGAGAGGTTAAATTATCTAGTTAAGGTAGAAGCATTAACTGTTAGTTCAGGACTAAAACCAAATAATCAGGTGCTAGTTAACTTAAAATTAGTAGCTTATTTGCAATAAAAGGAGATAATAATGAACCTTAATATAAATTTGAGAGATAAATTATTAATCTTAGGTGGTAGTTTATTGGTAACTATTATTAGTGGTAGCTTGATTTTTTTTATTTTAGATAGAAGTGCTAAGCAAAACTTGACTAAATTCAAGAGAAGAATTAGTGAAATCGCTAATAAACACCAAGAGTATCAATACCAAGAACTTAATCAACAAGAGGAGAGACAAACGCCAGTACAACCAAATAAAATAAGGCTAGATAATAACCTAGAAGGCTATTCTAATCCCTTTAAATCTATTTTAAAAGCTCAAAAAGAAAAGGTGACACCTAAAGAGATTAAAGACAATAAGCCTATAATAAAAGTTTTAGGAATTATAAAAGATGCTATTAATAAAAAAGTGATCATTAAATTTAATTCAGGAAAAAGCTATATCTTACAACCAGGAGATAAGGTTAATGATTTAGAAATATGTAATATAATGGATAATAGGATAACAGTTAAAAGAGGGAAACAATATTTTTTCTATCAATTTGGAGGTGCAAATAATTAAACTAAAGAAGATTACGGTGGTATTAGTAGTAATTTTAATTTTAGGGCAAAGTTTAGTTTGTAGTGCTAAAGGGGATGATATTAGTCTTAATTTTAAAGGAATAGAGTTACAAGATGCTTTTAGAGCCCTAGCAGATATAGCTAATATGAACCTTATAACTGATAATTCTGTTACTGGTAGGATAACAGTTCATTTAGAGAAAATTTCTTTTTTAGAAGCAGTAGAATTACTAGCTAAAACAAATGGATTAGCTTATAAAGTAATTAATAATACTGTGGTAGTAGCTACTCCAAATAAGTTAAAACAAGGCTTTGGTAGCAGAGCAACTTATGTGTTTAAGTTAGAGAATGCTACTCCTACAGAGATAAAAGAAGTACTAGATTCAATGATAAAGGATAGCTTAATTAAAGTAGACCAGCGAACAAGTAGTTTAGTAGTTACTGCTTATAAAAATCAGATTCCTAAGATTAAGAAATTAATTGATAGGCTGGATCAAGCTAAAAAACAAGTTGCTTTACAAGCTAGAATAGAAGAAGTATCCTGGAATAAGTTAGAGGAATTAGGTGTCAATTGGAGTCTAAATAATTTCACTGTTAAGCCAGAAGGGGAAGGTATAATAAATATTCGAGATTTAGGAATGGGGATTAAATACAGAAAATTTTTAAAAATATTAGAGAATAAGGGGCAAGCTTCGGTATTGGCTAATCCTCAGATAACAACAGTTGCAGGAAAAGAAGCTAGTATTACTATTGGTGACCAGGTACCAATAGCCCAGACTAATGCTGATGGAGAGACTAAAGTTGAATTTAAAAATGTAGGAATCAATCTAAAGATTACCCCGCAAGTGGTTAGTGATAAGCAAGTATTTATTCAGGTTAATTTTAAGGTAAGTGTAGTTAATGGGTATGATGATACAGGAAAATATCCAATTATAAGTACTCGAGAGGTAAAGACTAATATTAGAGTGCCTACCGGTAGAACAATTGCTATTGGAGGTTTGATTAAAGAAAAAGAAATTAGAAGTTTAGCTAAAGTTCCTCTATTAGGTGATATCCCAATTTTAGGTAAGTTATTCCAAAGTAGTCGGACTGAAAAAAAGAAGAAAGAATTGATTATTTTTATTACACCCAAAATTATAACTAATGATATAAAACATCAGGTAGAGACTAATTCTTTTAAATATCAAGTTCAAAAAGGGGATACATTATTAACAGTTAGTGAGTTATTTAATATTTCTTTTACTAAAATTATGTCTGTTAATAATCAACCTGGTTTTCCTCAATTAAAAGTGGGTGACAAGCTAAAGATTCCTGTTCGTAAAGACCACTATTATTTGGTTAAAGCCGGAGATACTTTAAAGCAAATTGCTAAGGAGTATCATATTAACTTAAAAAGAATGAGACAAATCAACAACTTAAATAGCTTACAAAATAAAGAAAAGATGAAGCTTGTATTACCAGTTAAGGTTAAAGCTGAAGATAGGGCAATCGGGATAAAAAAAGACTGAATTTAAAGGCTTTCTAGCTAGAAAGCCTTTAAATTAATTGATTTACTGGCAAGATTAAGTATGTTATAATTATAACATATTATTTATTAAACTAAGGAGTGTAGAGTATGTGGTTGATTATAGGTTCATTAATAATAGGACTTACAATAGGTTTTTTAGATTTAGTACCAGATAATGTTGCTAAATTTAGTGATTATTTAGTATTAGGAGGATTATTTTTATTATTATTTACAATGGGAGTTGAAATTGGGGCCAATCCTCAAATCCTGTCTAATCTAGAGCAAATTGGATTTAAAGCAATTATATTAGCAGTTGGTTCTATAATAGGTAGTATAATCTTGATTTTATTCTTTGAATTATCTGGTAAGGAGGATTAAGGATGTTTATTGCAATTATAGCTACACTTATACTTGGAATATTATTAGGCCACTTTATAATGCCAAGTAACTTAATAAATTATTTGAGTTCAACTTCTACATATTTATTAGCAGTCTTATTATTTGGAGTTGGAATTGATATTGGTGGTAACAAAGAAGTACTGAATAAATTAAAAGAGTTTGGTTTTAAATTGCTCTTAATTCCTATTTTAATTGCTATAGGTAGTATTAGTGGTGCAGTTATAAGTGGTAAACTATTAGGTTTACCTTTTAATGAAGCTAGTGCTATAGGAGCTGGTTTTGGTTGGTATAGTTTATCTGGTGTATTATTGGCTAAAATTTATAGTGCTAAATTAGGTGCTTTAGCATTTTTAACAAATGTTTTTCGAGAGTTGATTGCTATTATTTTAATCCCTATTATGGCTAAATTAGGTGCGAAGGTATCCATTATTGCTCCAGGTGGAGCTACAACAATGGATACTACTTTGCCTTTGATTTCTAAGACTACTAATCAGACTGAAATAATTGTTATTTCTTTTGTTAGTGGTGCTATTTTATCTAGTTTAGTACCTATTTTAGTTCCCATATTAATTGAAATATGATTTATTTTTTGAATACAGAAAATATCCATTTGAAGGGAGCTGGTACGTTAAAGCCCCCGCCTACTGATTTTAAGTCCTCATCTTCATCTTTAGACCAGGTAAATAAGAAATTAATCTTCATTGCAGACCCTCCCTTCTAAGGGATAACTTATTTTATATTTATGTATTCAAAACGAAAAAGTTACAAATTTTTGTTTTCTTATTTTTAAACTGTGAATAATTAGGAGTATAGAGTAATTATATGTAAAAAAAAGAATTTGTAGTTAATTTGTATTGCGAAATAATCTTTTATGTAATAAAATATGTAATGTCGCTCAATTTATTTAATAGAGAAGGTGATAATAATGGAATTTAATCATATACCTGTTTTATTGGACGAAGTATTAGAGTATCTTAATTGTAAAGAAGATGGAATTTATGTTGATTGTACTTTAGGGGGGGCTGGACATAGTAAAGAAATTGTTAAACAACTTGATTCTGGTAAGTTAGTAGGGATAGACCAAGATAAAGCAGCAATTGAAGCAGCCTGGGAAAAATTAAGTGATTATAGTGATAAAGTTGAATTAGTAAGAGCTAACTATCAAGAGTTAAATCAGGTTTTAGATCAATTAGGAATTGATAAGGTAGATGGCTTTTTATTTGATTTAGGTGTCTCTTCTTATCAATTGGACAATCCTAGTAGAGGGTTTAGTTATAGATATGAAGCACCTTTAGATATGAGAATGGACCAACGCCAGAACAAAACTGCAGCAGATATCGTAAATGATTACTCCAAATCAGAATTAACAAAGATAATAAGAAAGTATGGGGAAGAAAAATGGGCCAACCGAATTGCTGAATTTATTGTAGATTATCGTAAACAAGAGAGGATTAAAACTACAACTGAATTGGTAAAAATAATTAAAGATGCTATTCCCGCTCCAGCGAGAAGAAAAGGTCCTCACCCAGCTAAGAGGACTTTTCAAGCTATTAGGATTGCAGTTAATAACGAGTTAGAAATTGTTGAAGAGGCCATCCAAGATGCTATAGAAAGATTAAATCCTAAAGGAAGAATTTGTGTGATTAGTTTTCATTCATTAGAAGATAAGATAGTTAAACATAACTTTAAAGAATTAGCTATAGATTGTATTTGTCCACCTAAACTTCCTATTTGTGGTTGTGATAAAGAAGCTAAGGTAAAAGTTATAACTAAGAGTGCTATTTCGCCTACTAAAGAAGAGATTTCTCAAAATCGTAGAGCTAGAAGTTCTAAATTAAGAGTGGCAGAGAAGATCTAATTTGTAAGTTCTAAATTAAAAGGTAGGTGAATAAGATTGGGAATGAATAACAAAAAAAATTATGATCATCATCAACTATCTTTACAACAGAATAAGTCTCAATCTCCTAAAAAAAAGAATAGGTTAAAAAGCATTATTTTGGTTGTGTTTATGATTGCAATTATTGTTTTATTAATTTTAATACATGTTAATCAATATGTTAAGTTAGCAAGAAGGAATTTTAAGATAGAATCTTTAAAAGAAAAGATAAATCAGCTTAAAAGTGAAAAAGCACATTTGCAATTAAAGATTTCTCGCTTAATTTCATTAGATAGAATTGAACGAATAGCTAAACAAGAGTTAAATATGAAAGAGCCTGAAAATGTAAATTATATTGTTCTTAATCAAACTAAGGATGATAAAAATATGAAATTAAGCTCTCAAAAATCGCAAAAAGAAGATAATCAAAAACCGAATAGAGGAATCAAAGAAAAAGTTTTGGCTTGGTTTAATAAACTGACTAATGTTCAAGCTGATACTTTAGAATAATAACTTCCTTAGCTAGGGAAGGGGTGTAATAAAGTGAGTAGAATTAGGCATCAAGTTAGAGCAAGAATAGTTTTATTATTTTGTGTTGCTTTAGTGACAATCGTAATTTTGATTTTTAGAGTAGGTTGGATTCAATTATCCAAAAATAACCTCTATCAAAAAAGGGCTTTACAACAACGCCTTAGAACAGTTAAGGTAGAGCCTAAAAGAGGGGTTATTTATGATAGAAACGGAGTTGAGCTTGCTGTTAGTGCCAGTTCTGATACTGTAGTAGCTGCACCTCAGGATATTGAAAACCCTAAAGAAACTGCTAAGAAATTGGCAGAAATTTTAGAGATGTCTCAAGCAGAGATCTATCAGGAGTTGACTAAGGACTTAGCTGCTGTTTATATCTCTCGAAAAATATCAGTTAAAAAGGCACAACAAATTCAAAAATTAGATCTATCAGGTATTTATTTTACAGAAGAAAGTAAAAGATTTTATCCTAAGGGTAATTTGGCTGCTCATGTATTAGGATTTGCTGGTATTGATAGTCAAGGATTACAAGGGATAGAATTATCTTATGATCAACAATTAAGGGGCGATCCTGGTCGCATATCTATAGAAAGTGATGCAGTAGGACGTGAAATTCCTAAAGGGATTAAAGATTATGTTGCACCTGATGATGGAAATGATGTATATTTAACAATTGATCATGTATTACAATACATAGCGGAAAGAGAATTAAAAGAAGCAATGAATGAAAATGAAGCTAAAGGTGGAACTATTATTATGATGGATCCCCAAACGGGGGATGTTTTAGCATTAGCTAACCAGCCTACTTATAATCCTAATCACTTTGCTAATTATACTCCCCGGTTATGGAGAAATAGGGCTATATCAAATAGTTATGAGCCCGGTTCTACGTTTAAGATTATTACAGCTTCAGCAGGATTAGAAGAAGGAGTTGTTCATCCAACAGATACCTTTTATGACCCGGGCTATATAGAAGTTGCTGGTCAAAGGATTAATTGTTGGAAGAGTGGTGGACACGGCAAACAGACATTTGCTGAAGTTGTAAAAAATTCTTGTAACCCTGGCTTTGTTCAAGTAGGTCAAAGAGTAGGAGAGGAAAAGTTTTATAAGTATATTAAAGCTTTTGGGTTTGGTGAAGAAACGGGGATTCGTTTACCCGGGGAGGCGGAAGGATTAATTTATGATTTAGAGGATGTTGGCCCAGTAGAGTTAGCTACGATATCTTTTGGGCATGGTATTTCAGTAACTCCTATTCAACTAATTACAGCAGTCTCTGCTGTAGCTAATAACGGACAATTATTACAGCCTCATTTAGTAAATAAAATTAAAAATCCGAATGGTAAATTAATTAAAAAAATTAAACCAGAGCCTGTCAGAAAAGTAATCTCTAAAGAAACAGCTAAAACAGTTAGAAAGTTGTTAGAAGGAGTAGTAGCTGATGGTTCTGGTAAAAAAGCTGCTGTTAAAGGATATAGAATTGGAGGAAAGACTGGAACGGCTAAACATTATGGAACACAACTTTATGATTCTTCTTTTATAGGAATGGTGCCCATTGAAAAACCACAGCTTGTCACTTTAGTAGTTTTGTATGGGGTAAGTAGTTATCCTTATTATGGTTCTCAAGTAGGGGCTCCTATTTTTCATGATGTAGTAAAGGATGCTGTACGTTACTTGGAGATTCCACCATCTAATAAGCCTATGCCAGAGGAAAGCGATGATAAATTAAACCAAGTTGAAGTACCAAATGTATCAAACTTAACTTTAGAGCAGGCCGAAAATAAATTAATCCAGCAAGGGTTACAGGTTAAGTTAGAAGGTCAAGGAGAAAAAGTAGTTGCCCAAATTCCTCAACCGGGGGCAGTAGTTAATAAAAAAAGCACAGTAATTTTATTCTTTAAAGGAGCTTTAGAAGAAAAAAACAAGTATCAAGTGACTGTACCTAATTTAGAAGGGATGACTGTTAAAGAAGCTGCTAGATTATTAGGAGAGTTAGGATTAAAGCTTAAAAGTTCTGGTAAAGGAGTAATTAATAATCAAGATCCTGCTGCTGGATTTACAATTGATTCAGGAAAATATGTTAAGGTGTGGTCAAATTAATATCTTTATTGTATAGAGGGGGATAAGAATGATTAATCTAAAAGAATTAGTTGAAGTATTAGAAGTAGAAGATACAGTAGGGAATCTGGATATTGATATTACAGGTATTGCTTATGATTCTCGTAAAATAAGGCCTGGAGAACTATTTGTAGCTATCACGGGATTTGAAGTAGATGGTCATGATTTTATAAATGGTGCTATTGCTAATGGGGCTCAAGCAGTATTAGTAGAAAAAGATATAGCTAATAAGGATGTTACAACAATTAAAGTGAGTAATACTAGAAAAGCATTAGCTAGGGCTAGTGCTAAATTTTATGATTATCCAGCTGATGATTTAACTATTATTGGAGTTACAGGAACTAATGGTAAGACAACAACAACTTATTTAATTGAGTCTGTGTTGGATAATTTAGGTCTTAAAACAGGATTAATTGGAACGATAAAGAATAAAGTAGGAACTAGTATTCAGGGGGCTAGTAGAACCACCCCTGAATCTTTGGATATCCAAAGATTTTTTGCTCAAATGAGGGAAGAAGGAGTTACTCATGCAGTAATGGAGGTTTCTTCTCATGCTTTAGAATTAGGAAGGGTATTAGAGATTGACTTTGATCGTCAGGTGTTTACTAATTTAAGTCAAGATCACCTTGATTTTCATCAGTCTTTAGAAGATTATTTAAATGCTAAGCTTAAATTATTTACAATGAATGATAAACCAGCAATTATTAATTTTGATGACCAACAGGCTGATAAGATTAAAGAGCAGGCTCGAGGAGAAATTATAAGTTATGGTTTGGAAGATGAAGTTGACTTTAAGGCTAGAGATATTAAGATAGATGTTAAGGGAGTTAACTACCAATTAATAACTAAGCAAAATAAATTACCTGTTAAATTAAAGTTAAGTGGTAAGTTTAATGTATATAATTCATTAGCTGCTATTGCGACTGTAGCTAGTTTAGGTTTTGACTTAACTGAGATTAAGGAAGGAATAGAAGATATCTGTGGTGTTCCAGGCAGGTTTCAATTAATAGACCAGGGCCAAGATTTTGGAGTAATTGTTGATTATGCTCATACTCCAGATGGGATGGAGAATGTTTTAAAAACAGCTAATGAATTTACTACAGGACGTGTAATTGTAGTCTTTGGTTGTGGAGGAGATCGTGATCGCAAGAAAAGACCGATTATGGGTCGTTTAGGTGTTACTTTAGCTGATTTTGCTATTGTAACCTCTGATAATCCACGTAGTGAAGATCCAATGGATATCATTGCTGATATAATGCCTGGAATTAATGAGTTAGAAAAGAAATCAGGGGAAGATTATATTGTTATTGAAAATAGAGGAGAAGCTATCAATAAGGCAGTTGAAATGGCAAATGCAGATGATATAATCTTGATTATTGGAAAAGGTCATGAGACCTATCAAGATCTAGGAGATAAAGTGATAGATTTTGATGATAGCGAGGTAGCTAGAGAAGCTTTAGAGTATAGGAGTGAAGAATAATGGAGCCTCTTTCGGTAGCAGAGATTACTAAGGCAGTTGCAGGTAAGTTAACTGCTAATGTAGATTTTAAAATAGATAATATTTCTACTGATACTCGTAATTTAAAGCCTGGTTCTTTATTTATTGCTTTGATAGGAGATAACTTTAATGCTCATAACTTTATAGAGGATGCTTTTGAAAAAGGAGCTAAAATTGCCATAGTCTCTCAGGAAGTTGATCTAGATAAGCCTTTGATCGTAGTTGAAGATACTACTAAAGCTTTACAGGACTTGGCTTCTTATTATCGTAACCAGTTTTCCTTACCAGTAATTGCTGTAACAGGAAGTACTGGTAAGACTACAACTAAGGATATGATAGCTGCTGTAGTAGATCAAAAGTATAAAACACTTAAGAGCCAAGGGAACTTTAATAATGAAATCGGGTTACCTTTAACTTTATTTCGGTTAAATAGCACCCATCAAGCTGTGGTTGTTGAAATGGGGATGAGGGGACTAGGTCAAATTAGAGAGTTAGCTCAAATTGCTAAACCTAATTTAGGGGTAGTTACTAATGTAGGAGTGACTCATATTGAATTATTAGGTAGCCAAGCTAAGATAGCTCAAGCTAAGGGAGAGTTAATTGAAAGTTTAGAGCAGGAGAGTATTGCTATATTAAATGGTGATGATAAACGAGTTAGAAGAATGAAAGAATTAACCTCAGCTCAAGTTATAACTTATGGTTTAGCAGAAAATAATCAATTACAAGCTATTAATATAGAAAGTTTAGGTAGCAAAGGGGTTAAATTCAATTTAGTAGATAATGAAGCAAAAGAAGATTATCAATTTAAATTACCTTTGCCAGGTGAATATAATGTTTATAATGCTTTAGCAGCTGTAGCTGTAGGATTAGAGTTGAATTTAAATCTAGAGGAAATTAAGATAGGTTTAGAGAATCTTAAATTAAGTAAGATGAGAAATCAGCTAATAACTACTAAAAATAATTTAAGAATTATTAATGATGCTTATAATGCTAATCCAACTTCTATGAAAGCAGCGATCAATACTCTAGTTGAGGTAGCTTCTAGTAGAAAAATAGCTGTATTAGGAGATATGTTAGAATTAGGCAAATTAGCTACTAAGGAACACCAAAAGATAGGGAGACTAATAGTTCACCAGAAAATTGATTATTTATTTACTATAGGAGATTTAGCTAAGAATATAGCTCAAGGTGCTATAAAAGCTGGAATGAATGAGAGTAAGATATTTAGTTATCAAGATAAAGAAGAAGCTAGTAAGCAGTTATTGCAGATATTAAATGCAGAGGATACAGTCTTAGTTAAAGGGTCTCGAGGAATGGAATTAGAAGAAATAGTAGATGTGTTAGAAAGCAAGGAGTGATAATAGTGATTGACTTGATATATGCAGCAGGATTATCTTTTATAATCAGTATAATAATAGGCCCCTTTATCATAAAATGGTTTACGAAGTTAGAGTTTGGACAGAATATTAGAGAGGTTGGCCCAGAAAGCCACTTAAAGAAATCAGGCATTCCAACTATGGGTGGGGTAATAATTATTTTAGCTATTTTAATTTCCACCTTATTTTTTGCTAGGCCCAGTTTAGAGATTGTTTTATCTTTATTTGTAATGGTGGGTTATGGTATTTTAGGATTATTAGATGATTCAATTAAAATAATAGCTAATAGATCGTTAGGATTAAGGGCTTGGCAAAAGATAGTAGGGCAAGTTTTAATAGCTTTAGTGATTGGAGTTGTTGCTATAACGAAGTTACAATTGGGAACAGAAATAATAATTCCTTATATATTAGAAACAATAGATTTAGGTTATTTATTTATTCCTTTTGTTATTTTAGTAGTGATTGGTACATCAAATGCAGTTAATTTAACTGATGGCTTAGATGGCTTAGCAGCTGGTGTAACAATTATTGTAGCCATTACTTATGCTTATATGATATTTAAATTTGGTGATCATAATTTAGCTATTTTTGCTACTTCTATTGCTGGAGCTTGTTTAGGTTTTTCCTGGTTTAATAGTCATCCAGCCCAGGTATTTATGGGGGATACTGGTTCTTTAGCTTTAGGAGGAGCAATTGCTGCTTTGTCTATTCTTACTAGGACAGAGTTGTTTTTATTTATTATTGGTGGTGTTTATGTAATTGAGGCATTATCTGTTATGATACAAGTAGGGTATTATAGATTAACTAATGGAAAGAGAATTTTTAAAATGAGTCCGGTTCATCACCATTTTGAATTAGATGGCTGGGAAGAATCTAAGGTAGTTGTTAGATTTTGGATTCTAGCAATTATTTTATCTTTAGTAGGGTTATTAGGGCTGTATAATTTAGGCTGAGAAAGGGGATATTATGGAGTTAGTTGATAAATTAGTAACTGTTGTAGGGTTAAGTAAAAGAACTGGGGTAGAAACGGTTAAATTTTTAGTCCAACAAGGGGCCAAGGTGATTGCTACAGATACTAAATCCCAAACCAAATTGGCAGAGGAGATTAATCTGTTAGATGATTATGAGGTTGATTTAGATCTAGGAGGTCATACTCCAGAATTAATTTTAAATTCAGATTTAATTGTTATTAGTCCTGGGGTACCAATAGATATTCCTCTGTTAAATCAAGCAAGAGGAGCAGGGATTGAGGTTATTAGTGAAGTAGAATTGGCTTATCGATATACTACAGCACAAATTTTAGCTATTACAGGAAGTAATGGTAAAACTACGACTACTATGTTAACCGGTGAAATTTTTAAAGAGACAGATTTTAAAACAATTGTAGGAGGAAATATAGGTCGAGCTTTAATTAAAGATCTACCATATTTAAGTAAAGAGGACTTGGCCATTGCTGAAATAAGTTCTTTTCAATTAGAAGGGACTAAAGAATTTAGACCAAAAATTAGTCTGGTTTTAAATTTAACCCCCGACCATTTAGATCGTCATGGTACTTTTGAAAATTATGCTGCAGCTAAGAAAAAAATAGTAGTTAACCAAAGAAAAGAAGATTATGCTATTTTAAATTATGATGATCAAGATGTAAGACAATTTGCTAATTCTACAGCAGCAGAGGTTGTCTTTTTTAGTCAGCAAGAAGAACTAGAGAAAGGGGTCTTTGTTACTGATAATAAAATAGTTAGCAATCTTAAAGGCCAAACTGAAGAGATAATTAGTATAGAGCAACTAGGACTTAAAGGTCCTCACAATCTAGAGAATGCTTTAGGAGCAATAGCAATGTCTTTATTAATGGGGGTTAGTAAAGACAAACTAGTAAAAGTATTGAGTGAGTTTACAAGTGTTGAACATAGAATTGAGGGTGTAGCAACAATAAAAGGAGTTAAGTATGTTAATGATTCTAAAGGAACCAATCCAGCAGCAGCAATTAAGGCTTTAGAGACTTTTAATGAACCTATTATTTTGATTGCTGGGGGGATGAATAAAGAGTCTGATTTTACTGATTTTGCTAAGATAGCAGCCAATAAAATTAAGGGGTTGGTTTTATTAGGAGAGACTGCAGATGAAATTGAAGATAAAGTAAAGGAGTTTGGTTTTACAGATACATATCAGGTTTCAGGAATTGAAGAAGCTACTCACCAAGCTTCTCAATTAGCTTCTCAAGGAGATATAGTTTTATTATCACCAGCATGTGCAAGCTGGGATATGTTCAGTAGCTATAAGCACCGTGGTAAAATGTTTAAAAAGGCTGTGCAAAGTTTAAGGAGGGGTTAATATGAAAAGACCTCCTGACTATATAATCTTTTTAGTGATTATATTGTTAATGGGGCTTAGTGTTACTATGGTTTTTAGTGCTACGTCTATTTCAGCTTATGTTAACTATGAGGATAGTTTTTATTTTCTAAAGCGCCAACTTACTTGGGTTGCTTTAGGATTGGCAGTGATGATTCTAGTAGCAAATGTTAATTATCATCGTTATCTTAATTGGGCCAACTATATTCTATTAGGGAGTATTATTTTATTAATTTTAGTATTAATAGTTGGTAATGAAGTAAATGGTTCAAAGCGGTGGCTTGATATGGGGATTAGAATTCAACCATCAACTATTGCTAAAATAGCAATAATATTTTATATGGCTCGCTATATACACTTAGCTCAAGATAGAATCAAGAAGTTTTGGACAGGATTAATGCCTGCTTTAGCTATATTGGGATTATTCTTTGTTCTAATTTTATTAGAGCCTGATTTAGGGACTGCTGGTACAATAGCTATGACAGTGGTAGTTATGTTAGTTGCTGCTGGTGCTAGGGTGCTACATTTAGGTGGGTTAGCTGCCTCAGGTTTACCCTTATTTGTCTTTGCTTTAATGGGGGAATCCTATCGCAGAAGGAGAATTTTTGCTTTTTTAGATCCTTGGGCTGATCCACAAGGAACTGGCTTTCATATTATCCAATCTCTATATGCTTTAGGTTCAGGGGGGTTATTTGGGGTTGGTTTAGGACATAGTAAACAAAAATTCTTTTATTTACCTGAACCAGGTACCGATTTTATTTTTGCAGTTTTAGGAGAAGAATTAGGATTTGTTGGTAGTTCGGTTGTTTTATTTCTTTATTTATTGCTTGCTTTACGAGGATTACAGATTGCAATGCGAGCTCCTGATTTATTTGGTTCTATGTTAGCAGTAGGGATTACTACATGGATTGTACTGCAAGCAATAATTAATATTGGTGTTGTAACTGGTTCAATGCCAGTAACAGGAATTACACTACCTTTTATTAGTTATGGTGGTACTTCACTTATTGTTATGTCAGCTAGTATAGGTGTTTTATTAAACATATCGCGATTCTGTAAAAAGTAGGGGGTTGAAAAATGAGGGTTTTATTTTCAGGAGGGGGTACAGGAGGACATATTTATCCTAGTTTAGCTATTGCTAAAAAGTTAGAAGAGAGGGTTAAAGATAGTGAAATCCTATTTGTAGGGACTAAAGATGGTTTAGAGGCAGATATTATTCCTAAAGAAGGGTATAAATTAGAGACTATTCATGTGGAAGGATTACCGAGGAAGATATCACTGCAGTTGGCAAGATCTCTTTTAAAGACGGGTTTAGGTTTAGTTGAAGCTAAAAGAATTATTAAAAATTTCAAGCCGGATATAGTTGTGGGTACAGGAGGTTATGTTTGTGGGCCAACTGTTTTAGCAGCTTCTTTAAGTAAAGTACCTACTTTAATTCATGAGCAAAATGCTTATCCAGGATTGACTAACCGGATGTTGGCCCGGGTAGTAGATAAGATAGCTTTAAGTAATTTAGACGCTAAAAAACATTTTAGTACTCCAGAGAAAACAATATTAACCGGGAATCCAATTCGGCCTGAGATTTTACGTAAAGATAAGTTAACATCTTATAAAGAGTTAGGTCTAGCCCCACAAAAGAAAATAATATTAGTTTTTGGTGGTAGTAGAGGGGCTAAAAGTATCAACCAAGCATTAGTTAATATTTATCCCAAGCTTAAAGAATCTGATCTGCAAGTATTACATATTACTGGCAAAAGGGATTTTTCAGATATTGCTAAACAAGCTAAAGAACAAGGAATAAATAATTTAGAAGCGGGGAATATTATAATTAAGTCTTATTCATATAATATGGAGGCTGCTTTGGCTATAGCTGATTTAATTATTTCTCGAGCTGGAGCAACTGGATTGGCAGAGATTACAGCTTGTGGAATACCTTCTATTTTAGTTCCTTATCCTCATGCTGCTGAGAATCATCAAGAACATAATGCTCGTTCGTTAGAGCGCAATGGAGCAGCAAAGGTTATTCTAGACCAAAATCTAACCGGAGAAAAGTTATTTAAATTATTTAATAAATTGATTAAGGATGAACCAAAATTAAATAAGATGGCTAAGGAAAGTAAAAAGTTAGGCAAACCTAATGCTGCTAATAAATTAGTAGATCTAATTTTAAGTTTAAGTTAGAGAAATTTATAAATCTAGGACAAGCTATATGGTAACAGATATAATAGAATCTGCATATCATATGAGTGATAATAGGATATAGTATGGTTTGAAGTTGAGGTGATAAAATAATGAAAGAAAAAATAAAAGAAGAGCTTGTTTCATTGCTAACAGGAAGGGTACTATTTAATGAACCACTAAAGAATCACACTTCTTTTAAAATAGGTGGGATGGCAGAAGCCCTAATTATTCCTCAGAATAAAGAAGACTTAAGAAGGTTGATTACATATTTATCAGAATTAGAATTACCTTATTGGATAATAGGCAATGGAACCAATTTATTAGTCAGTGACCAAGGTTTAAAAGGGGTAGTAATTAAACTATCAAAATTAAATAAAATTGAAATTAATAAGCCAACTGTAAAAGCTCAAGCAGGAGTTAAGTTGCCTTTATTGGCTAAGAAAGTTGCTAAAAAAGGTTTAAGTGGTCTAGAGTTTGGAGTTGGATTACCTGCTACTGTGGGAGGAGCAGTAGTAATGAATGCAGGAGTTAAAGAAGAAGAAATAGGAAAATTAATAACTAAAGTAGAGACTTTATCTTCTACAGGTAAACTAAAAACTTACTCTAATTTAGATTTTAAATATAGAAAAAGTATCTTTCAGGATAAAGATGAAATTGTTTTAGGTGTTGAATTAGAGTTAAATCCTAAAAAACCCCAGTTAATTAAAAGTAGAATGAAAGAGCATTTAGCTAAGCGAAAGGCAAAACAGCCACTATCATTACCTAATGCTGGATGTGTTTTTAAGAATCCTCCTTCTGATTCAGCTGGTAGATTAATTGATGAAGCTGGATGTAAAGGGTTAACTGTTGGTGGAGCTCAAGTATCTGATAAACATGCTAATTTTATTGTCAATATAGGCGAAGCAACAGCGGAAGATGTATTGAGTTTAATGGGGCAAGTAGAAAAATCAGTTTATAAAAAATTTGGAGTTAAACTAAATCGAGAACTAGAGATATTATTTTAAGGAGGTGAAGGCCAATGGCTAGATTTGTGATTGAAGGTGGTAAACCTTTAGAAGGAGAGATAGACATTAATGGGGCTAAAAATGCTGTATTACCAATTTTAGCTGGTACAGTATTAGCAGAAGGGCAATCTGTAATTAGTCGAGTTCCTAATTTAAGAGATGTTAGAGTTATGAAAGAGGTATTAACTCTATTGGGTTCTAAAGTTGAAGATAAGCCAGGTAAAATGATTATAGATACTAAAGATGTAGATAGTTGTGAGATTCCTCAAGAATTGATGCAAAAGATGCGGGCTAGTGTTTTTTTGATGGGGCCTTTAGTAGCTAGGTTTGGTCAAGTTGAAATTTCTCAACCTGGAGGATGTAGCATTGGTTCTCGACCAATTGATTTACATTTGAAAGGATTAGAGGCTTTGGGGGTAGAATTTACTGAAGATGAGAACTCTTTAAAAGGCAAAGCTGATGAATTAAAAGGAGCAGAAATCCACCTTGATTTTCCTAGTGTAGGAGCTACAGAAAATATCATGATGGCTGCTACTAAAGCTAAAGGCTTAACAAAAATTTATAATGCAGCTAGAGAACCTGAAATTGTTGATTTGCAGAATTTTTTAAATAAATTGGGGGCAAATATCAAGGGAGCAGGAACAGATGTAATTAAGATTAAAGGAGTAGAGAAGTTACATGCTATAGATTATCGAGTTATTCCTGATCGTATTGAAGCAGGTACTTTTTTAATTGGAGCAGCAATTACAGGGGGGCAAGTAATTGCTAAAGATCTTATCCCTGTACATATTGAATCAATATTAGCTAAATTATCTGAAACAGGCGTTAAAGTAGAGACTATAGATGATAAAGTAAGGGTAACAGGAGTAGAAGATTGGCAAGGTGTTCAGCTTAAGACCCTACCATATCCTGGATTTCCAACTGATATGCAACCTCAGTTTATGACTTTTCTTTCTATAGCAGAAGGTAGAAGTGTAATTACAGAAACTATTTTTGATAATCGTTTACAACATGCTAAAGAACTAAATAAAATGGGAGCTAATATCGAAGTTAATAATAGTTCAGCTATTGTTAATGGAGTAGCCAAATTGTCTGGAACAAGAGTAGAAGCAAGTGATTTAAGAGCAGGAGCTGCTTTGATTTTAGCTGGTTTATCAGCTGAAGGTAAAACTAAAGTTGATAATATTTATCATATTGATCGTGGTTATGAAAATATCGAAGATAAGTTAACTAAACTTGGTGCAAATATTATACGAGTGAAGTAAGGAGGTAGTCAGATGTTAGAAGATAAAACAATTGCTGTTATAAGAGGAGGAAAATCTAAGGAGCGAGAGGTCTCTCTTAAAACAGGAAAAGCTATTTTAGCTGCTTTAAAAAAACAAGGCTTTCAAACAATTGATTTAGATCCTGCTAATGATGATTTATATCAAGCTTTATCTGCTGAAAAAATAGATGTTGCTTTTATTGCTTTACATGGTCGTTTTGGGGAAGATGGTACAATCCAGGGATTATTAGAACTAAAGGGTATCCCTTACACTGGTTCCGGAGTATTA
The DNA here is from genome assembly GCF_000328625.1 of Halobacteroides halobius DSM 5150. Lineage (NCBI taxonomy): Bacteria > Bacillati > Bacillota > Clostridia > Halanaerobiales > Halobacteroidaceae > Halobacteroides > Halobacteroides halobius. The sequence continues at coordinate 1,797,872 of NC_019978.1, read as the reverse complement.
GCTAGCTCTTTAGCTATGGATAAGGTTACTTCTAAGAGACTATTTAAGCAGATAGAAGTTACTACACCTCAGTTTATTTCTGTTTCAAAGAAAGATTTTAAAGAGGAAGATGAACAACTAAAATCTGATATAAGAAAAGAACTAAAGTTACCGGTAGTGATTAAACCTGCTTTAGAAGGGTCTAGTATAGGATTATCTATTGTAGAAGAAGAAGAGAAGCTAATTGATAGTATTGAAAATGCTTTTAAATATGATAGAGAAGTATTAATTGAGGAATATATCCCGGGGCGTGAAATTACGGTTGGTTTATTAGGAGATGAAGATCCAATGGTTTTACCGATTATTGAGATTATGCCTCAAGAAGGTGTTTATGATTTTGAAGCTAAGTATACTAAAGGAATGACTAAATTTGATGTGCCAGCTAATCTAAATGAACAAGTCTATAATCAAGCCCAACAATTAGCATTGCAAGCACATCAAGTTTTAAAATGTAGTGGAGTATCAAGAGTAGACTTAAGAGTTACTCCTCAAGGTAAGCCATATGTTTTAGAAGTAAATACTATCCCTGGAATGACTGAGACTAGTTTGTTACCTCAAGCTGCAGCGGCTATAGGGATTGATTTTCAAGAATTAGTAGTAAGAATTTTAAAGTTAGCTTTAAATGAATAAGTCCCTTTATTATATAATATTTCAGGGCAATAAATTTATTGCCCTGGTTAGTTTTATTTTTAGTATAAGGGGTGATTTTTTTGGACAAGCAAACTATTTTAATTATGATTGGACTCTTAATAGTTTTGGCAACTGTAAATATTATTTATTCAAATTATTTTCAGATTAGAGAAATAAAGATTATAGGTAATCATTTATTATCCGATCAGTATGTACTTAATTATAGTAAAGTTAATAAAAAAGATAGTATCTTTGCTATTGACCCAGAAAATATAGAAGATAAATTACTAAAACTATCTCAATTAAAATCAGTAGAAGTTAGACGTGATTTACCCAATATAGTAGTAATAGAAATTCAAGAAAGACGTCCAATAGCTATCATCCCTTTTCAATCTTCTTATCAAGTAATTGATGCTCAAGGTTGGATTTTAGAAGTAAGTAATAATTTATTTAATTGGAATTTACCATTGATTACAGGAGTTAATATTAAGGCTCAAGAGAAAAGGATAAATTTAAGTGGTAATATTGAAATTGCTATTAGTTACTTAAGTAAGTTATCTAAAAAAACACTGGTGGAGATAACTGAAGTGCATGTTACATCTCAAGGTCAGTTTCTTTTGTTTTTAAAGCAAGGGGGAGAAGTTAAACTGGGTAATAAATTTGATATTGAACGTAAAGCCAAAATGCTAGATTTGATTTATCAAGATGTTAAATCTAGGAATTTAGATGTAGAGTATATAGATTTAAGGTCTAAAGGAAACGCTTTTTTAAAAATAAAGTAAATTTTCTCAAATAAAAAAAGGAAATTAGTTATAATTATTGAATTTATCACTAGGAAGGTATTAAAAACAGGGCTATTTGTGCTTTTTAGAAAGGAGGGCATTTAGTGACACAACGTAATATAGTCGCTGGAATTGATGTAGGAACAACGAAGGTATGTACAATAATAGCTGAGGTTAATAATAACGGAACTATTGAAGTAATAGGAGTTGGTACTAGCCCTTCTACTGGTTTAAAGAAAGGTATGGTTGTTGATATAGATGATACTGTTAATTCTATAGAGGATTCTGTTGTTAAAGCTGAAAGAATGGCTGGGGTAGAATTGGAGTCGGTATTTGTAGGGATTGCTGGTTCGCATATTTCTTCTACAAATAGACATGGAGTAGTAGCAGTTACTGGTGAGAATAAAGAGATTACCAGAAATGATATTGATCGGGTGATTGATGCTACTAAGATTATTTCTATGCCACCTGAACGGCAAATAATACATGTTATTCCTAGAGAGTTTATTGTTGATGGTTGTAAAGATATTAAATACCCTTTAGGAATGTCTGGAGTTAGATTAGAAGCTGAAGCTCATATTGTTACAGGTTCAGTGACTTCAATTCAAAATTTAGTAAAAAGTGTTAAAGAAGTAAATATAGGAGTAGAAGGGATTGTATTACAGCCTTTGGCCGCAAGTAAGGCTGTTTTGTCTGAGAGTGAAAAAGATTTAGGGGTATTATTAGTGGATATGGGAGGAGGCACCACAGATATTGCCATCTTTAAGGAAGGAAGTATCTGGTATACTTCTATTTTACCTGTGGGTGGGGATCATGTGACAAATGATATTGCTGTAGGGATGCGTACTCCTCGAGATATCGCTGAAAAGATTAAAATTAAACATGGCTGTGCTAAAGCTGATTTAATTGGTCAAAATGAAAAGATAAATATATTAGATACCAGTGGAAAACAACAAAGGACTATTTCTCGGAAGGTATTATGCAATATTATTGAACCTAGAATTGATGAAATCTTTTCGTTAGTTAAAGAAGATATTGAAAAAGCTGGTTATAAAGGCTTAGTTCCAGCAGGAGCTGTTGTAACTGGAGGAGGATCTTTATTAGAAGGAGTCTCTAAATTAGCTTCTGAAAAGCTTGATATGCCTGTTAGAATTGGTGCTCCGGAAAATATTGACTCTTTACTTGATTGTGTAGAAGGTTCTATTTATGATCTTGATGAAGAGTATTCTAGTTTTTCTGGTGAGAATGGTGCTATTTTTTCTACAGGAGTTGGATTAGGTTATTATGGAGCTGAAAATATGACTGATAAAACTACTGCAAAAACAAATAGAGATGAAGAACAGATTGTTGAGGATTTATTTGATAAAATGAGGAAGTGGTTTAAAAATATTCTTTAGGCTAGTTAGGGGGGGTCTTGATGTTTGAATTTGGTTCAGAAGAGCCACAATTTGCTGATATAAAAGTAGTTGGAGTAGGTGGTGGTGGCAATAATGCTGTTAACCGGATGGTTGAATCTGGATTAAACGGAGTAGAGTTTATTGCTGTCAACACAGATGGTCAAGCTTTAGTTTCTTCTCGAGCAGAGGTTACTTTACAGATTGGAGAAGATTTAACAGATGGCTTAGGAGCTGGAGCTAATCCAGAAGTAGGTGCTAATGCTGCTGAAGAGAGTAGAGAAATGATTAAGGAAGCTCTACAAGGGGCAGATATGGTATTTATTACAGCTGGTATGGGAGGAGGTACTGGAACTGGTGCTGCCCCCGTAATAGCTAATATCGCTAAACAAGAAACGGAAGCTTTAACTGTAGGGGTTGTAACTAAGCCTTTTACTGTTGAGGGACGCCAAAGGATGTCCAAGGCTCAAAAAGGTATAGAAAAGTTAAAGGAAAAGGTTGATACTTTAATTATTATTCCTAATGATAGACTATTAGATGTAGTAGAGAAGCAAACTAGTTTGGTTGATGCCTTTAAAACTGCAGATGATGTATTACGCCAGGGGGTACAAGGTATTTCTGATTTAATAACTATTACTGGTTTAATAAATCTTGATTTTGCAGATGTAAAAACAATTATGACTGATGCAGGATCTGCTTTAATGGGTATTGGTAAAGCAGCAGGTGATGAAAGAGCAGTTGATGCAGCTAAAGCAGCTATTGCTTCTCCTTTATTGGAAGCTTCTATAGAGGGGGCCAAGGGAGTATTACTTAATATTACTGGTGGTGTTGATTTAGGTTTACATGAAGCTAATGAGGCTGCTAAAGTTATTTCAGAAGTAGCCGATCCAGAAGCAAATATTATTTTAGGATCGGTTGTAGATGAAGAAATTGAAAATGAGGTTAAAGTAACAGTAATTGCTACAGGATTTAATAGTCAACAAACCTCTTCATCTAAAGAAACTGCTTCAATTCAAGAAGAGACTCCAGATCAAAAGGAAGAGAAACAAACGGAAGATGATTTTAATATTCAACCATTTAATGACAATGATCTGGATATACCAGCTTTTTTAAGGAAAAATAAAGATATTTGATCTTGATCTCGATGCCTAGGGGTATCGAGATTTTTTTATTCGACAAAGAATAACACTGAGTGATAAAAAAATTTTATGCTACATAGAATGTCGAAAAGATAAATTTTATAGTAATTGATTTTTAAGTTATATTTTTGATCTTAAAAAAATATAATGCTCATAAGAGAGAGGAAGTGAATACTTCCAAATGGAATTAGTTGTTTATTTAGATTTGTTAGCTGCAGTTAATCTGGTAATGAATTATTTATTATTGTGGGCTACAGCTAAATTGGCAGAATTGAATTATAAAATATGGAGGTTGTTTTTGACTTCGTTATTAGGAACTATATATACAGTTTTAATTATACTACCTCAGTTTAGCTATTTAAATCAGATTCCGATTCATTTCTTATTATCTGTTTTAATGATATTTGTTTCTTTTGCACCTCTAGATTATAGACTTTTTTTTAAAGCACTTGGTTATTTATACCTAATTACTTTTGTTACTGCAGGGGCTATTTTGGCCCTGTATAATTTAACTGGTGGTTCACCATTGAATAGTTTAGCTTTAGTATTGAATATTTCACCGGATAATTTATGGATAATTATTTATGGCTTTATATTAATAATTATCATTGGAAAGTTTGGTTGGATGCTTATTCGCCAGAAGTTATTTCCTAATATATTTAGCGTTTTAATAAGTATTGATTTTGATGGGGATTCACAGCAGATAAAGGCCTTGGTAGATACAGGAAATCAGCTTGAGGATCCATTAACTAAAACACCTGTGATTATTGTTGAGGTAGAAGTACTATTAGAAATATTACCAGAAAGAATAAAAGACGCTTTTTGTAAATATAATTACAATAGTGATCAATTATTAGATGAGATGATTGATACTTGCTGGGCCAATAGGTTTAGGTTAATTCCTTTTTCTTCTATAGGGAAGCAGGATGGAATGTTGGTAGGGTTTAGGCCAGATAAGGTAACTATTAAAGCAGAGGATGAAGTATTTACTACTAGTGATGTTATAATTGCCTTACAAAGCAGGTCTTTAGATAATGATGAATATCAGGCCTTATTAAATCCACAGGTTTTTAGAGCAACTAACTAAATGAGGAGGGATAAAATGGAAAGGGTGTTGTTGCAAGCAAAATGGAAGGTTAAATTAGGCATAATTAAGCTGCTACAGACTTTGGGGATGCATAAAACTAAAAATGTATTTTATGTAGGCAGTAGTAAAGCTTTACCACCTCCTTTATCTAATCAAGAAGAAAAGTTTTTATTAGCTAAGTTAGCTGATGGAGACAAAACAGTTAAGAGTGTATTAATTGAAAGGAATCTTAGGTTGGTGGTGTATATTGCTCGTAAATATGATAATACGGGGATTGATATTGAAGATTTGGTTTCAATTGGAACAATTGGCTTAATTAAAGCAGTCAATACGTTTGATGTTAGTAAGAATATTAAGCTAGCTACTTATGCTTCTCGTTGTATTGAGAATGAAATTTTAATGTATTTAAGAAAGAATAATAAGAAAAAATCTGAAGTTTCTTTTGATGAGCCCCTAAATATTGATTGGGATGGTAATGAACTTAAGCTATCTGATGTATTAGGGACAGAGATTGATTTAATCTATAAGTATATTGAAGAAGAGGTTGATAAAGAATTATTAGTAGAAGCTATGGAATACTTAACTGAAAGAGAGCGTAAGATTATGATTTTACGCTTTGGGCTTAATAATAAGAAAAAAGAATTAACTCAAAAAGAGGTAGCTGATATATTAGGTATTTCACAATCGTATATTTCTAGGTTAGAGAAGAGAATAATTAAAAAGTTAAAGAATAGAGTAAAAAAAATGAAGTAGAGAAGAGAATTAAGGAGGACTGTAAATGAAAGTATTAGCTGATGAAGTGATGACTACAACTGAAATAATGGTAGATTTATTTGGGATGGATGAGCGATTGGTCTATAATTTACCAGAGAAGATGAGGTATCAAAGGATTCATCAGTATTTAGTATCAGCTGGGGCCAAGAAAAAAGGAACCAAAAAAGGAGTTAATAATACTTATATAGTCTTTAATCTTGATAATGAGATATATTTAATCCCTCAAGATATCTTTGATGAATACGATGAGGCTTGGGTGCAAAAACTAAATCCTAAGGATTCAAACCAGCAAGTAGTAGTTAGATGATTCAAGAGGGGGCACATTTTGTGCTCTCTTTTCTATAGTTAAACAATAGAATATAGGTGGTGATAAGAGTGTCATGGGATCAATTAACTGATGAATTAGATGATTTTGAAGAATATTTGCACAAATTCTTAGTTAGTGGACAACCATTGATTCAAGAATCAATTATCGAGTTAGCTAATGCTGGAGGGAAACGTATTAGACCGTTATTAGTGATAATTACTGCCCAGTTTGGAGATTATAAAAAAGAAAAAGTTTGGCCTGTTGCAGCAGCAATTGAATTGCTTCATATGGCTACATTAGTTCATGATGATATTATTGATAGTTCAAATTTAAGAAGAGGAATCAAAACTGTACAATCTCGTTGTGGAAAAGATATAGCTGTATTTACAGGTGATTATTTATTTAGTTTGACTTTTAATATCTTATCTGAACATACGATTAATAAACATTTAGGTTTAGTTTCTAAGGTGATAAAATTGATTTGTGAAGAAGAGATTAAGCAGTATCAAGATCGATATAATGTGGAGCTTACTTATAAGGATTACTTTAAGAGGGTTGAAAATAAAACTGCTATATTATTTGAGACTAGTTGTACTTTAGGTGCTGAGCTGGGAAAAATAAGGCAATCTAATCAAGATAACCTAGCGAGATATGGAAGATATTTAGGGATGGCATTTCAAGTAACTGATGATTTATTAGATTTTACTGAGTCAATTGCAAAGTTAGGGAAGCCAGGGGCCAATGATTTTACTCAAGGAGTTTATACGCTACCTATTCTATATGTACTAAAAGAAACTAAGTGTGCAGCCCAATTAGAAGAACTATTAGAAGCCCCAATAAGTAATAAAGAAGCGATTGAAAAGATTATTAAGGATACTAGTGCTTTAGATTATACATCTGAAGTTGCTAAAAATTATATTCAACAGGCTAAAGCTGAGCTTAATAGTATGCCATCTGATTATAATCGAGAGCGATTACTTTTTTTAGCTAATCAAGTTTTAGAAAGAAATTTTTAGTTAGAGAGGAGGGGGAGAATGGATTTAATTACTGAAGTTAATCGAATATTATCTAATAAAATATTTTTTTCTCTAGGAGTTGTTATCTTTAATTATTTTTTAACTTGGATTATAATCAAGTTAATTAATCAACGGGTAGATAATTTCAAACTGCGTCATTCTGCACGCCGGTGGACATATTATCTACTTTTTTTTATAACTATAATTATTTTAATTTTTATTTGGCTTAAAAGAACTATTTCTTTAACTACTTATATTGGATTTTTATCTGCTGGATTAACTTTAGCTTTACATCAAGTTGTGCTTGATATAGCAGGTTGGTTAGTAGTTATTATAAATCGACCATTTAGTTTAGGAGATAGGATTGAATGGGATAATGTTCAAGGTGATGTGATTGATATAGGAGTTTTTTATACTACTTTATTAGAAGTTGGAGAGTGGGTAAGAGGTGACCAAAGCACAGGAAGATTGGTTAGAATACCGAATAGTACTGTATTTAAAGCACCATTATATAATTATACTAAGGGATTTGGTTGTGTCTGGAATGAAACAGAAGTTTTGGTTACTTTCGAGAGTAATTGGAAGAAAGCAAAAGAGTTAATGTTGACGATAGCTAAGGATGAAATGGAAGAAAACATAGAAGAGAAGGCAAAACGAAGGATTAAAGAAATGAGTAAAAATTATATGATTAAATATGGTGTTTTTACCCCGATTACATACGTGAATATTAAAGAAAGTGGGGTAGAAATTGTTGTTCGGTATCTGGCATCTGTTAGACAAAGACGGATGGTTGACCAAAGAATTCAAGAAAGGATTTTAGATAAATTTAATTCAGAGTCAGAGATTAACTTAGCTTATCCAACAACTCGTATTTATCGTCGCAGACAAGAATCAGAGCAAAAAGTATAAATTTATGAAGGAATCTAAGGTTAGTAGGAGAAGAAAAGATATAGTGTTACAAAAATTAATTTTGTGTTATTTTTTTAGGTTATAGTGTTATTTTTTTAAAAAAAGTATTATTTAGGAGGGGAATTTGTGCATATACCAGATGGATTTTTGGATCTTAAGACTTGTGTAACTACTTATCTAGCTGCAGGTGCTTCTCTAAAGTTTAGCTTAGAGCAGTTAAAAAAGAAGTTTAGTGAAGAGCAGATACCTTTATTAGGATTGTTAGGTGCTTTTATTTTTGCAGCGCAGATGATTAATTTGCCAATTGCAGGAGGAACTTCTGGTCATTTATTAGGTGGTGTGTTAGCTATGTTAGTGGTTGGCCCGTGGGCAGCGAGTATAGTTATGTCTGCAATTCTTATTATTCAAGCTGTTATTTTTATGGATGGTGGAATAGCTGTGCTAGGGGCCAATATATTTAATATAGCAATAGTCCAGGTAGTTGGAAGTTACTTAATCTATCAATTATTAGATAAAGTTATTAATTCTTTTAAAGTAAATGTGTTTATTACAGCATGTCTGGCTACTATAATCTCTTCAGTTTTTGCGGCTTTGGAGCTAGCTTTTTCAGGAACTGTTAGCTTAAGGATAGTAATACCTGCTATAGTAGGGTGGCATTTATTAATTGGTTTGCTGGAAGGGTTGATTACTGTACTTGTTGTGGTTTATCTTAAACGGGTAATTCCCAAAAGATTAGACTTTATAGATTATAAAGCAGGTGATTCTTATGTTAACTAAAAAAAATTTGGGTTTAATAGTTGGTATTATTAGTTGTCTGGCTTTTTTTAATTCTATTTTAGCATCTTCTTATCCTGATGGTTTAGAGCGGGTAGCAGAGAATTTAGAATTTATGAAGCAAGCTAGAGATAGTTTTTCCATTCTTGCTGGATATAAGCTTCCTATAGGGAATCAATTGGTAAGTAGTGGGCTAGCAGGTTTGTTAGGTGTGTTACTTACCTATTTTACTTTAGTAGGGATTGGTAAGCTAGTAACTAATAAGAAGGGAGAAGCTTGAGTTGAATATTGAGTTGAATATTGAACCAGGGACTAGATTATTGATCTATTTAATTGGGGTTTTAACAGTATTATTACTAGATCAATATATTGGCTTACTTATGGTTAGTAGTTTATTATTAGGTATAGTAGTGATAAAGAAAAATATAACTAACTTATATCAGAAACTTTATTTTTTTCTTCCTTTCTTATTAACCACAGTTTTGTTAGGTTTTTTTCATCAAGGTGGTTGGTACTTTACAGGTAAATTAGTGCTTAGATTAATGATCATCTTTTTATGGAATAGTATAATCTTTGCTGGGTTTAATGAGAGTCAGCTAGTAGTTGGTATGGATCAATTGCATATGCCTAGGTTGATTACTATAGTTATTTTCTTTATTTTTAGATATCGTAGCTTATTACAGGAGAAAATAAAGCAGCTTCTTATCTCACGGCGGATAAGGGGCGCTAGAGTAGGCTATGATTGGTTTAATATTAAAGAATATTTGATTTTGGCCCAAGTTATTGGAGCTGGATTAATTCATTCTTTAGAACAAGGAGATAGAGTCTATCAAGCAATGAAATTAAGGGGCTTACAGATAGAGACTTTAATCAGTAATCACAATAGATTAAGACAGGATTGGCAAGTAGTAGCAATAACAATAGTTATCGCAACAGGATTTTTGTTATTAGATAGGGGAGCGATTTTTTAATGAAAGAAAATATTTTGCAGGTTAGAGATTTAACTTTTAGCTATACTGGAACTCAAGAGATATTAAAAGAGGTTTCTTTTAGTATCCAACGGAATGAACCTACTGTACTTCTAGGACCCAATGGAGCCGGTAAATCTACATTAATCTTTAATTTATTAAATCTTGAAGTACCAGATAAAGGTCAGATTTATCTTAAGGGGCAATCTTTAGAGGAAATAGAAGAGGATAAACTACGCCAACAGGTAGCTTATATCTTTCAAAATCCTGATGACCAGGTATTTGCTCCAACTGTAAAGGAGGATATCTTATTTGGGCCAATTCAATTTGGTTTACCAGCTAAAGAGCAAGAAAAGAGATTAGAAGAGGTAGTAGAGTTATTACAGATCAGTCATCTGTTGGCCCGTAATCCTCGTCATTTAAGTTATGGTGAAAAGAGAAGGGTAGCCCTAGCAGGGGCCTTGATTATTGATCCAGAATTAATTTTTTTAGATGAACCGCTAGCTTTTCTTGACCCGCCAGGCCAACAACTCTTGATTGAGATTATGAAGCAACTTACTAGCCAAGGAAAGACACTACTAGTTGCTACGCATGATTTAAACTTTGCTGCTGAATGGGGAGAGAAGTTTTTGGTACTTGATGCGGGAGAATTGGTTGCTAGTGGAGATAAGAGAGTTCTAAAAGAGCAGGAGGCTGTTTTTGGGGATAATTTGCCTTTAGTCTCCCAAGTTTTTAAAAAGGTTGTACCAGATGATAAATTACCTCTAACTATTAAAGAAGCTAAGAAATTACTAAATAAATTATTAAAGTAGCTAGGAAGGGAGGAAGTCATGTCTTTAAATCGGTTTAGTATCTCTATTGAAGATAAATTATTACAAGAATTTGAAGATTTAATCAAAGGGGAGTATGATAATCGTTCTGAAGCAATTAGAGATTTGATTAGAAATAAGATTATTGAAAAGAAGTGCCAGGAGACTGAGGAAGTTATAGGGATATTAACTTTAATTTATGATCATCACCAGCGACAATTAAATGATAAGATGCTTAATATTCAACATGATTATCATCATTTATTTAAATCAAATCTTCATCTTCATATGACACATGATTACTGTCTTGAAGTAATCATTGTTAAGGGCCAAGGGGCTAAATTGCAAAAAGTGGCTAATAAGTTAATTGGATTAAAGGGAGTTAAACATGGTAATTTAAATGTGACAACTATAAATGAAGCACTGTAAGTATATATATCAGTGAAAAAAGAGTATTCAGTAGTTATTTACAACTTATAAGCAATATTTTTTATTTTAATGTAATTAATATAATAAAACACTTGATAATTTTATAAAAAATGATTATAATATAAATAGAATAAGTTGTTATAATATAAACTTAAACGTTTAAGTTTAATAAATTTATCATAAGGAGATTTGTAATGGTAACAATTAATGATATTGCTAAAAGAGCTGGTGTATCAAATGCAGCTGTATCTTATGCTCTTAATGATAGTCCACAAATTAACAATGAAACTAAGAAAAAGATTTTAAAAATAGCTAAAGAGATGAATTATAAGCCTAATAGTGTAGCTAAGAGTTTAAGGACTATGAGTACAAAAACTATTGGAGTGGTTGTAGAAGATATTACAAGCTTTCATACGCCAGATATAATTAATGGTATCAATAAGTATGCAGAAAAAGCAGGATATCATATTATTTTAGAAAACTTAAGACTAATTAAAAAAGAAGGAAGGGATTTTTCTGCTGTATTAAAGCATAAAAAGGAAATTAATGAAGTAATAAATATTCTATTAAGCAAGCAAGTTGAAGGGATTATTTATGTAGGTCATCATACAAGAGATGTAAGTGATCTTATTGATAAAACTGATAAGCCAATGGTTTATACTTATTGTTATAATGATCAAGAGAAGTCAAATCATTCAATTAATTATAATGATAAATTAGCTGCTTATGAAGCAACAGAGTATTTAATAGATCATGGGCATAAAAAAATAGGAGTAATAAGTGGACCGATAAATTCTATTCCTTCACATAAAAGACTTGTAGGCTATCAGAAAGCTCTTATTGACAATGGTTTAGTTTATAATCCTTTATATACTAAGACTGGGGGTTGGACACGTGAGTCTGGTTATATAAAGATGAAAGAATTTCTTTCAGATTCGGATTCTCCAACAGCAATTTTAGCAATGAATGATTTAATGGCTGTAGGAGTAATTAAAGCTGCTAAAGATGGAGGATTAAAAGTTCCACAAGATCTTTCAGTGATTGGGTTTGATAATAGGGAGTTTAGTTTTTATTACCAACCTCAAATAACTACAATAGATTTACCATTGGATCAAATGGGAGAGAAATCAACTGAAATATTAATTGATATAATTGAAAATAATATTCAAGAAACTGCTCCTTTAAATCTTAAATGTGAGCTAATTAAACGTGATTCAGTATCAAGAATTATTTAATTTGATAGAGTATAATATTAGGATCGTATAAGATTATTTTAGTAATTTTGTGTAGAAAATTCAAAATATAAAGTGGTTATAAGAATAATACTTTAATAATTCCCGCTAATATCATTTATTATAATAAGGGGTCAGGCCCTTGCAAATATATATTATAGTGGGAATTATTTATATGTATTACTTAAACGATTAATAAATTACTAGTTATTTACTTTAAAAGATAGAGAATACAGTATTATTTAGTATAGCAATGATCTGTTATAAGATTTACTAAGAGGAATAATGTGTTTATAGCTATAATTGACAATTTTTAAGAACAGTATCTTAAACGATTAAGACAATAGAATGTTATGCAAATCTAAAGGAGGTGATAAATAAAGGATTATAAATCTATTGTTATTTAGTTTGAGTATTTTTCTTCTTATTTTAATTATCAAATAAATTGTGGAGGGGTAATATGTTTAATAAGAAAAAGATTTCGTTATCATTAGTATTAGTCTTAGTAGTAGGATTTTTATTTTCAACAAATGCTTTTGTTGATGCATGGTGGATTTTTGGTGATGATGAAGAAAAGAATCAAGAAAAGGTTTTAGAAATGTGGACGAGAGAAGTTAGTGCTCAAGTAATTAAGCCAGCAATTAAAGAATTTAATACCAAAAACAAAAATATTGAAATTCAATTAACTTCAATTCCACAAAGTAATTTTGCCGATAAGTTTGCTACAGCTTTAGCCTCAGGCTCAGCCCCAGATATTGTTTCAATTGATTTAGTATTGGTTCCTTACTTTTCTTCAGTGAATGCTTTTAAAGATATCACTGAGAAATATAATTCGCTAAAGTTTAAAAATCAACTTGTTAATAACATGGTTAGATTAGGTAAGTATAAAGGACGACAGTATGCATTACCATTTAGTTCAGATGTGTCCGCTTTATTATATAATAAAGACCATTTTAGAGAAGTTGGTTTAGACCCAGAAAAGCCTCCAAAAACATGGGAAGAATTACGTGAATATGCCAAAAAATTAACAACTAAAGAGCATTATGGTTATGGGTTTTCTGGTGCTAATGGAGGAGCTCAGATGTTTACCTTTATGCCTTATGTTTGGGGTAATGGAGGACAAATTTTAAATAATAGTAAAACAAAATCAATATTTAATTCTCCAGAAACAAGGGAAGCATTTAATTTATATAAAAATTTATTAGAAAATAAGGTTGTTCCTCCTGGTTCAGTTAGTTATGGTTGGGTACAAGCTCAAGGTGCATTTACATCAGGCAAAGTTAGTATGTATCCTAGTGGAAACTTTATGGTTTCTCTTTTAAATAAGAAGTATCCTAATCTTGATTTTGGTGTTGCTTTACTTCCTAAGTCTGAAGATGGCAGTCATTCATCATTTGCTGGTGGAGAGTTAATTGCTATTCCTAAAAACTCTGATTATCCAAAAGCAGCTTGGAAATTTATTAAATATGCTTTATCAAAGAAAGTTCAAGTTAATTATTTTGCTAAGAATGGCACCATTCCAGTACGGAAGGATTTCTTTGATAATAAATATTTTGAAGCAAATCCAGTATATAAAGTGTTCACTAAGGCTTTAACAGTAGCTAATACTCCAAAAACTATTAGATATCGACAGTTAATTAATCCTCTTGTAACTACTGTTCAGATGATACTTAATGGGAAAACAACTACTAAAGAAGCGCTTTCTAAATTTGACACTAGAGTTAACCAAATTTTGAAGAATTAATTATATTCAAAAGTAAGATGAGTTATAAATAATTATTTGGCTCATCTTACTTTAATTTATTTTAGGAGGAATTGCTGATGCAACTAAAAGGTAAAAGTAAATTATCGAGAGTAAAAGATGAAAACAAATTATTAAATTTCATAAAAAATATAAAGATTAGTCATATTGCTTTTATTTTACCAGCTCTTATCTTAAATTTAATTTTCTTTATGTATCCTTTAATACGAGTAGTCTTCATGTCATTTCATAAATGGCCAGTATTAGGAAGAAAGATTTTTCTTGGTCTACAAAATTATCTTGAATTGCTTTATGATCCTATATTTTGGAGTGCTTTAGGGTTTACTTTCGAATATACATTGATGGTAACTCCCCCTATGTTTATAATAGCTTTTTTCTTAGCTTTATTAGTAAAAAATCGGTTACCTGGAACAGTTATTTTTAGGTCAATTTATTTTTTACCAGTTGTTATTTCTATGGTTTCTTGTAGTCTGGTTTGGTTATGGATCTATAATGATTTATATGGGATTTTAAATTATTATCTTATGCAATTTGGGATTATTGAAAATTCAATTATTTGGATGGGTCAACCAGACACTTCATTACCAGCAATTTCATTTATGATAGTTTGGAAAATGACTGGATTTACAATGGTAATCTTATTAGCTGGGCTGCAAGGAATATCAGATAAGCTATATGAAGCTGCTAGAATGGATGGTGCGAATTTTTGGCAAAAGATTAGATATATTACCTTGCCTATGCTTAAACCAACTATAGGTCTTGCCTTAGTTATTTCAGTTATAGGGTCGGTATTAGCATTTTCGCAATTTGTAGTAATGACTAAAGGGGGGCCAGCTAACAGTACAACAACAATTGTTTATTGGATATATAAAACATCATTTAAGTTCTTTAAATTAGGATACGGTGCAGCAATGACTGTTGTATTATTAATGATCCAATCATGTTTAAGCTGGCTTCAAATAAAGTTTACTTCAGCTGAATATTAATATTATAAAAAAGGTGGTGATTAGTTTGAATAATTTAATTAGGAGTATAAAAAAGCATAAATTGCAATATTTAATTAATATTATCCTTGTTGTGGCATTTCTATTGCCAATTGGTTGGACTATAAGTACTTCTCTAAAACCAACAAATGATATTACTCAATTGCCTCCAGAATGGATTCCTGAGAATATCACTTTGAATCATTATAAAAAGATATTTACTTTTGAAAATGGAATTTTTTCAACCTATTTTATAAATAGTGTATTGCTAACAACTTTGACCGTATCCCTTGTGGTAGTAATTTCAGCATTAGCTGGATATGGTTTTTCTAAATTGGATATTCCTTTTGGAAATTTATTTAAAATGTTAATTTTACTGGCTTTAATGATTCCTTTTCAAACATTGTTAGTTCCTTTATATTCATTAATAGATGATTTAGGGATTTTAAATACTCGTATTGCGTTAGTTTTCATATATGTTACATTTTTCTTACCCTTTGGAGTTTTTATGATGACTAATTCATTTGATTCAGTACCTAGTAGCTTACGAGAGTCAGCACTTTTAGATGGAGCAAATGAATTGGAGACTTTTTTAAAAGTATATTTACCACTAGGATTACCAGGATTAGCTACAACTGCTGTGTATGCAGCTTATAGAACTTGGAATGATTTTATAGTGGCTTTGATATTTGCTACATCAAATGAATTGAGACCTTTAAATGTAGGTTTAAGTGTGTTAGCAGTTGGGAAGTATGGAACAAGCTGGGGATTATTAACTGCAGGAGTTATAATTAGTATTCTTCCTATGATGATATTATATGCTTTTTTACAGAAGTATTTTGTTGCTGGCTTGACAAGTGGTTCCGTAAAGTAGCAAAAAGTAATATTTAATAATGATAAAAAATCTTTATTTGGAGGGATAGAATGAGAATTGCAGATAATAGAATCCAAGATTTATCAATAACAGAAGTTGAGATTAATGATGAATTTTGGAATCATCGTTTACAAGTTAATAGAGAAGTTACATTAAAGCATCAATATGAACGTTTAGAAAGTAGTGGACGCCTTGATAATTTTTTTAAGGCAGCTGGTAAAAAAGGTGGAGATTATAAAGGGATGTTTTTCAATGATTCAGATGTTTATAAATGGTTAGAGGCAGCTAGTTATGTATTAGCAAATTATTCAGATAAAAAGCTTAGAAATAGAATAGATAAAGTAATCTCTATTATTGATGATGCACAAGAAGAAAATGGTTATCTTAATACTTACTTTACATTGGAAGAACCAGATAAAAAATGGACTAATTTTGGGATGATGCATGAATTATATTGTGCGGGACATTTATTTCAAGCAGCGGTGGCTCATTATCAAGCAACTAATCAAGAATCTTTATTAGATATTGCCTGTGAATTTGCTGACCATATTTATGAAGTATTTATAAGGAATAAGAAGAAAGGTATTCCAGGGCATGAGGAGATCGAGTTGGCTTTAATAGAACTTTATCAAGTAACAAAATCTAAAAAATATCTTGAATTAGCTCAGTATTTTATTGATAACCGTGGTCAAGTGAATTCTCCCTTTAAACAAGAATTAAATAATTTAGAATCAATAGCGGGCTATCAATTCAGAGAAGATATTGAGAACTATGGTAATCCTAGTGCAGATGAACTGTATCAGGAACTTTATTTAGATGAAAATGATAATTATGCTGGAGAATATGCTCAAGATCATCTTCCAGTTCGGGAACAAGATAAAGTAGTAGGTCATGCAGTGCGTGCTATGTACTTATATTGTGGAATGGCTGATGTAGCTATGGAAACTAAAGATCATGAATTAATACAAGCATTAGGAAATTTATGGGCAAACATGACTAAAAAAAGAATGTATGTAACTGGTGGTATTGGTTCTGCCCATCATAATGAAGGCTTCACTGCAGATTATGATCTTCCAAATGATACAGCTTATGCTGAAACTTGTGCTGCAGTAGGAAGTATGATGTGGAATCAGCGGATGCTAAAATTAACTGGTGAAGCTTGTTTTGCTGATATTATTGAGCGAACTTTATATAATGGTTTTCTTTCTGGAGTATCTTTAACGGGAGATAAATTCTTTTATGTTAATCCGTTAGAAAGTGATGGTACTCATCATCGTAAAGGTTGGTTTAAAGTTTCTTGTTGTCCACCTAATATAGCTCGTTTTCTCGCTTCTCTTGAGAAGTATATCTACTTAAAGAATGAAGATTGTATCTTTATTAATCAGTATATCTCTGGAAAAGGAAAAGTATCTATTGCAGAGGAAGAAGTAATAATCAGACAGGATACTGCTTATCCATGGGATGATAAAGTAAATATAAAAATTAATTTGAAGAATCCATCTGAATTTACTTTAAGTCTTCGAATACCTGATTGGTGCCAAGAGGCATCACTTCAAATAAACAATCAATCACTTGAAATTGAGTCTATTATTAATGATAATGGTTATGCACAAATAAGGCGTAAATGGAGGAATGGAGATCAGATAAGATTAGAATTTGCTATGCCTATTGAAAAAGTAACAGCACATCCATTAGTTACTCAAAATAAAGATAAGGTTGCTTTGAAAAGGGGTCCAATTATTTATTGTTTAGAGGAAATGGATAATTTAGCTTCTTTAGATGATATTCTATTGCCTGCTGAAGAAGAACTAGAATTTTATTATAAGCCAGATTTTTTAGAGGGAGCGGGAGTTATAAAAGGAGAAAGCGAAGTGCCAGATATGATGGGATGGAAAAATCATCTTTATCAAAATGTAAATGAAGTTACTTTTCGTTCTGTAGAATTTAAAGCTATTCCTTATCATTTATGGGATCATCGTGAATCTGGTAAAATGAGAGTTTGGATTAGGTCTAAATGAAAAAACATTTTAAAATATAGGTTGTTGAATAAAAAAATCCAATTTTAAAAAGGAAAAGTTGCTCCTTTTCTAGTAGTGTATAGGTGATCAAATCTTAAAACTAGACTAGAAAGGAGCAACTAATAATAATTATATCACTTGAAAAAATAAAAGAAAACACCTTCTATTAAATTAGTTCTAGCTAAATGAAATTTATTGTCTTAGAGAATTAGAGTCTAAACTTAAAGATGACCTATGAGCTCTTGGAATTATTGGATTTAATGAAGTTCCTGATCACTTTACTTTTGCTATTAGATTTAAACAACTTGAAAAAACAAAGTTTAATATACTTTTTCAATTAGTTGTTAAAAAGTTAAATCCTAATATTAGAATTACATCTACTGATGAGACAGTTTTAAGAAGCTCTAAAAATGATCTAGATTTAATATGCTAACAGATATGAATTATAAAAATGCGGATTCTATATATGATTTTAATGATCAATGTAGAATATAAAGTGGTATTTATTTCAATTATCCTATGGGAGAACAAATGTATAAAAACAGATTAATTGTTGAAAGATTATTTTTAATTTTAAAGTAACGATATAATTTAGAATCACTTAGGTTATATAGTTTCAAAAAATATAAATTTCACGTTATGTGGATTATTTTACTTTATTTAATCGAAAAGTTGGTTGATAAAGAAAATGAAATAGCAGATAATAAATTTCCTTGGAATAGATATATTCTGATTACTAAATAGCAGTTAAAAATCTAACTTGTGATTTCTGGGAAATTTATTAAGTTAATTATTCAATAAGGTAATATAATAAGTAACTTTGCAAATGCTTTTTGGAGTTTTGGGGATGATAAAAGAGGATTCAGGAAGTAATTCAGTTGTAGGATTTCAAATGTGGACTTTTGTTAATGCACATGCTGATTATTATAAAATGAAGATAAGTTGTATAATTTTCAATCTGGCTTGACATTAATATAAATTCAGTTTATAATTTAAATATAATATTTGTACGTATATCATGATAAATAGAACAAGTATAATATAAGTGAAGGATGATAATTTATGAAGGAAGATTATTTGCCAAAGTATGTTAAGATTAGAAATAAAATCAAGGAATCTATCAATCAAGGGCAGATAAAACCAGGTGATAAATTACCAACAGAGAATGAGTTAACTAAAAAATACGATGCAAGTAGACATACTGTTAGAAAAGCATTAAATATATTAAATCAAGAGGGACTTTTAAACAAAAAGCAAGGTGTAGGAACTTTTCTAAAAGAAAATACTAAGGTAAAAACAGGTAATATAGGATTTATCAGTATTAGCTTACATGATTATATCTTTGCTGATATTTTAAATGGTGTTGATAATATTTTTCACGAAGAAGGTTATCAGATATTATTAGGTAATTCTAAAGATAGTCAATTAAGAGAAAAGGAAATTTTGGAGAAATTTCTTGAAAAAAATATAGATGGATTAATTATTGAACCAGCTAAAAGTGCTCATGATTATCAAAATATGGCTTTATTAGAACGTTTTGTAGATAATTATATACCAGTAGTAATTTTAGATAGTAAATTTAGAAATGATAAGTTTAATTATATAACTGTAAATGATGAAAAAGGAGGATATCTAGCTACAGAATTTTTCTTAGATAAAGGACATAATAATGTTGCTATAATATACAAGGAATTGCATAAACCTTCTATTAATCGTTTTCAAGGTTATAAAAAAGCTTTAGAAGAGAGAGAGATACCAGTTTATAATGATTATGTGAAAAAATATCATATTTCAGAATTTGAGAAAAGAGAAAAGTTTGAGGAAGAAATATTTGATTTAACAAAAGAGCTAATGGAGTATCAAGAGCCACCTACAGCTATTTTTTGTTTTAATGATCAAATTGCTATCTTAGTTAAAGAAATATTGAATGATTTAGAGTTAGAAGTTCCTCAAGATATATCTATAATTGGTTTTGATAATTCTGATTTAGTTAGGTTAAATAATATTTCAATTACATCTATTGATCATCCAAAAGAAAAAGCTGGAGAGAAAGCTGCTAAGATTATTTTAGAAAATATTGAAGGGTCAACTTCACAATTTAATGAAAATATTGTTTTTACACCAAAATTAATTAAAAGAGAATCAGTATTAGATTTAAATTAAATAATTTGATTTGACAATTTTACAGATTTATTTTATAATTTAGATAACCAATAGCAATTATAAAATAAGTATAATAGGTGGTTATAAGAAGATAATATTTATAACAATCCACAGTATTTTAAAAGCAATTTAATTTGCTGGTTAAGGTGTCTGTGGTTTTATTATTTATAATTATTGTCTGCACAATAGTACAATAATTGCTCTATTGTGAGTAGAAGATTAATTATAAAAGATAATTATTTATTATTTATTGTATGTACAACCGTATGTTATATTTGGAAAGTAAATGCTAGAATATGTTTTGTTTTTTATTATACTAGAAAAGAAGACCAAATAGTTACAAAATAAAAAGGGAGGTCAAATAATGAAAAATCTAGAAGAATTTGAAATTTGGTTTGTTACTGGAAGTCAACATTTATATGGTGAGGAAGTATTAGAAAAGGTTGCTGAGCATTCAAAAGAGATTGTTGAATCATTTTCAAAATCAGAAAAAATACCTGTAAAAGTAGTTTATAAGCCTGTATTAACAACATCAGCAGATATTAAGCAATTATGTTTAGAAGCTAATGCTGCTCAGGATTGTATTGGATTAGTTACTTGGATGCATACCTTTTCTCCAGCTAGAACCTGGATTGAAGGATTAAAAGCTTTACAGAAGCCATTTGCTCATTTGCATACTCAATTTAATCGAGAAATACCATGGTCTGAAATAGATATGGACTTTATGAATACTAACCAGTCAGCTCATGGAGGCCGTGAATTTGGTTTTATTGCTTCTCGAATGGAGAAAAATAGAAAAGTAATTGTTGGTCATTGGCAAGATGATGAAGTTATTGATCAACTTGCAACTTGGATGCGAGCAGCTGCTGCATGGGCTGATGCACAAGGGGCCAAGATAGCTAGATTTGGTGACAATATGCGTCAAGTAGCAGTTACAGAAGGCGATAAAGTTGAAGCTCAGATGAAATTTGGTTATGAAGTTAATGGTTATGCTGTAGGAGATCTTGTTGAGTATGTTGATGAAGTTAGTAAAGCAGAAATTGATGAGCTAATTAATGAATATCAAGAAGAGTATGTTGTGGCTGATGAACTTCTAGCTGGTGGGGAGCAACATCAATCTCTTAGAGATGCTGCTAGAATTGAGATTGGAATGCGTTCTTTCTTAGAAGATGGTGACTTTAAAGGATTTACCACAACTTTTGAGAATTTACACGGGTTATCACAACTACCAGGTCTAGCAGTGCAGAGATTAATGGCTGAGGGTTATGGATTTGGCCCGGAAGGAGATTGGAAGACTGCTGCTTTAGTTAGAGCTATGAAGGTAATGGATGCTGGGCTTGAAGGTGGAACTTCTTTAATGGAGCATTACACTTATCATCTTGATCAACAGGATACAAAAGTTTTAGGAGCTCATATGCTAGAAGTTTGTGAAACTATTGCTGCTGATAAACCAGTTTTAGATGTACATCCATTAGGAATTGGTGGGAAAGATGATCCAGCTAGATTAATATTTGATACAGCAAGTGGGTCAGCAGTAAATGCTTCAGTAGTAGATATGGGGAATAGATTCCGTTTAATTATTAATGAGGTAGATGTAGAAGAACCTGAAGAAGATTTACCAAATCTACCTGTAGCAAGAGTATTATGGAAACCAAAACCTAACTTACAAACTGCAGCTTCTGCTTGGATTCATGCTGGAGGAGCACATCACGCTGGATTTAGTCAAGCATTGACTGTTGAGCATCTACGAGATTTTGCAGAAATAGCAGATTTAGAGTGCTTATTAATTGATGATGAAACTAAGTTACCAGACTTCAAGAAAGAACTTAAGTGGAACGATATTTATTATAAACTTAATGATTAATTACATTAAGAAAGGAGGATAATATGTTAGAAAATTTAAAAGAGGAAGTACTACAAGCTAACTTGGAGTTGCCTGAACGTGGATTAGTAACTTATACGTGGGGTAATGTAAGTGGAATTGATAAAAAAAAAGGATTGGTGGTTATTAAACCAAGTGGTGTACCATATGAAGAAATGACTGTAGAGGATATGGTTGTTGTAGATTTAGAAGGAAATAAAGTTGAAGGTGAATTAAATCCATCTTCAGATACGGCAACCCATTTAGTTTTATATAATAACTTTCCTAAAATTGGTGGAATAGTTCATACACATTCTCCTTGGGCTACTAGTTGGGCGCAAGCTGGCAAAGAAATTCCTGCATTAGGAACTACTCATGCTGATTATTTCTATGGTGCGATACCGTGCACTAGAAAAATGAATAAAGAGGAAATTCAAGGAGAATATGAAGTTGAAACTGGCAATGTAATAGTAGAAACCTTTGCTGATAAAAAAGCTTCTTATGTACCAGGTATTATAGTTAATAATCATGGTCCTTTTTCTTGGGGGGAAGATGCTACTAATGCTGTTCATAATGCAGTTGTGATGGAAGAAGTAGCAAAAATGGCTTATCGAACTGTAAAGTTAACTCCAGAGATTGGAGCTATTGATCAGGTTTTACTAGATAAACATTTCTTAAGGAAACATGGAGAGGATGCTTATTATGGGCAAGGATAACCAGTAAAAATAATTAAGAACGGAGGTTTATTTATGGGTACAGAAAAAAAAGAAAGGCAAGCAATGATTAATAAGGGAGATACTGTTTTAGGTATTGAATTTGGTTCAACCCGGATTAAAGCAGTCTTACTTGATGGAAATAATGAAATAATTGCTGCAGGTAGTCATAACTGGGAAAATAGTTATACAGATGGAGTTTGGACCTATAGCCTGGAAGAGATTTGGGCAGGGGTTCAGAGCAGTTACAGAGATATGGCAGAGAATGTTAAGGCCAAATATGAGGTTGAACTAACAAGAATTGCTTCTATTGGTTTTAGTGGAATGATGCATGGGTACTTGCCTTTTGATAAAGACAATAATCTACTTGTCCCTTTTAGAACATGGCGTAATAACTTTACCGAAAAAGCAAGTGAGAAATTAACGGATCTTTTTGATTATCCAATTCCACAACGCTGGAGTATTGCCCATTTGTATCAAGCTATTTTAAATGATGAGAAACATGTAGCTGATATTAATTATATGACTACTTTGGCTGGTTATGTTCATTGGAAATTATCGGGTGAAAAAGTATTAGGTATAGGAGAAGCATCAGGAATGTTCCCAATTGATATTGAAACAACTTCTTATAATGAGAGAATGCTAGAGCAGTTTAGTGACTTAATAGCAGATAAGAATTTTTCTTGGGAACTAGAAGATATTCTTCCGACAGCATTAGTTGCTGGTGAAGATGCAGGTACATTGACTGAAGAAGGGGCCAAACTTCTTGATCCTTCTGGAAAACTCGAAGCAGGAAGTTTAATGTGTCCACCAGAGGGAGATGCTGAAACAGGTATGGTAGCTACCAACAGTATTGCTGAACGTACAGGAAATGTATCAGCTGGTACATCTGTTTTTGCAATGGTAGTTCTTGAAGATAATCTAGACGAAGCTCATCCTGAACTAGATTTAGTAACAACACCATCAGGAAAATTGGTTGCTATGGCTCATTCCAACAACTGTGCTTCTAATTTAGATGCTTGGATTAATCTCTTTAAAGAAGTAACGACTGCTCTAGGTTTTGATGTAGATATGACAACTCTGTATGAAACTTTATTCAACAAAGCACTTGAAGGTGATAAAGATTGTGGTGGTCTTTTAGCTTACGGATATCTATCTGGAGAACATATAACAGGTTTTGAAGAAGGTCGTCCCTTATTTGCCAGGTCTTCTGATAGTAATTTTAATTTAGCGAACTTTATGCGTGTTAACCTACAGAGTTCTTTAGGTGCTATGAAAATGGGAATGGATATTCTTTTAAAAGAAGAGGGTGTCAAGTTGGATAAGATGCTTGGTCATGGTGGTTTGTTTAAGACAGAAGGTGTTGCCCAGCGTTTAATGGCTGCAGCAGTTAATGCACCAGTTTCTGTGATGGAGACAGCCGGTGAGGGTGGTGCCTGGGGAATTGCTCTTTTAGCATCTTATCGTTTGAATAAAAAGGATGAGGAAAGTTTAGAAGACTTTTTAAATGAATATATTTTTACAGAGCAAAATGAGAAAATTATCGAACCTAAATCTGAAGATGTTAAAGGCTTTGAAACTTTTATGAAAAGATATAAAGAATGTCTTCCTGTAGAAAGGGCAGCTGTTGAATGTTTAAAATAATCAATAGTGGTGATTTGAAATGGATAATTATTTAAATAAGAAATTCAAGTGTGACTGTGGTCGAGAACACAAGGTTCCAATTAAAGAGGTTATAATAGAAGATAATGCTTTAAAAAAGGTTCCTAATTTAATTGATAAGTTGACTGATGAAGACAAAATCTTTTTAGTTGGTGATCAAAACACTTTTGCTGTGGCTGGTAATCAACTAGTAGATATTTTAGAGGCGTCAGATTATGAAGTGGAGATAATTACGTTAAGAGAAGGCGGGAAAGATCATGTAATTCCTGACCCTAAGGCATTATTTGCAATTCTTGAGAAGATAGATAACCAAGGTTATATAATAGCTTGTGGTTCAGGAGTAATTAATGATTTAACTGCTTTTGTTAGTGCTAAATTAGATCGGCCTTATACAGTGGTAGCCACAGCTCCTTCAATGGATGGTTATGCTTCATCAGTTTCTTCTTTAACAATAGATGGAGTAAAAAAAACATATGTAACTACTCCTCCAGAGGCTATTATAGCCGATTTAGATATTTTAAAAGAAGCTCCTTGGGAGATGATTCAGTCAGGTTTTGGAGATTTATTAGGAAAAATGACTTCTTTGTTAGATTGGAAATTATCACGAATACTATTTAATGAATATTACTGTTCGAGAGCAGTTAATCTAGTAGAAGAAGAATTGGAGAATATAATTCAAATCGGTGGCAAGCTACAAGACCGAACTGAAGAGAGTATAGCTACTTTAACTAAAGGTCTGATCTCTTCTGGTTTAGCAATGTTAATGGTGGGCAGTTCACGTCCAGCTTCAGGTAGTGAACACCATATATCTCATTTTTTAGATATGTATTCTGCTTTGCATAATGTTAAAGTTCCGACCCATGGAATAAAAGTTGCTTTGGGAACTTATTTTTCTTCCGCATTTTATTCTCGTTTATATAAACTTGATTTTACAGATTTAAGTATTGATTATAATAAAGAAGAAAGAATTAATAGAATAAATAAAGGTTACCAAGAAAATGCGCCCAAAATTTTAAAACTTTTAACTGCTAGATGGGCCAAGGATAGATTAGATATAGGTCAGTTAGAAAATAAAGAAAAAGAAATTAAAGCAATGATTGATCAAGTCTATCATAACTTAACTAAAATTCCAGATCTACTGTTAAAAGTAGGTATTTTAGAGCGCAAAGATATTAATGAACTAAATAAAGATTGGATAGAGGCAGCTATAAGATATGGTTTTGAGATTAGAAATAGATATACAGTAACAACACTTTTGTCTCAGATAGGATATCTTGATCAGTGGGCCAAAGAGTTAGTTGAAGAATTGTAGGAGGCTGAACAAATGAATGATTTGGCTAATATAGAATGTTTTTTACTAGATATGGATGGAACATTTTATCTAGAGGATCATTTGATACCAGGTGCCTTAGATTTTATAGAGACTTTAGAGAAACAGAATAAAGAGTATGTATTCTTGACAAATAATTCTTCTAAAAGTTCTAGAGATTATCAAACTAAACTAAAGAGACTTGGGTTATGTGTTCCTTTAGATAAAATAATTAACTCTGGAGAAGTAACAGCAGATTATATTTATAATCAAAATTCAGAGGCAAAGGTTTATGTAGTAGGAACTAATTCTTTAAAAGCTGAGTTTGAAGAAATAGGATTAGAAGTTATAACAAAAGGAGAAGTGTTAGATCATAATCAGTCAGTTGATTATGTGGTATTAGGATTTGATACTAGCTTAAACTATCAAAAGCTAAAAGTTGCTCACACATTGATTCTAGAAGGGGTTGAATATATAGCTACTAATCCTGATTATGTCTGTCCTCTAGCAGGAGGGAAGACAATCCCTGATTGTGGTTCTATGATTGATTTATTAAAAGCATCAACTGGAAAAGAACCTTTAGTCATGGGAAAACCAAATGATGCCATGGTCAATTATATATTATCCACTCAGGATTTAAAAAAAGATAAGATAGCTATGGTAGGAGATAGGTTATATACTGATGTTAAATTTGCTATTAATGCTGATATAACTAGTATCCTAGTTCTTACAGGAGAAACTGATTTGGCCCAGTTAGAAGAGAGTCAGCAGAATCCAGATTATGTGTTAGATTCAATTAAAAAGTTAGGAAATAGGATATAATCTTATTCTATTTTAAAATATATAGGAGAGTGATAACAGATGAAATTTTTTATTGATACTGCCAATTTAGAGGAGATTAAAAAGGCTGCAAGTTTAGGTGTCATTGATGGAGTAACAACTAATCCAAGTCTAGTTGCTCGAGAAGGAGATGTTGATTTTCACACACGAATCAAAGAAATTTGTGAATTAGTAGATGGACCAGTAAGTGCTGAGGTTATTAGCCTTAAAGCAGAAGGAATGATAGAAGAAGCTAGAGAACTAGCTAAATTGGCTGATAATGTAGCAGTTAAGATTCCAATGACAGAAGAAGGATTAAAAGCAGTAAAGGCTTTAGAAAATGAAGGGATAAATACTAATGTCACATTAGTATTTTCAGCTAATCAGGCTTTATTAGCAGCTAAAGCAGGAGCAACTTTCATTAGTCCATTTGTAGGTCGATTAGATGATAGAGCCCATGAAGGGATGAAGTTAATAGATGAGATCAACACAATCTTAGAGAACTATGGATTAGATAGTGAGATTATAACAGCTAGTATTAGAAGCCCTCGTCATGTAAAAGAAGCAGCATTAATAGGAGCAGATATTGCTACAATTCCATTTGGAGTAGTACAGAAGATGTCTAAGCATCCACTAACAGATATTGGAATCCAGAGATTTTTAGATGATTGGGAAAGTACAAAAGAGTAATTAGTTAAAGCAGGAGGGGAAATAATGTTAAATGAAGTAGCTAATATAATCAGAGGATTATCAGCTGATGGAGTTGAAAAAGCTAATTCAGGACATCCAGGTTTACCATTAGGGTGTGCTGAAATAGGCAGTGTATTGTATGGAACAGAAATGAGTTATGATCCAAGTAAGTCAGATTGGCCAAATAGAGATCGATTTGTATTATCAGCCGGCCATGGTTCAATGTTTTTATATTCATTATTACATTTATCAGGTTTTGATGTAAGTCTAGAGGACTTAAAGGAATTTAGGCAGTTAGATTCTAAGACGCCAGGACATCCAGAGTGTGATGAGACTGATGGTGTAGAGACTACAACAGGACCATTAGGTCAAGGTTTTGCTAATGCAGTAGGTATGGCAGTTAGTGAGAGAATGCTGGCTGAAAGGTACAATACGGCTGATTTTGAGATTGTAAACCATTATACATATACCTTACTAGGTGATGGAGGTATGATGGAAGGAATAGTATCTGAAGCAGCATCTCTAGCAGGACATCTAGGTTTAGGTAAATTAATTGCTATTTATGATGATAATGAAATCTCTATTGGTGGAGATACAGATATTACCTTCACAGAGGATGTACCAACTAAATTTAAAGCTTGTGATTGGCATGTAATTGATGGTGTAGATGGCCATGATCCAGAAGCTATTAAAGCAGCTTTTGCTCAAGCAAAAGAAGTAACAGATAAGCCAAGTTTAATTGTCGCAGAGACTAAAATTGGCTTTGGAGCTCCTAATAAAGAAGGAGAGAGTGCAGCCCATGGTGCACCATTAGGAGAAGAAGAAATTAAAGGAATGAAAGAAAATTTAGGTTTACCAGTAGATAAGGACTTTTATGTCTCAAAAGAGGTAAGAAATTTCTTTGCTCAGAGAAGAGAAGAGCTAAAGGAAGAAAGAAAAGCTTGGGAAGCAGAATTTACTAAGTGGGCCAAGGCTAATCCAGAGCTTAAAGAAAAATGGGATACAGCTCACAACCAAGAATTACCTGCTGATCTAAGAGAAACAATTGCTGATCTTAAGATAGAGACACCGATCGCCACAAGAAAAGCTTCTGGAGCAACACTAAGAAAGATTGCTGATGAAGTTGACTATCTAGTAGGTGGTTCAGCAGATTTAGCTCCATCGAATAAGACGTATTTAAATAAATATGATGAAATCCAAGCAGGAG
The DNA here is from genome assembly GCF_000328625.1 of Halobacteroides halobius DSM 5150. Taxonomy (NCBI): domain Bacteria; kingdom Bacillati; phylum Bacillota; class Clostridia; order Halanaerobiales; family Halobacteroidaceae; genus Halobacteroides; species Halobacteroides halobius. Next base: position 1,769,522 of record NC_019978.1, on the reverse strand, counting down.
AGTATCAAGGACGTAATTTCCGCTTTGGAGTTAGAGAACATGCTATGGCAGCTATGGCCAATGGTATAGTACTACATGGTGGCTTAAGGCCATTTGTGTCAACCTTCCTTGTCTTCTCAGATTATATGAGAGGAGCAATCAGGTTATCGGCTCTAATGAAGCAACCAGTAGTTTATGTCTTAACCCATGATTCTATCTATGTAGGAGAAGATGGGCCAACTCATGAGCCAATTGAACATGTAGAATCACTAAGGTTAATTCCTAACTTAAATGTAATTAGACCAGCTGATGCAGCAGAGGCAAAAGCAGCTTGGATTCAGGCTATGGAGAGAACTGACGGACCAACAGTACTTGTATTAACTCGTCAGAATCTACCGAATATAGAAAAAGAAGATGCTAGTGCAATCTATAAAGGTGGTTATGTAGTTAGTGAAGCAGCAGACGCTGACGTCACACTGATGGCTAGTGGTAGTGAAGTATCTCTAGCAGTAGAAGTAGCAAAAGAGTTACAAACAGAAGGGAAGGTAGCTAGAATAGTATCTATTCCAGATCGAGATAAATTCTTAGCGCAAGGTAGTGATTATGTAGCTGAAGTACTAGGCGATCAAGATATTTTACGAGTAGCCATGGAAGTTGGTGTTGGTCAAGGTTGGTATCAATTCTTACAAGAAGGAGATCATCTTGTTAGTATGGATCAATTTGGTGCTAGTGGACCAGGAGCAGAAGTGGCTCAAAAGTTTGGTTTTGAAGCTAAAGAGATTACTAAGGATATAATGACTAGATTACAATAGAAATTAAGCTTATTATAAATCTATCTCAGTTGGTTATAGATAATCAAAATAAATATCTATTACCAACTGAGAATATTTTTTGAGGGGGGATTTTATGGAACATCGTACATTAGGTAGGACTGGTTTAGAAGTGAGCATATTAGGTTTTGGTGGTTTTCATTTGTTAGAAATTCCTACTCAAGAAGCTACTAAATTACTAAATCGTTATTTGGACCAAGGTGGCAATTATATTGAAACTGCTGCTGATTATGGTGATGGAGAGTCAGAAAGAAAGATTGGAGAGGTTATTGCTAAGAGAAGAGAAGAAGTTATTTTAGCTAGTAAGACTAGTTCTAGAGATAAGCAGGGTGCCAGAGTAGATATTGAAAGAAGTCTAAAGAATTTGCAGACTGATTATTTAGACTTAATCTTTATGCATGGAGTGGGAACTGAAGAAGAGTTAGAAACAATTTTAAGTTCTGGTGGTGCAATGGAAACAGTAAGAGAATTACAAGCTGCAGGTAAAGTCGGGCATCTTGCTATTTCAATGCATGGTCAACCTGATGTATTAATTAAAGCTTTAGAAACAGATGAATTTGATGTAGTAATGGCTACCTTAAATTATTTTGATCGTTTTAATTTTCCTAAGCTAGAATCGGAATTAATCCCCTTGGCTCAAAATAATAACATAGGAATTATCTGTATGAAACCAATTGCAGATGGATTTTTATGGCGTTCAGCTAAGAAGGCTTTTCGTTATTCATTTTCTTTACCAGTCTCAATGGTAGTAACAGGAATGAACAGTCTGGAAATGTTAGAAACTGATATAGAGTTAGCCAATAATTTCACTCCAATGACTAATAGAGAAAAAGAAAAATTATTTAGTGAAGCGCCTGAATTAGGAGATTATATTTGTCGTCAATGTGATAAATGCTATGCTTGTCCAGAGGAAATCGACATTAAAGAAATATTTAAATTAGAAGGCTACTATGATCGTCAAATGAGAGACGGAAAACCTCGTAATCCAGAAAAGTTTGCTTTACGAGATAGACTTCGTTTCTGGTTTGGTAATGATGGTCTGGCTCAAGAATTATATCAACAATTAAAAGTACAAGCAGATTCATGTACTAAATGCCAACAATGTTTAGAGTATTGTCCATATGATTTACCGATTATAGATAAGTTAGAAATGTCTCATTATAAACTGGGTTCAGATGATAGTATTTTTTAAAAATTAATTAGGAGGGATAGAAATGAAGATAGAAAAGCAAGATTTTGGTAAATTAAAGAGTGGTCAAGAAGTAACTAAATATCTACTAAGTAATGAAAACTTACAAGTAAATGTAATTAACTACGGAGGAATTATTACAGAAATTTATGCTCCTGACCAAGCAGGAAATAAGGAGAATATAGTGTTAGGTTTTGATAATATAGAAGATTATGAAGAAAAGTCACCTTATTTTGGAGCAATTATAGGACGTCATGCCGGACGAATTGGTAATGCAGAGTTTACTCTTAATGGAAAGAATTATAAGTTAGCTCAAAATGAAAATAAAAATAATTTACATGGTGGCCCAACTGGTCTAGACAAAAGAATCTGGGATGTTAAAGAAGTAGAGACTGGTATTGAACTAACTTATTTTAGTTCGCATTTAGAGGAAGGGTTTCCGGCTAATGTAGAGTTTACAGTTAGATATTTATTAGAAGATAATGAATTAATAATAGAGTATCAAGCTAAACCTGACCGAGAAACTATTATTAATTTAACTAATCACACTTATTTTAATTTATCAGGTACTGTTGGAACTGATATTTTAGAGCACAAGTTAATGATAGAGGCTGAAGAATTTATAGCTCTTGATGAAGAATCAATTCCTACAGGAGAGCTAAGGACAGTAGCAGGTACTCCTTTTGATTTTAGAGAATTTAAAGAAATTGGACTGGAGATAGATGCAGATGATAAACAACTTGAATTTACAGGTGGTTATGATCATCCATTTGTCCTAAAAGAGAAGAAAAAAGGTATAATGCTTAAAGAAGAAGAATCTGGCAGAGCTTTAGATATCTCAACTGACCAGCCAGTTGTAGTATTTTACGCTGGGAATCAACTTGAAGCTGGAAGATTGGCTCTTTGTTTAGAAACACAAGATTATCCTAATGCAATCAATGCAGATAACTTTCCTACTAAAACTTATACACCAGATAATATTTATCAGGCTAAAACAAAATATAGGTTTTATGTAGATTAGAAAATTAAAGGTAGGGTGAAGTTTAAATGGCTGAGAGTTATAGTAAAATTGGATTTAAGCAACAAGTTGAGAAAAATTATAAAACTAATTTTTATGCTAATGTATTTGATGGTTCATTTTTTGCTTTTGGAAAGGGATTTGTTTCTTTAAGTACAATTTTACCATTATTCGTTCACCAGTTAACTAGTTCTAAATTTTTAGTTAGTATGATTACAGCTATTTTAATGTTTGCGTCTAATTTACCGCAATTATTTTCTGCTAGAATTATAGAAGGATTAGAACACAAGAAGAAAGCGGTACTTTTATTAGGGTTATTACAAAGATTACCTTGGTTATTATTAGCTATACTAACTTATTTATTACCGCATAGTCAATGGTTGTTAGTTATCTTTTTCTTTTGTTGGGGATTATATAGCCTAGGTTCGGGGTTAGTAGTACCTGCTTGGTTTGACTTACTTTCAAAAGTGATACCTGTAGAGCGAAGAGGAAAGTTTTTTGGCTATAGAACCACCTTAAGTAGTATTTTAAAATTAATAGCAGCTTCAATTGCAGGGTATATAATTAGTTATTTTAATTTTCCTTTTAACTTCACTATTTTATTTAGTCTAATGTTTATTTCAACTATGATTTCTTATATTTGTTTAACTCTAATTAAAGAGCCAGATTATCCAATAGCAAATGAATCAAAATCTTTTGTGGATTATTTTAAAAATCTACCTAAGTTAATAACCAAAAATATTAATTTTCGTAATTATTTATTGAGTGTGTTCTTGATTCAATTTATTGGGATGGCTAAAGGACTATTTACAGTAGCAGGAATAGAACGACTAGCATTAGAAGGAGAAACAGCCAGTCAAGTTGTGGGTATTTTTACAGTTTTATTAATTGCTAGTCAAACTGTAACTAATATTCTTTGGGGACATATCAGTGATAAATATGGTCATAAAATAGTAATTTTATTTGCTGCAATTTTTAATGCTACAGGAGTTTTAATTGCTTTATTTGCTAACAATGTGATTGCTTTTTATTTAGTATTTATTTTTACTGGCATAGCTTTAGGTGGAAATAGAGTATCTTTTATGACTATTATTCCTGAATTTTGTTCTGCTGAAGAAAGACCAACTTATATTGGTATTACCAATACAATTAAGGGAATAACTATGACATGTGTTTCTATGTTAGGTGGATTATTAGTTGATTTATTAAATTATAAAGTAGTATTTGGGATTACCTTTATAATGATTAGTTTAGGTAGTCTTATTCTATTTTATCAAGTGCAGGACCCACGATTTGAGATAGAGTAAGTAATTCATTTCTTAGTATAGTTGACAGCACTAGTTATTATAAGATATAATGAATCTAATCGATTAGATTTAAAATTTGAGAATAGAAAAAGGAGATGAAGAAGATGACTAAAGAACAAAAGCAATCAAAACCAATTAAATATCCTAAACCACTTATAGAGCAAAGAGCAGATCCATTTATTTATAAACATAGTGATGGTTATTATTATTTTACTGGTTCTTACCCTGATTTTGATCGGATTATTTTAAGAAGATCTGAAACTATTGCAGGTCTTGCTGATGCTGATGAGAAAGTGATTTGGTGGAAGCATGATGGGGGAAAAATGGGATCTCATATCTGGGCACCAGAGATACATTATATTGATGATAAATGGTATATCCATTTTGCTGCAGGAGATGCAGGTAAGGGGCCATCTACAATACGCCCATATGTTTTAGAATCATCTGATTCTAACCCTTTAGAAGGGGATTGGATAGAAAAAGGGCAGATTAATTTAGATTTTGAAAGCTTCAGTCTTGATGCAACAACTTTTGAACATCAAGGTGATAGATACTTAATTTGGGCCCAAAAGGATGTAAAAGAGATTAATTCATTCCTTTATATTGCTAAAATGAGCAATCCATGGACGATTTGTACTAGACAAGTTAAAATAGCTGCCCCCCAGTATAACTGGGAGAGAAGAGGTTTTAATGTCAACGAAGGACCTGCTGTAATTAAAAGAAGTGGTAAAATATTTGTTGCTTATTCAGCTAGTGCTACTGATGAAAATTATTGTATGGGTCTCTTAACTGCTGCAGAAGATAGTGATTTATTAGATCCAGAATCATGGACTAAAACTCCTCGCCCAGTATTTGAAACAAATGTTGAAAATGGTGAATATGGTCCAGGTCATAACTCTTTTACTGTAGCAGAAGATGGAATTACTGATCTTCTTGTCTATCATGCGCGACCTTATAAAGGTTTTTTGGAGGGTAAAGACCCACTTAGTGATCCAAATCGTCATGCCCAAGTACAACAGTTATACTGGAATGATGATGGAACACCAGACTTTAAAGTTCCTGGTTATAAAGAGAAAAAGTAATTTTATTACACTGTTATATTGTTTGACAATAATAGTAGTTATAAGATATAATAGTCTAAACGGTTAGGAGCTATTATAATAAGGTGTAAGGAGGACAATAAATGGCTACTATGAAGGATGTAGCAGAAAATGCAGGGGTTTCAGTTGCTACTGTTTCTGCTGTTATTAATAAAGATTCTGGGGTTAATGTTAGTGAGAGGTTAACTAAAAGAGTTGAAAAAGCAGTTAAAGAATTAAATTATAGACCAAATAGAATAGCAAGAGCGCTTTCTAGAAAAGAAACTCACACATTGGCTTATATTGTTCCAACAATAGATAATAATTTTTTTTCACAGATGGCGAAATATATTGAAGATATGGCTTTTGAAAAAGGATATAGTGTTTATCTTTGTAATACAGAAAGTAAAGCCGATAGATTAGATTTATATATGCAAAATTTATTAGAAAATAGAGTTGATGGGATTATTACAACCCTAACTTGGGAAATTAGCGAAAGTAACTTTATTGAAACAGTAAATGCAGAAGGGATACCTATAGTTGGGTTAGCTGGTGCTAGAATAGTTGATGGAATTGATACTGTTACAATAGGTGATTTAGAAGGTGCAAGAATTGCTACAAATCATTTGCTTAAAAAAGGCTATTCTAAAATTGGATTTATTGGTGTTAAAGAAAGTAAGACAACTCAAGAAAGATTGGCTGGTTTTAAAAGGTCACTACAAGAAGCAAATATTGATTTTAATGATGAGTATGTTAAATTAGGAAGTGGTTTTTCTAGAAGACAAGGATTTGAACTTACAGAGAAATTGGTTAACAATCATCCTGAATTGACTGCTATTTTTGTCTATAATGATGTAATGGCAGCAGGAGTCATAGATAAATTAAATCAATTAAAGATAAATATACCTGAAGATATAGCTGTTATAGGCTTTGATGATAGTGTAGCTACTTATGTCAGGCCTAAATTGACTACTATGGCATTACCTAAAGAGAAAATGTCTAAACTTGCTATCGATATGTTATTTGAAAGAATGGAGAAAAAAGAATCAGAGCTATATCATACAAAAGTCATACCAAAACTTATTAAAAGAAAATCAACTTAATTTTAGAATTTTTCGAATATTAGTTGATTTATGGTTGACATTAACTAATATAAATTATATAATTTTAATAGTTGATGATTATTTCTAAACGTTTAGAAATACAATTTATTTTTTTATAATTTTCTAAGCGTTTAGAAGAAATGTTTTAAAAATAATCAAGGGGGTGTGGAATTTACTAATTATTATTTTAAATTAAATATATTTTAGTTTATTTGCAAAAAATATAGAAAAGCGTAAGTGGATGTGTTATAATAAGGCGGCCAAATAATAATTGATAATAATCTATAATATACAAGTTATAAGAGTAATTATATAAGCTATAATAAGTTAGTAAATAAAAACATAAGACTATAAGATTATAATACCCATAACTTACATCCGTTTTGTTCCATTTATAAAAGGGATGATTTAAGTATGGGTATTTGTTGTTTATTAGGTTGAATTTTGTAGATGTTGTAGTAAAAATAGGAGGAGGGAGAAAATGTTTAAAAGAAAAAGTCTTATATTATTGGTTTTAATGCTAAGTTTGACTTTGGCTATTGTAGGTTGTGGAGGAAATAATCAATCGGCAGATAATTCTGCTCCTAAAAAAGATATAGCTGAAAAACAAAACCAAGTAGATCAATCTAAAGATAAAGTTAGTAATACTGACAAGCTAGACCAGGCTCCAGAGTTAAAGAAATTAGTAGAGGCAGGTAAGTTACCACCTCTAGAAGAGAGATTACCAGAAAATCCAATGGTAGTTAAGCCAGAAAATGAGATTGGAAAGTATGGAGGGACTATTTATTTAACACAGTTTAGTGCTAACAGTCTTGGTATTCCAGGGCATGTTAATTCAGAAGCCCCTCTTACTTTTAATAGAGATTTTAATAATCTAAAAACTATCGGAAATTTTGTTAAAGATTGGGAATTTGCTAATAAAGGGAAGAAATTAACTCTTCATTTACGCAAGGGAATTAAATGGTCAGATGGAGAGCCATTAACTGTTCATGATTTTATGTTCTGGTTTGAAGATATTATGCAAAATAAGGATATTAGTCCTATATTCCCTGCTTGGCTAAAACCAGGTGGAGAACCAATGAAAGTAAATGCTGCAGATGATTATACTTTAGAATTTAAGTTTGCAGCACCTTACTATGGATTTATTGATTGGATTAATGGCTATTGGTACCGAGGTATGGATTTCTTCGTACCAGCCCATTATTTGAAAAAGTATCATATTAAGTATAATCCTAATGCAGATAAATTAGCTAAAAAAGAAGGTTTTGGTTCATGGGTTCAATTATTTAATAATAGAAATTCAGCAATCTTTACTGAAACTAAGCCTGTTGGGAGACCAAGACTTTCGGCTTGGGTAGTCAAGAAGGTTACTCCTACAGGAAGAATTTACGAACGTAACCCTTATTACTGGAAGGTGGATACAGAAGGTAACCAATTACCTTATATTGATAGGATTAAGACTGTTATTACACCAGATGCTGAAACACGTAAGCTAAAGGTGCTGGCAGGAAATATTGACTATATCAGTTCATTCCTATCTCTCAAAGATTATCCGACTTTAAAGAAAAATGAAGAGTCAGGTGGATATAATGCTTGGATAGGAAAATCTCTGTGGGCTAGTAGAGTTACTTTCAGTTTTCAACAGCAGTATGTAGGAGACAAAGTAATGGCTGATATTTTATCAAATAAAAAGTTTCGCCAAGCTCTTTCTCTAGCTATTAATAGAAAAGAGATTAAGGATTTAGTATTTATGGGCCAAGGAACCGCACGACAATTAACATTTACTCCAGGTACAGTGCCTGTCTTTAAGGAAGAATGGGCTAATTCTTACGCTCAATTCAAGCCAGAAAAGGCTAAGCAGATGCTTGATAAGATAGGCTTAGTTGATAAAAATGGAGATGGTTGGCGTGATAGACCTGATGGTAAGACATTATTGCTTAATGTAACGGCTAACTCAAGTAGAGCTTTAAGTGTTGATACAGCTCAATTAGTTCGTGATTATTGGGAGAGTATAGGAGTTAAGATTAATCTTAAGTCAGTAGCAGAAGCTACTTTATGGCAAAGAGAAAGAAATGGTAGAACTCAGGTTATAACTAAGTTTATGACAGGATCTAGACCACCTTGGGATCAGTATACTCCTACTAATCTTACTCATTATAAATGGGGTAATTGGTTAGCTTATTATAATCCATTTGAAGAAAAAGTAAGAGATATTCCTGAAGATGCAAATGCTGTAAAACCACCTCAAGAGATTATCGATTGGTATACTTGGGGACAGAAATTACCTCATGTTAGTGGAGAGAAGAAGAAAGAACTTTTAACTAAGATTGGAGATAAAGTTGCAGAACAGATTCTATCAATTGGAACAGTTGGTATGGCTGGACACGTAGGGGTATCCAATAAAGGGCTTGGTAATGTACGTAAAGTCGGAGATAACCCATCTGTAGCAGCTACCAAAAATGCTTATATGGAACAGTTCTATTGGAAAGATGAAGAGAGAAGAAATGAGTAATTAGAAGTATTTAATTTTAGATATTACATGTGCTAAATTAATTTAGCACATGTAATATCTTTTAAAAATTTTTAGTAAGGAGGGGTTAAATTGTTAAATTACATCATTAGAAGATGCATTACTATTATTCCGTTATTAATTGCTATTTCAATTGTATCTTTTTTAGTGATTAAATTACCACCTGGAAGTTATTTGGAAACCTATGTAGCGGAAATGGAAAGAGTTGGTGGAGAGGTAACAGATGCAAGAATAAGTGCACTTAAAAAGCGTTATGGATTAGGTCAACCTGCCTACAAGCAGTATTTTAAATGGATTAGTGGTTTCCCTCGTGGAGATTTTGGTATGTCCTTTAAACAAGAGGTGCCAGTGACCCAGATAATTAAAGAAAGAATTGGTTATACGGTCTTAATTTCACTAGGCACTATCTTATTTACTTGGAGTTTAGCAATTCCTATTGGTATCTATGCTGCTGTACGCCAGTACTCAGTTTTTGATTATATCTTCACTTTTGTTGGATTTATCGGTCTTTCAATTCCTAATTTTTTATTGGCATTATTATTAATGTTTATTGGAGTTAAGTATTTTAATACAGATCTCAGCGGACTCTTTTCGATGGAATATATGGGAGCACCTTGGTCCTTCGGTAAATTTATTGACCTATTAAAGCATATCTGGTTACCAATAGTTGTTGTTGGAACTGGAGGAATGGCTGGACTTATTCGAGTTATGAGAGGACAAATGTTAGATGAATTACGCAAAGCATATGTTCAGACAGCTAGAGCAAAAGGGTTATCTGAATTAGTAGTTATTGTAAAACATGTAACTAGAATAGCTGTGAATCCAATTGTTAGTACAATCGGTTGGATGCTACCACGGATTATTTCTGGAGCTACTATTGCTGGAATTGTATTAGGTCTACCTACTGTTGGCCCTAAACTACTTGATGCTCTTAAATCTCAGGATATGTATCTAGCAGGTACAATTATTATGATGCAAAGTTCTTTAGTTGTGATTGGGACACTAATCTCAGATATTTTATTAGCAATAGTTGATCCTAGAATACGTTATGAATAGGAGGGAGAAAGATGGCAGAAAAGAGTAGTATTGCAGTAAGTGAAGATAATGTTGCAGTAGAAGAGCCGAAAAAGCCAGCTTCACAGTGGCAATTAATTTGGCGTGATTTTAAGAAGCATAAGCTGGCCATGTTAGGGATAGGAATATTATTGCTTATGTATACCTTTGCTATATTTTGTGGTTTCATTTCTCCGTACGATCCTAATAAACGTTTTACTGAATTTACGAATATTGCTCCAGCCGGGATTCATATTATAGGAGAAGAAGGTTTACAACGACCATTTGTCTATGGATTTACAAGTAAACGTGATCCAGAAACTTTATCTATGGTTTATAAGAAAGATAAAAGTAAGAAATATCCTATTGAATTTTTTACTAAAGGAGATACGTATAAATTTCTAGGATTATTTAAAACAGATATTCATCTCTTTGGTACAGAGCAAGGAAAAGTTTTTCTCTTTGGTACTGATGGTTTAGGACGGGACTTATTTTCTCGAACTTTATATGGCGCTAGACTTTCGTTATCAGTTGGTTTAGTAGGAGTTTTTCTTAGCTTGGTTTTAGGAATTATAATTGGAGGTATTTCGGGGTATTTTGGTGGTGTAGTTGATAATATTATTCAAAGAGTAATTGAATTTATACTTGCAATTCCTAAGATTCCTTTCTGGTTAGCTTTATCAGCAGCACTTCCACCAAACTGGTCAATTATTCAGACTTATTTTGCTATTACTATTATTTTATCTATTACTGGTTGGGTTGGTCTAGCCCGAACAATCAGAGGTCAGATTTTCTCTTTACGTGAAGAGGATTATGTTAAAGCAGCTAGGTCCTTTGGTGCTAAGGGAGGTACAGTTATCTTTCGCCATTTGATTCCAAACTGTATGAGTTATATTTTAGTTAGTGTAACTTTAGCAATTCCGGGGATGATTTTAGGTGAGACTGCTTTAAGTTTCTTAGGTCTTGGATTACGTCCTCCGGCAATCAGTTGGGGAGTATTATTAATGAATGCTCAAAATATACGTTCTTTAGCTGATTATCCTTGGTATTTCATACCAGCTGTATTTGTGGTAGTTACAGTATTAGCATTTAACTTTGTAGGAGATGGCTTAAGAGATGCAGCAGATCCACATCATTAAATTTTATAGTAAAGAAAGGGGGATTTAGACTTATGAAAAGTAACAATAAATTAGTAGAGGTTAAGAATCTTCGCACCTATTTTGATACAGCAGAAGGGACTATTAAAGCTGTTGATAATGTTAACTTTGAAATAAATCGTGGTGAAACATTAGGTGTTGTTGGAGAGAGTGGTTGCGGAAAAAGTATTACCTCTCTATCATTGATGAATTTAGTTCCTCAACCAAAAGGTTATATTAAATCAGGAACTATTAATTATTATGCAGAAAATGGAGTTGTAGATATTACTTCTCTTAATCCTCATAGTCGTGATATGAGAAGTATGCGAGGAAATGAAATGGCTATGATTTTTCAGGAACCAATGACTTCTTTAAATCCTGTCTATACTATTGGATCACAGATTATGGAGGCTGTTCTGCTGCATCAGGATGTAGATAAAGAAGAGGCTAGAGAAATAGCTATTGAGATGATTGCTAAAGTAGGTATTCCAGCCCCAAAACAACGAGTCGATGAATACCCTTATGAATTAAGTGGTGGAATGCGCCAGAGAGCAATGATTGCTATGGCTTTATCTTGTAATCCTAGTTTTTTAATTGCAGATGAACCAACTACCGCTTTAGATGTAACGATAGAGGCTCAGATTCTTGATTTAATGCAGGATCTACAGGAAGAGTTTAACACAGCAATTATGTTTATTACTCATGATTTAGATGTAATAGGTGAAATAGCAGACCGTATTATGGTGATGTATACTGGTAAAGTAGTGGAAACTGCACCAGTAGATGATATCTTTTATAATCCTAAGCATCCTTATACTAAAGGTTTATTAGCTTCTATACCCAAGGTAGGAAGAAAGAAAAGATTAACTCCAATTGAGGGTACAGTACCTGATCTTAATCAGTTACCTGCGGGTTGTTATTTTGCTCCCCGTTGTCCCCAGGCAACAGATAAATGTAGAAAAAAGATGCCACCAACCTTTAAAGTAGATGAAGATCACTCAGTCAAGTGCTGGTTGGCTGAAGAGGAAGGAGAGGAATCATATGAATGAAAATGATGTAATACTTGAAGTTGATAATCTAAAAAAACACTTTCCTATTCGTAAAGGTCTTCTAAAAAAAGTAGTTGGTCATGTAAAAGCTGTAGATGGTATTAATTTTTCAGTTAAAAAGGGAGAAACTATTGGTTTAGTTGGAGAAAGTGGATGTGGTAAATCTACTACAGGAGAGTGCCTTTTAAAGTTGACAACTCCTACTGCTGGAAGTATTAAGTATTATAAGGATGGTCATGCTATAGATTTACTTGATGTAGATACAGCTAAATTAGATAAACTGAGAAGAGATATTCAGATGATCTTTCAAGATCCTAGTTCTTCACTTGATCCCCGCATGTCAGTTCGTGATATAATTGCTGAACCTTTAAGGGTCCAGAAGATTGGAACTAAAAGAGAAAGAACTGAACGAGTAAGAGAATTATTAGAGAAGGTTGGATTAAGTGATTATCAGATGAATCGTTATCCTCATGAGTTCAGTGGTGGTCAAAAGCAGAGGGTAGGTATTGCTCGAGCATTAGCTTTAGATCCTGAAATTATTATCTGTGATGAACCAGTTTCTGCTTTAGATGTTTCTGTGCAAGCACAAGTTTTAAATCTAATGTCTGATTTACAGGAAGAGTTGGGGTTAACTTATATATTTATAGCGCATAACTTAGGTGTAGTAGAGCATATAAGTGATCGGGTAATGGTCATGTATCTTGGTAAGCTTGTTGAATTTGCTGATGTAGATGATATTTATCAAAATCCACTTCATCCTTATACTGAGGCTTTATTAGGATCAATTCCTGAAGGTGATCCTCGTTCTTCAAGACAGAGAGTTAGATTAGAAGGTTCAGTACCGGATCCATCTAATCCACCACAGGGTTGTAATCTTGCTCCACGATGTTCTTATGCTAGAGATAAGTGTAAAATAGAGGAACCAATGTTGAAACAAGTCGGTGATTCCAAACATTATGTTTCTTGTCATTATGCTGAGGAGTTAGATTTATCTGGTCATAATGAACTAAAGGGCATTGAAGAGGAACAATAGAAACTTATCATCTATAAATAAAAGAAGGGGAGTTAACTATGAATAAATTAATTTTAAATGCTGATGTAGAAAAAGGAAAGATAAATAAAAATATTTATGGTCATTTTGCAGAACATCTAGGTAGATGTATTTATAAAGGAATCTGGGTAGGTGAAGATTCTGAAATCCCTAATACAGGGGGGATTAGAACTGATGTATTGGAAGCTCTAAAGAAGCTTGATATTCCTGTGTTAAGATGGCCTGGTGGTTGTTTTGCTAGTGAGTATCACTGGAAAGATGGAGTTGGCCCGCGAGAGGAGAGACCTGAGATTATTAATACTCTGTGGGGTGGAGTAGTAGAAAATAACCACTTTGGTACGCATGAGTTTTTTGATTTATGTGATAGGCTTGGAGCAGAGCCATATATCTGTGGTAATGTTGGTAGTGGTACAGTCCAAGAGATGCAACAATGGGTAGAGTATATGACATTTGATGGTCAATCACCAATGGCTGATTGGAGAAGAGAAAATGGTAGAGATGAGCCTTGGAAGTTAAAGTACTTTGGTGTTGGAAATGAGAACTGGGGTTGGGGCGGATTTATGCGTCCTGAGTATTATGCTGACCTCTATCGCCGTTATCAGACCTTTGTTCGTGATTATGGTGATAACGAGATCTATAGAATTGCTTGTGGAGCTAACGTTGATGACTATAATTGGACAGATGTTTTAATGAGAGAAGCAAGTGACTTTATGGATGGTTTAAGTTTTCATTATTATGTCCATCCAGGCGGCTGGGATAATAAGAAAGCTGCTACAGGTTTTGCAGAAGATGAATGGTTTGAGACTATGCAGAAGACACTACGCATGGACGAATTGCTAACAAAGCATAGTACAATTATGGATAAGTATGATCCAGATAAAGAAGTAGGATTAATTGTAGATGAGTGGGGTGGCTGGTATAAAGTTAAAGAAGGTACTAATCCAGGATTTCTTTATCAGCAAAATACACTTCGTGATGCTCTATTAGCAGGTGTAACCTTAAATATATTCAATGATCATTCTGATCGAGTACAGATGGCAAATATCGCCCAAACCGTAAATGTATTACAATCTATGGTCTTAACTGATAAAGAAAAAATGATTTTAACTCCAACTTATCATGTTTTTGAAATGTATAAGGTTCACCAAGATGCTACTTTATTATCTCTAGACTTACAATCTGAAGAATATAAATATAAAGATGAAGAGATTCCTGCAGTAAGTGCTTCTGCATCTAAAGACGATGAAGGAACAATTAATATAACTATTTGTAATATGAATCCTAATCAAGAGGTTAAAATCAATTCTAGATTAGCTGGTGTAGAAGGTAATCTAGCTGATATAACAGGTCGAGTTTTGACTGCTCCTGAATTAGATACTCATAATACTTTTGATAATCCAGAGTTAGTTGAACCTACTGAATTTACAAATGCTAACTTAACAGAAGATGGATTTGAAGTAGTATTACCTGAGAAATCAGTAGTTTTATTATCACTATCTTAATTATGTTGACCCCTTAATTTAATATATATATATCTACGGGTTGATTTATTCAACCTGTAGAATGTTTTTTCTTAAGATAGTATCTTTATTTATTATTTTTTTAATTTACTGAAATTTAAAAATAATAAAATGGTGTAATAATACATAACAATTATTTTTTAGTAAAATTACAATCAATGAGATTTATAATAGTTCTTAACGTATTGTTAAATAAAGAGAGGGATTATAATCTTACAAGTTAATAATCACTCCTCCTATAAGGGGGTGATAATTTAGAGTAGGTAGATTTAATTAATTTAGTAGGGAGTTTGGTTTTTGAGAAGGTACAGTAGAGGTGTTAGAAAATTAAAATATTATAAAAGGAGAGATAATAATGAAGAAGAAACTTGGATTATTGTTGGCGGTATTATTGATGGTATCAGCATTCTCAACAGTATCAATGGCGGCTGAAGTTAATGGTACATTTAGGACATTTGTAGAAATAGTAAATAGAACTAATGATAGTGGATGGGAATATAATCATACGAAATGGGTAATGAGTGATTCAACTTTCACTTCACCTGCTTGGAATGGTTTTAACTTTGATTTTGTATCTTGGAGAATTAGACCAGAAAATGGAGATCATAATGGAGAGATGGGAGTAGAGATTAGACCAGGTTATAATGCAACGACCGATTGGGGTTGGTATGGTGGAGAATTTATTTATGTACAAGGGAAAAATGGAGCGGCTGCAACTGGTTGGGATGAATACAAAGTAAATGGTTGGGTTGGATATGACTTAACTGATAAGTCAAGAGTACAGGTAAGAGCATTATATGCTAATAGAGCAGATACTGGTGCTTCTGAAAGAAATGAATGGATTGAAGCGGATTTTATGTATGCTCGTGATATAGCTGGAGGAACTAGTTCAACTGGGTTATTTTTAGCAGATAGTATGGATGATTTATCTTCTCAAGAGGTTAGATTATGGACAAATTTTGCTAAATATTACTCTGGAACAAAGATATTTGCAAAGCCTTATGCTGAAATAAGATATCATACAGATGATCTCAACAATTGGAAAAGTTATAAGTTTGGAATGTATGCTAATAGACCAATTGGATATGGTCTTCTTTTAGAAGCAGATGCTAATGTATATCAAGATTTTGATGAAACATGGTCTGGTAATACTGGCTATAGAGAAGTCTTCTTCAAAACAGGTGTAAGTTATAACTTTTAATTAGTATGATCAATTGCATATAATGAAAAGATTTAAGGGGCTGTTAATTAACAGTCCCTTAAGTTTAATATGATAGGAGGGAAAAAATGAAGAAGAAATTAAATTTTACTGTGTCAATGACAGTATTAATGCTATTATTAATAACTGTAGTTCCTGTTTTTGTAAATGCAATGTCCTCTGGGCCAGTGGAACAATCAGAAGAATCAGAGCAGACTAAACAAACAGATGCAACAAGTCTAGTAGCTCATTATACTTTTAATCAGAACTTAATGGATAAAACTAGTAATTTTGAAAAAGGTCAGGTTGTTGGCAATCGTATCAATAAGAAAGATGGTGGTTCAATTTCTTATGCTCAAGGAATGCGAGGTAAGTCTGTTGTTTTTAATGGTCAATCTGGAGTCCGTTTACCAGATGGTTTAATTAAAGATAATACTTATAGTGTAGCATTGTGGTTAAATCCTAAAGAAATCACACAATTTACTACTACTTTTTTTGGGGCTCAAGCAAAGGATCAGTGGATCAGTATTGTACCCAAAGGGCCAATAGGAGAAACAATGCTGTGGTCAGGAGAAAAGTGGTATGATGCACCAACTGGTTTGAAAATTCCAACAGACCAGTGGAGTCATTTAACAATTACTGTTAATCAAGGTAAAGTAAAAGTGTATGTTAATGGAAAGAAGAGATTTTCTGATTCAGGGTTTCCTGATGTCTTTACTAATGATAAAGCTAAATTTGCTCTAGGAGTTAATTATTGGGACGCTCCTTTTAAAGGTAAGATGGATGATTTACAGATTTATGATAGTGCTATTACAGTTGAAAAAATAAAGCATCTTGCTAAAGGAGCCCTTAAAATAAAAGAATCAGCTAAAGATGATATTGTAGTAAAGTTAGATAATAATGATGTATCAGTTCATGACCCTTCAGTAATAAAAGTAAATGGAAAATATTATATATTTGGTTCTCATTTAGGCGTAGCTAAATCAGAAGATTTAATCAATTGGCAACAGGTGGGAAATGGTTGGAGTAAGGATAATCCGATAATTCCTAACCCAGAAGTAGAATTAAAAGAAGCTTTAGAGTGGCCAAATCCAGATGCAGAAACCACTTGGGCTAAGGATGTTATTAAATTAAATGATAAATATTATTTATATTTTAGTACTGCTCATTGGGAATCTGCCAGATCAGCCATTGCTTTAGCTACATCTAATAATATAGAAGGTCCTTATAAGTACAAAGGTATATTGCTTAAAAAGTATGAAAATGGAGAGCCAAGTAAAGAACTTAAGGGAAAGCCATTTGATAATTCTATTCATCCAGGTGTGATTGATCCTCATCTTTTTTTTGATGCTCAAGGTAAGTTATGGATGGTATATGGTTCTTATTCTGGTGGAATGTACATTTTAGAGATGAATCCAAACACAGGATATCCTAAACCAAATCAAGGCTATGGTAAGAGGATCGCTGGTGGTAATCATGCTCCTATGGAAGGACCTCATATTCGATATAACCCACAGACAGAATACTATTATTTATTTCTTTCTTTTGGTACTTTAGCTGCAGATGGCGGGTATAATATTCGAGTGGCTCGTTCTAAAAATCCTGATGGACCTTATTTTGATCCTCAGGGTCATAATATGACTAAATTTATAAAGAAGGATATTAATGGTAGAAACTGGAATAACGCTGAACCTTATGGAGCTAAATTAATTGGTAATTTTGTATTTACTGAGTCTAATTTAGGTTATCTATCTCCTGGACACAATACAACTTATTATGATAAACAAAGTGGTAAAATGTATATTATTTTCCATACTCGTTTTCCTGGACATGGATCAATTCATCAAGTTAGGGTACATCAGATGCTGATGAACTCTAGAGGTTGGCCCGTAATTACTCCTCACCGTTATAATGGCGAAACTGTAAAAGCATATTCTACAAAAGAAGTAGTAGGTACTTATCAATATATAAACCATGGTCATGATATTCAAGCAACATTTGGTAATCCTGGTGGAGACATTAATCTATCGAAGAAAATAGAATTAAATGCAGATGGTTCTATTACAGGAGCAGTAAAAGGAACGTGGAAACTGACTGGTGATTATAGAGTTGCTATCACTATTGATGGTGAGACTTATCATGGTGCATTTTTAAGACAATGGGATCGAGGACTTAAGAAAAATGTAATGACATTCAGTGCTTTATCAGACCAAGGTATTACAATCTGGGGTAGTCAGCTTCCTCAGAAATAATTGATATATATAAGGTTAAGCTAATCAAAAATAGATAATTAGCTAACCCAAACCTTATTTTTATTCCAGTTCACTAAGACTCATTAATGAAAAATTTAGGAGTCGTTGCGAAACCCTCTCCAGCAATTACTAAAGGTATTATGGGGTTTTTGGACTGTCTTATAGTTTTTGTTCATATGCTTTGAATGAAAGGTAAAATAGATATGAATAAGCAAATCTATGATTTGGTTTATCTCATTTTACCTGGAATGAAATGAACAAAAATTATTTAAGGAAAAAGCCCCACAATGCCTGATTGAGAAATGCAACTATATATCAATTAAGTTACACTTTACTATAACTAAAGGAGGCAAAATATGAATCAGAAAAGAAAAACACTTTTATCATTAGTGCTATCATTTCTTTTAGTATTGAGCATAACTCCTGTTTTTGTAAAAGCTATGTCCTCTGGGCCAGTAGAACAGGAACAACCAGAACAATCAATAGAAACAGAGCAAGCAGATTCTTCAGGTTTAGTAGCCCACTATACATTTAATCAAGAGCTAACAGATCAAACTGGTAATTTTGAAGAAGGTAAAGTAGTTGGAAATAGAATTAATGAGGAAGATGGTGCTTTAATCTCTTATGGGGAAGGGAAGCGAGATCAAGCTGCTATCTTTGATGGTAAATCAGGGATTCGTTTACCAGATGGTTTAATTTCTAGTAATGTTTATAGTGTTGCTTTGTGGGTTAATCCTGCTAAGATTACTCAATTTACAACGACTTTCTTTGGGGCTCAAGCGAAAGACCAATGGATTAGTATTGTACCTAATGGGCCAATAGGAGAAACAATGCTGTGGTCTGGAGAAGACTGGTATGATGCACCAACTGGTTTGAAAATACCAACAGATCAGTGGAGTCATTTAACAATTACGGTGAATCAAGGTGAGGTAAAAGTTTATCTTAATGGTCAAGAGAGATTTTCTGACTCAGGATTTCCTGATGTATTTACTAATCAGAAAGCTAAATTTGCTTTAGGAGTTAATTACTGGGATGCTCCATTTAAAGGTAAGCTAGATGATTTGCGAGTTTATAATACTGCTATTAAAGCAGAAAGAGTAAAAAAATTGGCTAAGGGTGCTTCAAAGATTAAAGAGCCAGTTGAAAATAAGACTAGAGTAAAGTTAGATCAAAATAGTGTAGCAGTTCATGATCCAATGATTATTAAAGACAAAGGAACATATTATGTCTTTGGTTCTCATTTAGGTGCTGCTAAGTCAGATGATTTAATTCATTGGAAATCAATTTCAAATGGTTTTACTGTAGATAATCCAATTATTCCTAATCCTGAACAAGAGTTAAAAGAGGCTTTAGAATGGCCTGAACCAGATGCCGAAAGCACTTGGGCCAAAAGTCCAATCAAGTTAAATGGTAAATATTATCTATACTTTAGTTCTAGTACTTGGGGAGCAATAAGATCAGCTATTGGTTTAGCTATAGCTAAAAATATTGAGGGGCCCTATGAATATCAAGGATTGGTAATTAAATCATATAAAAAAGGGCAAGAAAACTTAGAAGGTGTCTCTCATAATCCTAATGTTCATCCTAATGCTATTGATCCCCAGGTATTTTTTGATGATCAAGGTAAATTATGGATGACATATGGTTCTTATGCTGGTGGAATTCATATTTTAGAGATGAATTCTCAGACTGGTAAACCTTATCCTAATCAAGGTTATGGTAAAAGAATTTTAGGTGGGAATGAAGCTCCAATAGAGGGATCTTATATTCAATATAATCCAAAGACAGAGTACTATTATCTGTTTGCATCTTTTGGTACTTTAGCTGCTGATGGGGGATATAATATTCGAGTATTTCGTTCTAAAAATCCCGATGGTCCGTATACTGACCCTCAAGGGCACAATAGTGATTATCAAGGAACTAATGAGCTAGACTTTGTTAAAAATAATATTGATGGACATAATTGGGAAAATGTTGAGCCATATGGAGCTAAATTAATTGGTAACTTCTTATTTCAGGAGTCTAAGTTAGGTTATCTTTCTCCAGGGCATAATTCAGCTATTTATGATGAAGTGAAAGATAAAATGTTTATTGTATTTCACTCACGTTTCCCTGGTCAAGGAGGAAGACACCAAGTTAGGGTACATCAGATGCTGATGAACTCTAGAGGTTGGCCTGTAATTACTCCTCATGTTTATCGAGGAGAAACTGCTAGAAAGTATTCTACAGAGCAAGTAGTAGGAACTTATCAGTATGTCAATCATGGCCATGATATTCAAGCTACTTTTGGTAATCCTGGTGGAGATATTAATCTATCGAAGCAGATAGAATTAAATGCAGATGGTTCTATTACAGGAACAGTAGAAGGTAGTTGGAAAATGACTGGTGATTATAGAGTTGACATTACTATCGATGGTGAGACTTATCATGGTGCATTTTTAAGACAATGGGACCGAGGACTCAAGAAGAATGTAATGACATTCAGTGCTTTATCTAAGCAAGGTGTGACAATTTGGGGTAGTGAGATACCAGAATAGTTGATAAGCGAACAAATGAGAATTGATATTGGATAATTGAAACCAAAGTTAAAATATTTGTATTCATATATTAAAGATGTATTGGATTTTGATTTTAACTAGTTATTTACAAAGTTAGGCAAGTATAATTTTATAAATTTTATAAAAATTGCTCCCAGTATGAATTCTTATATTACTTTTCATTATGGAGTGATTTAATGAAATTATTAAGCAAAAAGTTATTGATTATTTGTTTATTGTTATCTTTAGTTAGTGTTTTGGGAGCTTGTAGTTCAGATGATGCTGATACAGCTAATAAGGTACCATTAGATCCTAATAGTACAGCTGTCCATGATCCTTCAGTAATTAAGGTTAATAATACCTATTGGGTTTTTGGATCTCATTTAGCTTCCGGCTATTCTAATGATTTAATTAGTTGGGAACAATACAGTAGTCATGTTCATGATGATAATCCCCTTATTCCTAATGTTACCGAAAAGTTAAGTGCAGGATTAAATTGGGCACAGACGAATACTCTGTGGGCCCCTGATGTAATTCAACTTAAAGCAGACGGTAAATACTATATGTACTATAATATGTGTGAAGGTAGTTCTCCTAGATCTGCTCTTGGTGTAGCTGTAGCAGATAATGTGGATGGACCTTATAAGAAGAAACAGTTGTTATTAAAATCAGGAATGGCAGGAGATAATCAGGATGGTACTCTTTATGATGCAGAGATATATCCAGGTGAATACCATGCTACTCAACATCCTAATGTAGTTGATCCAGATGTTTTCTATGATCAAAATGGAAAACTATGGATGGTATATGGTTCTTATTCAGGTGGAATCTTTATTTTAGAACTCGATCCAGCAACAGGTATGCCTAAGCCCGGACAGGGTTATGGTAAGAAATTATTAGGTGGCAATCATAGTAGAATTGAAGCTCCATATGTGTTATATAGTCCGAAGACAGATTACTATTACCTTTTCTTAAGTTATGGTGGACTTGCTTCAGATGGAGGCTATAATATTAGGGTTGCCCGTTCTAAAAATCCTGATGGTCCTTATTATGATGTGCAAGGTCATAATATGATTAATGCTCATGGAGATACTGCTTTTGATGATGAAGCAATTGAGCCATATGGTGCTAAATTAATTGGTAACTTTAAATTTTTTGAATCAAACCTTGGTTATGTTTCTCCAGGACATAATTCGGCATATTACAATCAGGAAACTCGCAAGATGTATGTTATCTTCCATACTCGTTACCCTGGTCATGGAGAGCGACATCAGGTTAGATCACATCAAATGTTAATGAATTCAAAAGATTGGCCCGTAATTACACCGCATAATTATACGGGAGAAGATGTAGGAGTATATTCTGAAAGCGATGTAGTAGGAACTTATCAATATGTTAATCATGGTAAGGATATTCAAACTGGAGATGGGAATATAACTAAATCTAAGAATATAAAGTTGCTTGCTGATGGTACTATTACAGGAGCAGTTGAAGGAACTTGGGAATTAACTGGTGATTATACAGTTAATATTACCATTAATGGTAATACTTATTATGGAGTATTTTTAGAACAATTAGATAGAGGTCTTAGAGAAAATGTAATGACTTTCAGTGCTTTATCTAATCGAGGAGTAACAATTTGGGGTAGTCAGATTCCTCAATGATTTTATATCATGAGCACTAGGTTATGAATTAAACCAATAAATTGTATAATTAAACCAAAATTTCTAGGTTGCAATTAGTACAATTCTTGTTTTATAAAAGTTTGAGTTGATTTTATTAATAAGTTACTAGTGACAGGAAAAACAGAAAATTTAAAAATCAATTCATCACATAATGTAACATATTTGGTTTTGGCTTTTTAGAGCAAGGGAATATTAGTCAAAGATTATGGAAATGAAGAATATAGAGAAGAAGTAGAAAAAACTTTTGGTGATTCTATTTATCTTGGTGTTATTGATTCTCATATTTTCCTTAATAATTAATCAATGGAATAGAAGGCTAAAAAGGAATGTGAGTGCCTTTAGTGCTTTATTTGAAAAAGTAATTTTATAAATCTTTAGGTCTAATTTAGTTTAAGCTTATAGCCATTAAATATTAAATGTGGCTTAATTGATATATAGTTTAACTTTTAGATTTCTGAAAGAGGATTTCTCACTAGATGAATTTCTCAAAATTTGTCTAAGCTTACTTCCATAAAAATAAGGTTAAGCTAATCAAACCTTATTTTTATTCCAGTTTATTAAGACTCATTAATGAAAAATTTAAGAGTCGTTGCGAAACCCTCTCCAGCAATTATTAAAGGCATTGTTAGGTTTTTGGACTATTTTATGGTTTTTGTTTATGTGGTTCGAATGAAAGGTAAAATAGATATAAGTAAGTAAATCTATGATTTGGTTTATCTCATTTTACCTGGAATGAAATGAACAAAAACTATTGAAGGAAAAAGCCACACAATGCTTCATTGAGAAGTGCAACTTTCAATAATATTTGCAAATATGAGGTGGTCTGATGAAAGATAGAATAAAAGTGGATTTAACTAAAGATACAGGAGAGATTAAATATGGAGGAATTGGCTTTTTATATGGTTTAGGTGATGATGGAATTCCTAGTGAGAATGTATTAGCTCCTTTAAACTTACAAGTTGCTGCTCAAAAACCACCAGGAGGATTACAACATCCTAATGGCGATGCTTTTGAAGTTGCTGAGATGTATAAGAAAGCTGGTGGAAAGCAGATTCAGATTTATCTACAAGATATTTATGCTGATTGGCCTTATGAAGATCAAGGCATTGATGATTACCTCACTAAAGTGGAGCAGATTGCTGAACAAGTGGCTAACCATTCTCACCGAGATCTATTTGTCTATGTTCCTTTTAATGAACCTGATGCTATCTGGTATAATATGGATGATAAAAAAGAAGAGTTCTTTAATGATTGGAAATTAGTTTACGAGAAGATTCGGGAAATTGATGCTACTGCTTTAATTGCTGGCTCGAATAATTCCTATTATAATGAAGAATTTTATGCTGATTTTATGGCTTTTGCTCAGGAAAATAATTGTTTGCCTGATATTATTACATGGCATGAATTAGATACTCATTTTTATGTCGATTGGTATAAGCACTATAATTCTTATCGAAATATTGAAGAGAGTTTAGGAATTTTCCCAAAGGAGATTGCTATTAATGAGTATGGAACTTTTATGGATTTATCAGTACCAGGCCAATTGATTCAGTGGTTGGCCCGTTTTGAAGATAGCAAGGTTGATGCTTGTCTGGCCTATTGGCATGATGCTGGAGCGCTTGATGATTTAGCAGTTGAGAATAATAAGGTTACTGGAGCATGGTGGCTATATAAGTGGTATAGTGATATGGCAGGCCATACTGTAGAAGTAACTCCTCCTCAGAAGAATGAAGCTGGCTTGCAAGGGATTGCCTCTTTAGACAATGATAAACAAGAAGCTCGTTTACTGCTAGGTGGAGCAGATGGAGATACTGATATAATTATTGAAGGTATTGATAATAAATCTTATTTTAATGATAGTGTTCATGTTAAGATTTTATCTACTGAATGGACAGGGCAAAAGGGAGCATCTAACGGGCCAAATCTTGAATTAGCAGGTAATTACAAAGTAGTTGATGGCAAATTGACAGTAAGAATACCTGATATGGATATATCAGCAGCCTATCAGATGATAATAACTGCTAATAGTGAAGGGGCTAATTATCAGAAACCATGGCAGGTTAGTTATCAGGCACAGGATGCTAAAGTAACTAATGCTAGTATTTATTCAGGTGGCTACTTTGATGGAACTAATCTCTATAATCCTAAACAGAATTATAATGCTCAAGGCCAACGGGTAGGAGATATTATTAGAGATGGTAGTCAAGTTGAATTTACTGTTGAAGTGCCTGATACAGGAGATTATTTAATGGAAATCTTCTATGGTAATGGCCATGGAGATATTGCTCAACAGTTATTAAAGGTTGATGATGGTAAGTGGGATATAACAAAGTATCCTCCAACTGTTGATTGGCAGTATGAAAGTAAAAAAGCTATTAATCTTCATCTTGAAGTAGGAGTTCATACTATTACTTTTGCTAAGTATAGCTCTACAGTAGGTAGGGCCAACTTATCAGTAGATCTTGATAAGATTGATCTAACTTATCTAGAATCAGATACCAATAATCAGTTTTCTAGAGTAGGTTATATAGAAAGTTATGCTTTTAATCAAGATCAAGGCTTTGTTATAAGTGTTAAAGAGAATGGTTACTATGTTTTAAAATCAAATTGTAATCAGCAAATTATCTTTTTGCAGGCTGGTATCAATCTTATTTCTTGTTGTAATGCTAGTGTTGATACTATTGAGTTGAAAAAAGGTGAAGGACCTATCTCTGCCTATGAAGCAGAGTCTAGTCTTAACACTCTAAAAGGAACAGCTACAATAAAAAAGAATAAGTATGCTTCAGGAGGAGAATATGTAGGAAAGATTGGACAGGGAGCAGAAAACAGTTTGACTTTTAATCAAGTTAATGTTTCTGAAGCTGGATCTTATAAGCTGGTTATCTATTATGCAAATGCTGAAAAATCAGGTGGTCATGATTACAATGTTGATATAGTAGATAGAGTTGCAGATATAAATGTAAATGGAAATAGGTCTAAAAGAATTTATTTCCGGAATACTTTTGCTTGGAACTATTATCAGACAACTGTTGTTGATGTTCAATTAAAGGCTGGAGATAATAGAATAACCTTTTTTAATGATACTGGATTTGCTCCTGATATTGATAAGATTGAGATATACTATAATCTCTTTAATTAAGAGGGGGTGTTAAAATGAAAAAAATTTATAAGCAATTAATTATGTTTTGGTTGTGGATAGTCTCTAATGTAATAGGTTTTGTTATTTTTATGATGGCAACAAATGTTGTTAATATTAGAATGCTTAAATCTGGGTATTTAGAGGGGGCTGGTGCAATACAATTTACTAAAGTTTATATTGGTATTCCAGTTTTTTTGCTATTAGCTATTGTTTGGTTAGGGAGTGCCCTCTTTACCTATCATTATTATGATAAAGGTGTTAAAAAAGATAGTTTAGTCCAAAATTTTTCTTTAGTTACAGCAGTAGAAATGTATTTATTTCCTTTAATTATTTTGATTTATCAACTTGCTTTTCCTTTAGAGATGATGCTTACAGATTGGGTAGTTGTTAGTGTAGGATTAGTAATTGGAAGTATAAGTTTATATTTTTATCGTTTAAATAATCAAGAGTAATTGTATTCATTAAAGGGGGATTAGATTGAATAATTTAAAGTTGAAATTCAAAAACTTAAATTTAAAATGGAAAATATCTTTAGTTATAATTAGTGTAATAGTAGCTATAATATCAACTGTTAGTTTTATGGTTAATATATATACTACAAATGCTATTTTAGAACGAGTTAATGATCAGATTAACACTATTAACCAGTATCAAAAAAGTAATATTATAAACTTTACAGAAAGGATAGAGAGTAAAATTACTTCTTTATTGGATGATGATATGATAACTGTTTTTATTAGTATGGCTGCTGGATTTGAAAATAAAGACTTATCTGCAGATGCAGAAATGACAACCCCTACTGGAGCACTTACTTTTAAGGGATTATTATTCAATGATTCTTTTATGTATAAAACTGGTAAGAAACTAAAGAATAAACTAGAATTGATTGAGGCTGCTAAGTTAGGCTATATTACAACTGCTGATGGAATAGTAATTGCTGATTCTAGAGTAACTAGTCTGGCCAATAGAGAAAAGATGAGAAAATACATTGGTAGAAAGTTAAAGGCTAGTAAATATAAGAACTTAAACTTTGGTAAACTAGCATATACAAAGGGCCAACCTTTATTATTATTAAGCACTCCTATCTATAGTGGCAGTTCAAAAGAGAAGATAAATGGTTATTGTGTTATAGGTATCTCTTTAAACTTATTTACTAATAATTTAAAGACATCTTTAGGTAGCTATGGTGCTGTTTCACTCATTAATAAGGAAGGAATTATTTTAAATCATCAAGATAAAGATTTATTGACTAAACAGGTAAATAACAAGTGGTATTTAAAGCAAATAGAAAGTAAAGTAGTATCTAAAAAAGAAACTGTTGCAGGTAATTATCAAATTATAAATAAAATTGAAGGAACAAATTTATATTTGGTGAGTAAGATTCCTGTAAATAAAATCAATTCTTCTTCTGGAAAGATTAGAAATATGCTTATTGTTATTTCATTATTAGGTATTCTAGTGGCTGTAGCTGTAACGGTTAGTTTTGTTAAGTATATAACTAATCCAATTATTAAAGCAAAGAATTTTGCTGAAGAAATTGCTGCTGGGAATTTGAATATCAAGGGTTTAGAAGTAAAATCTAATGATGAGATTGGTGGTTTAGTTAAAATTCTCAATCAAATGCGTAATAACTTAAAAGAGATGGTAACTAATTTATTAGAAGCAGTAGAAGATATTTCTGCCTATAGTGAAGAACTATCAGCATCAGCTGAAGAAAGTAATGCAGCGATAGAGAATACCAATCAGACCTTACAAGAGATGACAACTAGTATCAAACAAGTTTCTGCTAGTAGTCAAAGTGTAACAGAAGTATCTAAGGAGGCTGACCTAGAAGCCAAATTTGGTCATCAAAATATAGAAAAAACAATTAATAATATTGAAGAAATTAATCAAGAAGTATCTGAAACGGTAAAGGTTATTAATGAATTAAATGATGACTCAAAAGAAATTGGTCAAATAGTAGAATTAATTACTAATATTGCTGAGCAAACAAATCTTCTTGCTTTAAATGCAGCAATTGAATCAGCTAGAGCTGGAGAACATGGTCGTGGATTTGCAGTTGTTGCAGATGAAATTAGGAGTTTAGCAGAAGAAACTTCTCAGGCCACTAATAAGATAGCCAATATAGTTAAAGAAATTCAAAGTAAATCAGATATTGGGTTAACTGCTATTAAAGGTGTAAAAGTAAAAGCTGAAGAAGGAAAAGAAGTTGTGCAAGATACTGGAGAGGTATTTAAGAGGATAAGAGAAGCAATAAAGAATACTTCCTTACAAATTGAAGAGACAGCTGCTTTAACAAAACAATTGACTGGTAATAGTAACGATTTACTTAATACTTCTCAAAATATCAATGAAATGTCTAATGAGGTAGCTGCTTCTTCGCAAAGAATGACTGTAATGGCTAATAAATTACAAGAGTCAGTAGAAAAATTTAGTGTGTAGTAATAGTAATATATAATCATTTTTATAATTTCTGCAAGGAGGTGGTATAAAATTATCTAAAAAGTATAGGATTAACATTGACATTATTTATTATTGTTTATATAATTAAAATAGTTATAATTAGTCTAATCGCTTAGAAATAAAAATTTGTTTTTTTGTTTACTTTCTAAACGGTTAGAAAATAACTAGTAATGATTATAAGGGAATAAGATAAATAAGAAAGTTACCTTAATCTAATTAAAAAAAGGGAGTGAATTATAATGGCCGATAATAAAGCAAAAATGAATTTGGATAAGAATTTTAAGGTAGGAGAAGTTGATGATCGAATTTATGGTTCTTTTATAGAGCATTTAGGACGTGCAGTTTATACAGGTATTTATGAACCTGATCACCCAACGGCAGATGAAGATGGCTTTAGAGAAGATGTAATGGAGTTGATTAAAAAGTTAGATGTACCGATTGTTCGTTATCCTGGAGGTAACTTTGTTTCTGGCTATAATTGGGAAGATGGAGTTGGCCCACTAGAGGATAGACCAAATAGATTAGAATTAGCGTGGAGAACAATTGAAACCAATGAAGTGGGAACTAATGAATTTATGGATTGGGCCAACAAAGCAGATACTGATGTAATGATGGCTGTTAATTTAGGGACGAGAGGTATAGATGCAGCTCGTAATCTACTAGAGTATTGTAATCATCCAGGTGGAAGTTACTATAGTAACTTAAGAAAAGAGCATGGTTATGAAGAACCTCATAACATTAAAACTTGGTGTTTAGGTAACGAAATGGATGGTCCATGGCAGTTGGGTCATAAGACAGCTGATGAGTATGGACGTCTTGCTTGTGAAACTGCTAAAGTTATGAAGCAAGTTGATCCTGAGATTGAACTTGTAGCTTGTGGAAGTTCTTATAGAGAGATGCCAACTTTTGCAGAGTGGGAGGCAACTGTTTTAGATCACACTTATGAGCACATAGATTATATTTCTCTTCACCAGTATTTTGGTAATCGAGAGGAAGATCTTGAGAATTACTTAGCTCAGTCAGTAGGAATGGATGACTTTATTGAATCAGTAATTGCTACCTGTGATTATGTGAAAGCTAAAAAAGGAAGTGATAAAGAAATAAATTTATCATTTGATGAATGGAATGTTTGGTTCCATTCTAATGAAGCAGATAAAAAGCTTGAGCCTTGGCAGACTGCGCCGCCACAACTAGAAGATATTTATACTTTTGAAGATGCATTAGTAGTAGGTATGATGTTAATGAGCTTATTAAAGCATGCAGATAGAGTAAAGATGGCCTGCTTGGCTCAGCTTGTTAATGTAATTGCCCCTATTATGACTGAGGAAGGTGGAGATGTCTGGATGCAGACTATTTATTATCCATACCTTCACGCTTCTAAATACGGAAGAGGTACTGTATTAGATTCAGTTATTTCTTCTCCAACTTATGATAGTGAAGATTTTGATGAGGTACCTTTTTTAGATGCTGTTAGTGTAATGAATGAAGAAGATGATGAACTAACTATTTTTGCAGTAAATAGATCTCAAGAAGAGGATTTAGCTTTTGAATGTGACTTAAAAGGATTTGAAGATTATGATGTAGTAGAGCATATTGTATTAGAAAATGAAGATGTTAAAGCTCGTAATACAGCAGATAATCCTGATAATGTAACCCCTCATACCAATGGAAATGCAACAGTTAAAGATAATAAGGTTGTAGCTGATTTATCTAAACTTTCTTGGAATGTAGTTAGATTAAAAAATAATAAATAATTTAATAACAAGTAGTATAATCTGATATAAGAATCCATAATATCTAAAGAGTCTATTATAAGATTTTGAAGTTATTATGGATTCTTATTTAATTAAGAGGTGATTTTAA
Organism: Halobacteroides halobius DSM 5150; assembly: GCF_000328625.1. Classification (NCBI taxonomy): domain Bacteria; kingdom Bacillati; phylum Bacillota; class Clostridia; order Halanaerobiales; family Halobacteroidaceae; genus Halobacteroides; species Halobacteroides halobius. Next base: position 1,739,541 of record NC_019978.1, on the reverse strand, counting down.
ATGAAAAATTATGAATTTAAATATCCTAGTGCTCCTCCTAATTATCCTCTCTATGATTCATCTACAGTAAATGATGAAGAAGGTTGGATGATCAATAATGTACATGATCCGGCAATTGTTAAAGATGGAGACTGGTATTATACTTTTTCTACTGATAGGAAAGTCTGTAGTAGTGAGGAGAATCCACTTAAATTAGGACTTCAAATTAGGCGCTCTAAGAATTTAATAGACTGGGAATGGGTAGGTTACGCTTTAGATGGTATTCCTAAAGAAGCTAAAGATTGGACAGATGCTCAAAATCTGTGGGCTCCAGATGTAGTAAAATTTGGTGATGATTATTATCTTTATTATGCTGCTTCTCAATTTGGTACAAATCATTCCTTAATTGGTTTAGCTAAAAGTAAATCTATTACAGGACCTTGGACTACAGCAGGTGAGGTCTTTAAAACTAAATCTGATGATGACCCTAATGCTTCTGGTGATACCCCTAACGCTATTGATCCTAATCTATTCTTTTCTAAGACCGGTAAACCTTGGATGGTCTATGGTTCTTTTTTTGGTGGTATATATGTAACAAGGATCGATCGAAATACAGGAAAATTAATTAATTATAATAGAGGAAATTTAATAGCTAAAAGGAGTTCTAAAGTAGAAGGTGCTATCGAAGGCCCTTATATAGTATATAATGAAGAATTTGATAGGTATTATCTCTTTGTTTCCTATGATTCTTTGTTTACTGATTATAATATTAGAGTAGGAAGAGCAGATAAGATAACTGGTCCTTATCTAGACTATCAAGGTAATTGTATGACTGATACTGACTTCGAACCTCAATCTAGAGTAGGAACTAAGATTGTTGGTGGCTATTCTTTTGCTAATGATGAAGGTTGGCAAGCACCAGGACATAATTCAATCTTAAAAGATGAAGATGATTATTATATTGTTCATCATGCTCGAGGAGGAAAGAAACCAGAGTGGTCATATCTACATGTGAGAAAGATACTGTGGACTGATGATGGTTGGCCTGTAGCATCCCCTGAAAGATTTGCTGGAGAAGAATTACAAAAGGTTCCCCAACAAGAAGTAGTAGGAGATTGGGAAATAATTATTATGGATCCAGATAGAAATAAGCAATTACAAGCAGAGAATTTAAAATTTTTAGAGAATGGTAAAATAACTGGAGAAATTGGGAGTGGGTCTTGGCATCAGGTTGATGATTATAGCTTAAAATTTAATTTAGTAGTTAATAAGAGAGAAAAAAATAATTATCAAGTTAAAATGATTTCTGCTTGGGATTGGGAGAATTGGAATCCAACTCTTGTCTTTACTGGATTAAATCAAGATGGGGTAGCTATTTGGGGTAAGCGTAATAGTTAATATCAATAATAATTCAATTTTTTAGTGAAGAATGTAAGAGGATAATGAGGTTGCCTGATGCTAAATACCTTTAATTGGTGCTGGCAGTATAATTTTTGCTAAGAATTTAAGAGATAGGATTGTAGAAGAAAACGAATTCCAAACTAAAATTGATGTTGGTAATATTAATTAGCAGATAAGAAGGTGTAAAAAGTGGAAGTATTTAAAAAATTATGGAATTATGTTAGAGGGTATAGCTATTTGTTTTATAGTGGTATAATATTTATTATTTTAAATGTTGGAGCATCAATGGTACCAGGTTATTTAAACAGAAGAATCATTGATGATGTTATTACTAATGGTAAAACTCAACTATTAACAGGGTTACTAGTAGCTTATATAGGAGTTACTTTATTAAGATCTTTATGTATTATTATTCAAAGGTACTGTATTGAAGCGCTTTCGCAAAAGACACTTAGAGATTTAAAACAGTCAGTTTATGATCACTTACAAAAGTTATCTTTTAGTTTCTTTAATGAAAATAGAACTGGGGAGTTAATGTCTAGAATGACAGGTGATATGAATGCAATTAGACTTGTTATTGCTGAGGGTATGATTCAGTTAATCAGATGTGTTTTTTATGTCTTATTAGTAGGGATTGTTCTAATTAGAGAGAATGTACAATTAACTTTAATTTCCTTAGCAACAAGTCCTTTTATTGCCTTCTTTGCTTATCGTCTTTCAAGAAGAATCAAACCGGCTTTTAGTGAGGTTAGAGAGCAGTTTTCTGAATTAAACTCTACTGTGCAAGAAAATATATCAGGAATTAGAATAGTTAAGGCCTTTCACCAGCAGTATCATGAGATGGAAAAATTTGATGAAGAGAATCATGATTATTTTAAGAAAAATTATGGAGCAGCTAAAATTTGGGCCAAGTATTTCCCTATAATTGAATTTTTAGGTGGGGCCAGTACAGTCTTTTTATTGTATTTTGGTGGTAGATTAGTAATTCAAGGTGAGATAACAATAGGAGTTTGGATGCAATTTAACAGTTATTTATGGATGTTAATCATGCCTATGAGATTACTAGGACGTTTAGTAAATATGATAAGTAGAGCAATAGCTTCTGGAGAAAGAATATTTAATATTTTAGAAACAGAATCTGAAATTGAAAATGGAGAAAATCCAGTTACTGTTGATCAAGTTAAAGGTGAGATAGAATTTAAAGATGTTTCTTTAAGATATGATGATCAATATATTTTAAAGGATATTAATTTTCATGCTAAACCTGATGATACAGTAGCAATTATGGGAGCAACAGGAAGTGGTAAATCTTCTTTAATTAATTTAATTGCTCGCTATTATGATGTAACTGAGGGTGAAGTTTGTATAGATGATATAAATGTTAAGGATTTTGATTTAAAAAATTTAAGAGAACAAGTTAGTATAGTTATGCAGGATGTCTTTTTATTTTCTGAGACTATAAAGAATAATATTGCTTATGGTAGCCCTGATGCTTCATTAGATGAAATCAAGGAAGCAGCAAAGATTGCAGGAGCTAAAGAGTTTATTGAAGAGATAGATGAAGGTTATCAAGAAGTTGTAGGAGAAAGAGGGATGGGTCTTTCTGGTGGACAAAAACAGCGTGTATCATTAGCACGAGCTGTTTTAGAAGAATCCCCTATTTTAATACTGGATGATGCTACTTCGGCAGTGGACATGGAGACAGAACATAAAATTCAGGAAGCACTAGAAGAAATGGATGATAAAAGTACATTATTTATTATTGCTCACAGAATTTCATCAGTTAGAAATGCTGATCAAATTATTATCCTTAAAGATGGTAAGATTGCTGAGAGAGGAACTCATGAAGAACTCTTAAAATTAAAAGGTGAGTATTATAATATTTTTGAGAAACAATACAAGGAATTAATTGCTGATGGTGGATACTTTGAAGAGAAATTGGAGGTTTCATAATGGCTAGAAATAGATATTTTGAAGATGAGAAATTAGAGTCATTTAATCCTCATCATATTAGACGACTTCTGAAATATTTAAAGCCTTATAAGTTTAAAGTCTTGATCGCGGTTGTGTTAATGGCAGTAGCAGCTTTTTCTAATCTAATGGGGCCCTATCTTACTAAGGTAGCAATAGATAAGTATATAGGTACCGGTGATTTACAAGGATTGCTTTGGATCAGTTTAGTTTATATTACTTTATTGGTAATTAATGCTGTTTGTGTCAGGTATAGAGTAATACTGATGAGTAAGACTGGACATAAAGTTATTAAAAATATTAGAAAAGAGATATTTGAGCATATTCAAAATCTATCTTTCAATTATTTTGATTCTAAACCAGCAGGTAAAATCATTGTTCGAGTTATGAATAACGTAAATTCATTGCAGGGGATACTGGAGAATGGGTTAATCAATATAATAACTGATTTGTTTAAATTTGTAGCTATTCTAATTATAATGTTTAGTCTTCACTTTAGGCTTACAATGATAGCTTTAACTGTAATGCCATTATTAGTATTAGTTGTATTTTTAATGAAGAAAAGGATTAGAATTGGTTGGCGAAAGGTACAAAAGAAGAATTCTAACTTAAATGCTTATATCCATGAAAGTATTACTGGAATGGAAATTACACAAGCTTTTGTTAGAGAAGATAGAAATAGTAATATCGCAGAAGATTTGCTTGAGGATAGTCGTGAATCATGGATGCATGCAGTTATGTTATCCCATAGTGTATTTCCAATGGTTATTGTGATTAATACGATTAGTGTAATCCTGATGTATCTAGTAGGAATGAACTATCTAACCCAAGGTATAATTACAATTGGTACCTTAATTGCTTTATTGCAGTATGTTTGGAGATTATGGCAACCAATCATTAATTTAAGTAATTTTTATAATCAGCTTTTAATTGCTGGATCTGCAGCTGAGAGAATATTTGATGTATTGGATACAGATGCAGATATAGTAGATGCACCACAAGCTATTCCTCTTCCGCCAGTAAAAGGAGAAGTAGAATTTAAAGATGTTAACTTCAGTTATGAAGAAGATATAAGAATACTAAAAGATTTGAACTTTAAGGTTCAACCAGGGGAAACAATAGCCTTTGTTGGTGCAACAGGTGCTGGTAAAAGTACTATTATTAATTTGTTAACTCGTTTTTATGATATAGATACAGGAAGTATTTTAATAGATGGTATTGATATCCAGAGTGTAACCATTAAATCGCTAAGGGAACAGATTGGTATTATGATGCAAGATACTTTTATTTTCTCAGGGCCAATTATGGATAATATTAAATATGGTAATCTTGATGCTTCAGATGAAGAAGCAATTGAGGCAGCGAAAACGGTTTATGCTCATGACTTTATAACTGAATTAGAAGATGGTTATCAGACTGAAGTTAATGAACGAGGTTCAAGATTATCAGTGGGGCAACGACAGTTAATTTCTTTTGCACGAACTATTTTGTCAAACCCAGGTATTTTAATTCTAGATGAAGCAACATCAAGTATTGATACTCAGACAGAGATACTTGTCCAAAAGGCTACTGAAGCTGTTTTAGAAGGTAGAACCTCTTTTGTTATTGCTCATAGGTTATCAACAATTAGAAATGCAGATAGGATTATGGTTATTGATAATGGTGAGATTATTGAAACTGGAAGTCATGATCAACTAATGGATAGTCAAGGGGCATATTATGAGTTATATAAGGCTCAGTATAGTCGAGTTATTTAAAAGGTTATGATTATGTTATATAAACAGAAAGGAAGGAGTTTTTAATATGACACTTAAATCTATTTCAGTTAAAGATGTTGATATCAATGGTGGATTATTAGGAGAAAAGAATGAATTAGTGCGAGAAAAAGTAATTCCTTATCAATGGCAGGCTTTAAATGATGAACTACCTAATACAGAACCAAGTCATGCAATTGAAAATTTTAAGATTGCGGCAGGTGAGGCAGAAGGAGAATTTAAAGGTATGGTCTTTCAGGATAGTGATGTAGCTAAGTGGTTAGAGGCTGTTGCTTATCAGCTAGCTACTAATCCTGACTCTGAACTAGAGAAAACTGCTGATGAGGTAATTGATTTAATTGCTAAAGCTCAGCAACCAGATGGTTATTTAAATACTTATTACATTATTGAAGCACCAGACAAGAGATGGCAGGATTTAGAAGAATGTCATGAGTTATATTGTGCTGGTCATATGATAGAGGCTGCAGTAGCTTACTATCAGGCGACAGGAAAGAAAAAACTATTAGATGTAGTTTGTCGTTTTGCCGATCATATAGATCAGACATTTGGCCCTCAAGAGGATAAATTACAAGGTTATCCGGGTCATCAAGAGATTGAGTTGGCTTTAGTTAAGCTTTATCGAGTTACTGATGAGGAAAGATATCTTAACCTAGCTAAGTTCTTTATAGATGAACGGGGAAAAGAACCTCATTACTTTGATCTTGAATGGGAAGAAAGAGGAAAAACTACTTATTGGCCTGATTTTAGAAGTTTGACAGAAGATAAAACTTATCATCAGTCAGATCGGCCAGTCAGAGAACAGGAAGTAGCTAAAGGTCATGCCGTACGGGCAGTTTATATGTATAGTGGGATGGCTGATATAGCAGCTGAAACTGGCGACCAATCACTAGTTGAGGCTTGTGAAAGGTTATGGGCCAACACTACTCAAAAACAGATGTATATTACTGGCGGAATAGGTTCAAGTGGTTATGGTGAAGCTTTTAGCTTTGATTATGACTTACCTAATGATACAGCTTATGCCGAGACTTGTGCAGCTATTGGTCTTATGTTTTGGGCCCATAGAATGTTACATCTTGATTTAGATAGTCAATATGCAGATGTAATGGAAAGAGCTTTGTATAATGGAGTTTTAAGTGGCATGTCTCAGGATGGAGAAAAGTTTTTCTATGTTAATCCACTAGAAGTTTGGCCCGAAGCTTGTGAGGAGCGAAAGGATAAAGAACATGTTAAGCCTACTCGACAAAAGTGGTTTGGCTGTGCTTGTTGTCCACCTAATATAGCCCGGTTACTGGCTTCAATTGGAGAGTACATCTACTCTACAGATGAGCAAGCTGCCTATATTCATTTATATACTGCTAGTGTAACAGAATTTGAAATTGATGGTACTAGTGTAGAACTAGATCAAGAGACTGATTATCCATGGGATGAAAATATAACTATTACAGTTAATCCGAGAGAAGAGGTTGAGTTTACATTGGCCCTTAGAATTCCTGACTGGTGTGAAAGTGCAGAACTTAAAGTTAATGGAAGGACTTTAGAACTTGATTCAATTATAGATAATGGTTATGTAGAAGTTAATAGATCGTGGAGTAAAGGAGACCAAATTGAATTAGTCCTGGCAATGCCTGTAAAAAGAGTTTATTCTAATCCTAAGCTTCGTGAGAATGTTGGTAAAGTAGCTCTACAACGAGGGCCAATAATCTACTGTCTTGAAGAAGCGGATAATGGTAATAATCTACCTGCTATTTCTTTGCCTCAGGATAAAGAGTTAACAGTAGAATATAAAGACGATCTATTAGATGGAGTAACAGTTATTAAAGGACAAGGTTATAAGATTGCTAATAGTGAAGATAAACTTTATAGTACAACTGACTATCAGAAAGAACCAATTAAAATTAAAGCAGTGCCTTATTTTGCTTGGGATAATAGAGAGTTAGGAGAGATGTTAGTGTGGCTTCGAGAAGGAAACTAAGTTGGTAATTAAGGAGGAAAAAAATGGAGTGGAAGAAATTCAAACCGTTATTTCGCTTTATCAAACCATATTGGGTAGTTTTGTTATTAGCTATCTTTTGTTTGATTTTGTTTACAGCTATGAATTTAGCTGCTCCGTGGTTGATTAGAAACCTGATAAATACCATAATTAAAGGAGCTGGGGCAGGAATTGATTTTGGAAAGATAAATACTTTGGCTATCTCTATAGTAGTCATATATTTGTTTCGGGCGTTGGCCCAGTTTGGTCGTAATTATGTAGCTCATTATGCTGCTTGGGAGATATTAGAAGATATTCGTCAGTATCTTTATGATCATTTACAAGAATTATCTCTTAAATTCTTTCAAGATAAACAGACAGGAGAGTTAATGTCTCGGGTAGTAAATGATACTCGTAATTTTGAAAGATTGATTGCGCATGCGATACCAACTATCATTAGTAATGTAGGTATTTTGGTGGGAATTTCAGCTATATTATTCTCTATGAATGTAAAATTGACTCTGTTAACTTTAATTCCAATACCTTTTTTAATCTGGGCTGTCTTAAAGTTTAGTATGGTTTCTCGCCCTTTATTTAAGAAGGCACAAGAGGAGGTAGCTGATGTAAATGCTATCCTGCAAGATAATATTTCAGGAATCAAAGAAATAAAAGCTTTTACTCAAGAGGATTACGAAAGTAAACAGGCAGGGAAGCGAATTACTGCTTATACTAAAGCTATTTTAAAAGCACTTAAGGTAAGTGCTATCTATCAACCAGGTATTCAGTTTATATCTGGGATGGGAACTGTAATTGTTATCTTCTTTGGGGGGAGGTTAGCCCTAGCTGGAGAACTTTCTATGGCTGACCTAGTTGCTTTCTTACTTTATTTACGGATGTTTTATCAGCCTATTACTCAGTTAGGAAGAATAAATGAAGGATTACAGCAAGCTCTTGCTAGCGCAGAAAGAGTGATTGAAGTTCTAAATGTTGAACCTCAGATTACTAATCATCCAGATGCAACTGCTGTGAATAATATTAACGGAGAGATTGTTTTTGACAAGGTTAACTTTCGCTATGAAGAAGACGAGCCTGTCTTAGAAGATATTTCTTTTGAGGTTGAATCTGGGAAAAAGGTAGCCTTAGTTGGCCCGACTGGAGTTGGTAAGACTACAATTATTCGTTTGATCCCTCGTTTTTATGAACCTCAATCAGGGAAAATATTAATTGATGACAAGGATATTCAAGATATAACACTTCATAATTTAAGAGAAAATATTAGTATGGTTTTGCAGGATGTATTTTTATTTAATGGGACTATCAAAGAGAATATTATATATGGTAGCCCTTATGCTTCTGATAAAGAGGTAATAGAAGCCGCTAAAACAGCTAATGCTCACGAATTTATACAAGAACTTTCGAATGACTATGAAACTAAAGTTGGAGAAAGAGGAGTTAAATTATCCGGAGGACAAAAACAGCGTATTTCTATAGCGCGAGCTGTACTTAAGGATGCTCCTATTCTTATATTAGATGAAGCTACTTCAGCAGTTGATGTTGAAACAGAAAATTTAATTCAGGATGCTTTAGATAAGTTGATGGAAGATCGTACTACCATAGTAGTTGCTCATCGTCTTTCTACTATTCAAGATTCAGACAAGATTTTAGTTTTAGAAAGAGGTTCTATTGTAGAAAGAGGGACTCATGAAGAATTGATTGATGCTGGGGGAGTATACTCTAAATTATGTAAAACGCAGACAACAGCTGATCTTTTGGCAATTTAAGTAAAAAAATATTTAGATTATTAAGCAGGAATTTAGTAAACTATGCATAAGAATATTGTATAGCGGATAATAATTAAATATTAAATAATTAGGTGCCTTTAACTACGGTTAAGGGAGAATAGGGAATCAGGTGTAAATCCTGAACGGGCCCGCCACTGTAACTAGCAGATTGAGCTTAAGATACCACTCAGCTTTTGGGGAAGGTAAAGCTTAATGTAAGCTAGAAGTCAGGAGACCTGCCTAGTTAGCTAGCAACTACTATTACTTCGGTAGCAAGGAGGTAGTCTAGATCTTAAGGCGGTCTATGTCTACTTATATTTACCTCAATCTTGTTATCAAGGTTGAGGAATTTTTAATTTAGGGGGATATTTATGAAATTAAAGAAGAATCTAGTTTATTTATTAGTATTAATTAGCTTATTAGTTGGAGGAAGTATTGTTCAAGCAACAGATTATCCTATAACAGTTACGGATGATTTAAAAGAAAAGGTCACTATTGATGAACAACCTAAGCGGATTATTTCTTTAGCTCCTAGTAATACTGAGATTTTATTTGCTTTAGGGTTAGAGGATAAAGTAGTAGGGGTAACAAAACATGCTGACTATCCTCAAGCAGCAACTAAGAAGAAACAGGTTAGTAGTAAGAATCTAGAAACGATAATTCAATTAAAACCTGATTTAGTTTTGGCAGCAGGAATTACATCTAAAGAAATGGTGAAGAGATTAAGACAATTAGGGATTAAAGTTATTGGTCTAAACCCTAAAACTATAAAAGAAATTATAGCTAGTATTTCTTTAGTGGGTAAAATAACGGGCCAACAAAAAAAAGCTCGTAAGTTAACAACTAGAATGCAAGATAAAATAAATAAGATTACTGAAACTATCAAGGAGCATGTCAGTCAAAAGCAGCGCCCAGAAGTTTTTTATGAGGTCTGGAAGCAACCATTATATACAGCAGGCCCTAATACGTTTATTGATAATCTAATTTCTTTAGCTGGTGGAGTAAATATTGCCCATGATGCTCAAAGTGCTTGGCCCCAGTATAGTTTTGAAGTTTTATTAGCTAAAAATCCTGATGTTTACTTAGCTTCTAAACATAGTTGGAAGGGTACAGTAACTAAAAGAACTATTATGAATAGAGATGAATTTGCTTCAATTAAGGCCATCAGAGAAGGTAGGGTTCATATTTTGAATCCTGATATTGTTAATCGGCCTGGGCCAAGAATTGTTATTGCTTTAGAAAAAATAGCTAAAGTTCTTCATCCTAAGTTATTTTCAGTGACAAGTGATGAGTAACGATTGAACTTTTGTTAATAAATTAAAGAATTAAAAAGAAGAGTTGATACTATATGAAGACTAAAAAAACAAAATGGCGAGGCATTATTGTAGGATTAATTATATTCTTGATTTTAACAGTTATAGTAGCGACTAGCTTAGGAGCAGTAAAGATCCCTTTTTTAAAAGTAATACAGATTTTATTTAAATTAGGGGAAAAGCTGGGGGTCAGTCAGACTATTATTTGGAAGATTAGATTACCTAGGGTATTATTAGCTGGTTTAGTAGGATTAGCTTTAGCAACTTCAGGCACAGTTTTTCAGGCTTTACTAAAGAATCCGATGGCTGACCCTTATGTAATCGGGATTTCTTCGGGAGCATCTTTAGGAGCAACTTTAGGGATGTTGTGGGATTTTCAATTTAGTCTATTAGGCTTAAATAGTATTCCTATATTTGCTTTTAGTGGCGCCTTAGTAACTACTTTTATTGTTTATAATCTAGCTAAAGTGGGGCACAAGATTTCAGTAAGCACTTTATTGCTGGCAGGAGTAGCAGTTGGTTCATTTCTGTCGGCTATTGTTTCTTTATTGATGGTCTTTAACAATCAAAGTATGCAACGAATTGTATTTTGGATGATGGGTAGTTTAGCTGTAGCTGATTGGGCTAAGGTAGAAATGATCTGGATTTATATTATAATTGGTTATTTTTCAATTCATGTTTTTGCTAGAGATTTGAATATTATGTTATTAGGGGCAGAAGCAGCCCAGGGCTTAGGGGTTGAAGCAGAACAAATAAAGAAGATTTTATTAATAGTTGGTTCCTTATTGGCTGGGGTAGCAGTAGCAGGAAGTGGAGTAATTGGTTTTGTAGGCTTAATCATTCCCCATTTAGTGAGATTATTAGTTGGCCCAGATCATAGAATTTTAATTCCTAGCTCAGCTTTGGTAGGTGCAATCTTTTTAATTTTAACTGATACATTGGCCCGGACAGTAATTGCTCCAACTGAAATTCCTGTAGGGATTATAACCTCTTTATTTGGAGGCCCTTTCTTTCTTTATTTGTTAAGTAAGAAAAAGACTACAGGATTTTAACTACAAATTGATAATTAAAATCTAAAACCAAATTCACTATAGGAGGAGGTAATGATTGTTAGCAAACTTGAAGTTGATCAATTAAGTTATAGCTATGATAACTTAGAAGTTTTACAAAATATTAGTTTTGCTATTAAAGAAGGAGAGTTTATAGGTTTAATTGGTCCAAATGGCTCTGGAAAATCTACTTTACTTAAGAATATAAATAATATTTTTCAGCCTAAATCGGGAACAATTTATTTAGATAATTTTGATCTGCAGAGATTTAAGAAGAAAGAAATAGCTAAAAAGTTAGCTGTTGTACCTCAAAATACTAGTGTTAACTTTGATTTTACGGTTAGGGAGTTAGTGATGATGGGCAGAAACCCTTACCTTAGTAGATTTATTAGTGAAACAGCAGAAGATGTAAAGATTGTTAAGCAAGCGCTAGAGTTGACTAATACTTTAGAATTAGCTAATAGATCTATCAACCAACTTAGTGGAGGAGAAAGACAAAGGGTTATTTTAGCTAGAAGCTTGGCCCAACAGCCAGAAATATTATTATTAGATGAACCGACCTCTAATTTAGATATTAATTACCAGTTAGAAATAATGAATTTATTAACAAGACTTAATTGTAATCATAAATTAACTATTTTAATAGTACTACATGATTTAAATTTAGCTGCTAAGTATTGTGATAAATTACTACTGCTTAAGCAAGGCCAAATTTATGATTTTGGTAGACCAGAAAAAGTAATTACTTCCCAAAATATAAAGGAAGTTTATGGGGCAGAGGTGCTAGTCAAAAAAGATTACGACACCAACAAACCATATATAATTCTTTAATTCAAAAAAATGGATAAAGGGATTTTATTTTAACATATATCTTTGGCTATTAGCAATTTCGGTATTAGTTTTGTGAAGTATGATCATCTGAGGAATAGAGGAGGCATAAAAATGGGTTTATTAGAAGAGACAGTTGCCAAGATTGAAAAGTTAGATCAAGAAAAGATGAATCAGGCCCAAGAAAGGTTAGATAGTTTAACTAAGCCACCAGGAAGTTTAGGGAAATTAGAAGAAATTGCAGTTAAATTAGCTGGAATAACTGGAGAATTATTTCCTAAGGTTGACCATAAAGCTCATATTGTAATGGCTGCTGACCATGGAGTAGTAGCTGAAGGGGTAAGTGCTTTTCCACAAGAAGTAACTACTCAGATGGTTTATAATTTTTTAAATGGAGGAGCTGCTGTTAATGTGTTAGCTAAACAGATGGCAGCTGAAGTAACAATAGTAGATATAGGAGTTGTTAATGAATTAGAAGCTGAAAATCTGGTTATTAAGAAAGTAAAGGCAGGAACTGATAATTTAGCTCAAGGTTCTGCTATGTCTCGTCAGGAAGCTAGGGCTGCTTTAGAAGTAGGAATTGAAGTCGGTAAAGACCTAATCTCTCAAGGAGCTAATTTAATTGGAACAGGTGAGATGGGAATTGGAAATACTACCGCTAGTAGTGCTATTTTGGCTACTATTACTGATTTATCATTAGATGAGATAGTTGGTTATGGAACAGGAATTGATGAGGCAGGATTAAAAAAGAAGAAGCAAGTAATTACTCAATCTTTAGCAGTAAATCAGCCCCAAGTTGATGATGGCATTGATATCTTAGCTAAAGTAGGTGGCTTAGAGATAGCAGGTATGGCTGGAGTTATGTTAGTAGCAGCTGCTAATCGCGTACCAGTTATAGTAGATGGTTTAATTTCAGGAGCTGCTGCTTTGATCGCTAAGAAACTAAAGCCACAGGTTACAGGTTACTTGATTTCATCTCATAAATCAGTAGAACCAGGCCATATTAAAATCTATGATCTATTAGGTTTAAAACCATTATTGGATTTAGATATGAGGTTAGGTGAAGGAACAGGAGCAGTTTTAAGTATGAATCTAGTAGAAGCTGCAACTAAGATTATTAGTGATATGGCTACCTTTGAAGAGGCGCAGATAATAATAGAATAGTAAATGATATAAAATATCTGGGAGAGGTCAAAGACCTAACCCAGATTAATCATTATTCTCCTGTAAGAGCCCAAAGCATAATTTCATCATTTTTTCTATTTTTATTTATTCTAGCTTCAGTTTCTTTAATCATTTTAACTTGTTCAGCCGTTAAGTCAGCAAAATCATATTCTTCAACAGTCATATTAACCACCTCCAGTTTTATTATTATAATTTGTGATTTAAGTAGAAATTATGCTTTTTTATAGAGGGTTAGTTAATTTAGGAGGAGTATAAATGAGTAGGTTAATTCTAGTGTTAGGCGGTGCAAGAAGTGGTAAAAGTAGTTTTGCCGAAGAAATTGTTACAAATTTAGGAGGTTTAGAAGTTACATATATTGCAACTTCTCAGCCTAGAGATAAAGAGATGAAAGAAAGAATAAAACAACACCAAGCATCTCGTCCTCAAGAGTGGACTACCATTGAGGAAAGTAGAGAAGTTAGTCAGATTTTAAGTGAAATAAAGAAAGGTTCGGTTGTTTTGGTAGATTGTTTAACAGTATTAATTTCAAATCTGCTATTACAGAATGAAGAGTTAAATGAAGATGAATATGATTTTAATGAGCAAATGAAAGAAGAAGAAATAATAAGTGAAATAGAAAAAATAATTACTAAAATTAAAGAAAAAGATTTAACTGTAGTGCTGGTTTCTAATGAAGTGGGCCAAGGTTTAGTACCTCCTTATAAATTGGGTAGAGTTTATCGAGATATTGCAGGAAGAGTTAATCAGTTAGTAGCGAATGAGGCCGATGAGGTTTATATAACTTATGCTGGTTTACCTGTTGAGATTAAAGAGTTGGCAGAGCGGACGAAATTCAATTAACAATTAAAAGGAAAATTCAGATATGTCTTATATGCAATGTAGCTTAATTGATTTTAACTGTCAATTGTGCATTCTAAATTGTCAATTAGTTACTGGAGGTGAGTAGATGGTGCAAGGAATTATGATTCAGGGTACAGCTTCTAATGTAGGAAAGAGTATATTAGCTACTGCTTTATGTCGCATGTTGGCCCAGGATGGCTATCAAGTAGCTCCCTTTAAGTCTTGGAATATGGCTTTAAATTCTTATGTTACACCTCAAGGAGGGGAAATTGGTTGTGCTCAAGCAATTCAAGCAGATGCAGCAGGAATAAATCCTACTGTTAAGATGCAACCACTATTAGTTAAACCTAAAGGAAAGGGCCAATCCCAAGTAATAGTTAGAGGAGAACCTTATGGTGACTTTGGATTAGAGAGAAAGAGTTCTAAGTATATTAACTGGGCGTTAGAAATAATATCTGATTCATTACAGGATTTGGCCCGAGAATATGAAGTGATTGTTTTAGAAGGAGCAGGGAGTCCAGCAGAAATAAATATTAAAGATCAAGATTTAGCTAATATGAAGGTAGCTAAATTAAATCAGACTCCTGTATTGTTAGTAGCGGATATTGACCGAGGAGGAGCATTAGCTTCAGTAGTTGGAACTTTAAAGTTATTAGAACCGGAAGAAAGAGAATTAGTACAAGGGATTATATTAAATAAATTTAGAGGTGATTTTGATTTATTAAAGCCAGGAATTGAGATACTAGAGGAAAAGGTAGGGAAACCGGTAGTAGGAGTCATACCTTATTTAAGAGATTTTAGATTACCTGAGGAAGATAATGTTTCCTTAGCTAGTTTTACTAAGCAGGAGGCTGAAGTTAAGATAGGAATTATTAAGTTACCTCATATTTCTAATTTTACTGATTTTGATGCTTTAGCTTTAGAACCACAGGTAGCACTTAAGTATCTAGAAAGAAATGACCAATTATCTGGTTTTGATACAATAATTATTCCTGGAACTAAGAATACAACTGCTGATTTAGAATATTTGAAAGAAACAGGTTTAGCTGAAAAAATAATTGAATTAGCAGAAAAAGGAGTATCAATTATTGGTATCTGTGGTGGTTATCAGATGTTGGGTAATAAGTTGTTAGATTCTGAATTGACTGAAGGAGATAAAAGAGTCAGTAGAGGACTAGGGTTATTAGATATAGAAACGGAGTTTAGTCCAGCTAAGTCAACTTATCAAGTCAGTGCTGAGATAAAAAGTAAGCAAAATTTCTTTTCTAATCTAGTGGGCCAACAAGTAACAGGCTATGAAATTCATATGGGCCAAACTAGTTTAGGAGATCAAGTAGAACCTATTTTTAGGATCAATTATCGGTCTGATCAGCAGGTAGAGATAAATGATGGAGCCTGTAATAAAGAAGGAACTATCTGGGGTACATACTTACATGGTTTATTTGCTAATGATCAATTTAGAAGAGAATTTATCAATAATTTACGGAGTCAAAAAGGATTAGCTAAATTAGATGAAGATTATTCTTCTAGTAGCGAAGAATTAAAAAAGAATTATAATCGATTAGCTGAAGTAGTGCGGGAAAATCTTGATCTAGAGTTATTTTATGAGATCTTAGAGGGTGGAGAGATTAGGATGGTGAGAAAGTGAAAAAGACAATAATGTTTCAGGGAACAGCTTCAGATGTAGGTAAAAGCACCTTGACAGCTGCTGTAAGTAGGATTTTAATTCAAGAAGGCTATCATGT
Organism: Halobacteroides halobius DSM 5150; assembly: GCF_000328625.1. Lineage (NCBI taxonomy): Bacteria > Bacillati > Bacillota > Clostridia > Halanaerobiales > Halobacteroidaceae > Halobacteroides > Halobacteroides halobius. Next base: position 1,723,705 of record NC_019978.1, on the reverse strand, counting down.
AGCCCCTTTTAAGTCGCAAAATATGGCTTTGAATTCATATGTGACTAAAAAGGGAGGAGAAATTGGCCGAGCCCAAGCTGTCCAAGCTGAAGCTGCAAAAGTAGAAGCAACAATAGATATGAACCCAATTTTACTCAAGCCTAAAGAAGATACTACTTCCCAAGTAATTATTCATGGTCAGGTTAAGAAAAATATGACTGCTAAAGAGTATTTTAGTAAGCAACAAGTTGGTTTACAAGCAGTTAAAGATTCTTTAGCTAGATTAAAGAATGAGTACCAGGTAGTTGTTTTAGAAGGGGCGGGTAGTCCAGCTGAAGTGAATCTAAGGGATTATGATATGGTTAATATGAAGATAGCTAAGTTGGCCCAAGCACCTGTTATTCTGGTAGCTGATATTGATCGCGGAGGAGTTTTTGCTAGTATTATTGGGACTTTAGAACTGCTTAATGAAGCAGAGCAAGAACGAATTAAAGGGATTATTATTAATAAATTTCGTGGTGCTGTAAAACGGCTACAATCTGGTATAGATTATATTGAAGAAGAGACTGGGATTCCTATCTTAGGGATAATTCCTTATATAAGTGATTATAATCTTCCAGAAGAGGATTCAATACCAAGTTATAAGCAGGGAAGTAAAGATTATCAGTTAGATATTGTAGTAGTTAAGTTACCTCACATTTCTAACTTTACTGACTTTGATGCTTTAGCACAGGAGTTTGAGACTAGAGTAAGGTATGTGGATCTTAAAAAGGAATTAGGAAGTCCAGATTTAATCATTCTACCAGGGAGTAAGAATACAATTGAGGATTTAGAATACTTATATCAGACTGGTGGTGCAAAAAGAATTATTGAACAAGTAGAAGCTGGAGTACCAGTTGTAGGCATTTGTGGTGGCTATCAAATGTTAGGTAACGTTATTTATGATCCATCTGGAATAGAAACAGACCAAGGAGAGATTAAAGGGTTAGGTCTATTAGATATAAAGACTACTTTATTAACAGATAAGGTTACTAATCAGATAGCAGCTAGAGTTAAAGAGGATAGTTTATTTAATTCTCAGCAGGAAGTACTAACAGGTTATGAAATACATGTCGGAGAGACTAAACTAGGGCCAACTGCTAACCATCTCTTTGAGATTACAGAGCGTTCTAGAAGAGAAGTTCAAATTCTAGATGGGACATATAGTCGATCAGGTCTAGTCTGGGGGACATATATTCATGGTTTATTTGATAATGATCAATTTAGAAGAGATTTTATTAATCAGTTAAGAGTAAAGAAGGGATTATCTTCAATAGCTAAGAATACTCTTTCAGTCAAGCAGGAGAGAGAAAAAGCTTATAATCAATTAGCAGATGTGGTAAGAGAACATCTGGATATGGAGTTGTTGTATCAGGTTATAGATATTAATTGACAATGTACAATTTACAGTGATTTACACGAACAGTCCAGAGGACTGGTAGGAAATTCAAACCTCAAGACAAAATCTATATAGTTCTTTATATACTATTGGGTTAAAAGGGTTTGATTTTAATTTTCAATTTACTGTTAGGACATTTGTCCTATTAAAATGAGGATTGAACTTTATAAGAGGTGAGAAGATGAATAGATATCTATTACTACTAGCAATAATAGTTGATTTAATAATTGGGGACCCGAGGTGGTATCCTCATCCAGTAGTAATCATTGGTAGAGGAATTGAAAGGTTAGAAAAGTTTTTAAGAAAACTATTTAGTAAGCAATCAGAAAGAGTAGCAGGAATTATATTATCTTTAATTATGATTATCAGTACTTATTTAATTACTCAAAAGTTGATTGATTTAGCTTACTATATTAATTATTACTTAGGATTGGTAAGTGAAGTTTGGATATTGACTACTACAATAGCAATTAAGGGGTTGGCCCAGGCTGGAAAATCAATCTATCAACCATTAATTAATGATAATTTAGAGTTAGCTAGAAAAAGATTAGATTGGATTGTAGGTCGAGATACAGATAAATTAACTGTAGCAGAAGTTACTAGAGGAACTATAGAAACGGTAGCTGAAAACACCAGTGATGGAATAATTGCTCCTCTCTTTTATGGGGTAGTTGGGGGAGCACCTTTAGCAATGGCTTATAAAGCAATTAACACTCTTGATTCTATGCTAGGCTATAAAAATGAAGAGTATCAATATTTTGGCTGGGCTGCAGCTAGCATTGATGATTTAGCTAACTGGATTCCGGCTCGAATAACAGGATTATTATTTGTGATAGCTGCTTTATTTACAGGTGATAGTTGGAAAGGTGCTATAGATATTATGATTAGAGATGCTAATAAGCATCCTAGCCCTAATGCTGGTTTTCCTGAAGCAGCAGTTGCTGGAGCTTTAGGTATTCAATTAGGAGGAGTCAATTATTATCAAGGAAGAGAGAGTTTTCGGGCTTATTTAGGTGATGCAAAGGTTGAATTTCAGCCGCAGCAGATTAGACAGACGATACAGCTAATGTACTGGGATGTTGGGGCTTTTATCGTATGTTACTCTTTTGTACTAATGATAGTTTAAGTTTAATTGATATTAAGTGCAATTGACAATGGACAATGAACAATTTACAATTAAACTTCAAAATCGTATAAACTCTTGATTTAGAAAGGTTTTAAGGGGTTCTAATTGTCAATTGTTAATTGTTAATTGTAAATTAAAAGTGAAACTATTCATACAAAATACTGGGAGGGAATAAAATGAATCCTCGCGTAGTAATTGCTGGCACAGAAAGTGGAGTAGGAAAGACTACAGTAACAATTGGTTTGATGGCTGCTTTAGATAAACAAGGATATAATGTGCAGCCTTATAAAGTTGGCCCGGATTATATAGACCCTGGTTTTCATACTCTAGTAACAGGTAATCAATCACGAAATTTAGATAGTTTCTTCTTAGGAGAAGAAGGGGTTAAAGAATCATTTTTGAATGCCGGAGGAGAGAGTGATATTTCAATTATTGAAGGAGTTATGGGCTTATTTGATGGTAAAAAGGGTACAGATGGAGCAGGAAGTACAGCTCATATAGCTAAGATTTTAGAAACACCAGTAGTTTTAGTTATGGATGTTAAAAAGATGGCTAGAAGTGCTGTTGCTCTCGCCTATGGTTATCAAAATTTTGATGCAGATTTAAATATAGCCGGAATAATTCTTAATAATGTGGGAAGTAAAGGACATTTTGAGATGATAAAGAAACCCTTAGAAGAGGAAGTTGGAGTTAAGGTATTAGGCTATTTACCTTATCAGAAAGATTTAGAATTACCTGAGCGACATTTAGGTTTGGTACCAACTTTTGAAAGCAAAGAGCTAGCGAACTTTAGGAGCCAACTAGTAGAATTAATAGAGAAATATATTGATTTAGAGCAGTTAGTTTCTTTATCCCAAGAAGGAACTGGAGTTGAGGTTACAGAGAAGAAGATATTTACATCTGCTAAGGATTATAATCTAACTTTAGGGGTAGCTTATGATGAAGCATTTAATTTTTATTATCAAGATAATTTTGATTTATTAGCTAGTAGAGGAGTTGACTTAAAGTTTTTTAGTCCTATAGAAGATAATAAACTACCTAAAGTTGATGGTTTATATATTGGAGGGGGCTTTCCAGAGAGTTTTTTACAGCAATTAGTTAATAATAAGAGTATAAAGCAAGATATATATCGGCATATTCGAGAAGACTTACCTACTTATGCTGAATGTGGAGGTTTGATGTATTTAACTGAAGAGATAATAGATAATGAAGGTAAAAGATTTCCTATGGTAGGAGCAGTTTCTGGTCAAGTTAAGATGACAGATAGTTTGCAAGCTATGGGCTATGTAGATGTTAAAGCAGTTAGAGATAACATCCTATTGAAACAAGGAGAGAAAGCCAAAGGTCATGAGTTTCATTATTCTAAATTAATCAATTTAGCAGATGAGAGTAAACAAGTTTATCAACTCTATGGCGGACGAGGTGAAGAAGGAAGATTGGAAGGGATAGTTAGAGATAATTTATTGGTTAGTTATGTTCACTTACACTTTGGTAGCCAACCTAAAGTAATAAATAGATTCTTAGGATATTGCCAGAAGTATAAAAGGGGGAGCTAAAATGAATGCGAAATTAAAGCAAGGTTTAGTACAAGTATATACAGGTAAGGGTAAGGGAAAGACTACTGCTGCTTTAGGATTAGGATTAAGAGCAGCAGGTCATGGATTTAAAGTAGAGATGATTCAGTATCTAAAAGGAAGTAGTTATACAGGAGAATTATTTTCTACAGAAAGGTTACCTAACTTTAATATTAAACAATTTGGCAAAAGTTGTTCTTATGCAGCAGGAATTAAAGAGGGACTAATGGATTGTCAAGGTTGTGGAGATTGTTTTGTTAGTCAAACTGAAGATAAAGAGATGCACCAGCAATTTGTTGATTGGGCTTATAAGTACACAACTAAAGTATTACAAGAGGAAGCTAGAGATATTGTTATTTTAGATGAAATTAATAATGCTTTACGATATGATTTACTAACAGTTGATCAGGTATTAGATTTAATCAATTTAAAAGCAGAAGAGACAGAGCTAATTTTAACTGGTCGAGGGATACCAGAAAAGATTTTAGATAAAGCCGATTTAGTAACAGAGATGAAAGCTATTAAACACCCTTATCAAGAACAAGGTATTAAAAGCAGACGGGGAATAGAGTACTAATGAATAAGTTTTTGTTGGCCCTACAGTTTATTACTCGTATTCCTGTTAAACAAGAGTTAAATTATGATGAACAAGCAATCGGGGCCTCAATGGTCTACTACCCTGTAATTGGAAATTTGATAGGGGCAATTTTAGTGGCAGTTAATCAATTAGGAGAATTATATTTTCCTCCCTTAGTGACAAATGCTTTGTTGATAATTGGAATGGTAGTTTTAACTGGTGGACTTCATCTAGATGGTTTAATGGATACTTGTGATGGTATCTTTAGTGGAAGAGATAAAGAAAGAATTTTAGATATAATGAGAGATAGTAGAGTAGGTGCCTTTGGTGTCATTGGTGTAGTACTATTATTGTTGTTGAAGTTTAGTTTATTAGTAGAAAGTCCAATTGAATATAAGAGATTAATTTTATTATATGCCCCTACAATTAGTCGTTGGACTATGGTTTATGTAGCCTTTGTCTATCCGTATCCACGCCAAGAAGGATTAGGAAAAGTCTATCAGAAACATTTGAAATTGAGACATTTTTTATTGGCTACTAGTTGGACGTTATTGGTAGGAGTTTTTTTATTTGAAATACATGGGATATATATTTTATTAGCTAGTTGGTTAGTTACAATAGTATTAGTTAAAGTAATTATGGATAAAATAGATGGCCTGACAGGAGATAATTATGGTGCTATTAATGAAGTAATAGAGGTAGTTTCATTGTTAGTGATGGTAGTTACTTTGTAGCAAAAAAGCTATACTTTACTCAAAATTAATCTAGAGGAGTAAGAAGATGACACAAGAAGTAACAGTTAAGGTGCCTGGCACTTGTGGAGAATTAATGCAAGGGATAATTGATGGAGTTGACCTTCAGATTAGCTGTCCAATTGATCGATATAGTTATGTAACAGTTAAAAGAGATAGTTCTTTATCTAATATTAAGATTAATCAAGCAGCAGCTAAGACAGTACTTGCTATTGAGAAGACTTTAGAGTATTTTAATATCTCAGATATTGGTCTGCAAGTTAGTTTAAAATCTGAATTATTAGCAGGTAAAGGGATGGCCAGTAGTACAGCAGATATTGTAGCTGGGATCATTGCTACCATGATAATTTTAGGAGCAGAAGTGAATATTCAATTAGTTAGGAAGATAGCTATATCTATTGAACCAACTGATGCTTGTTTTTTATCTGGGATAGTAGCTTTTAATCATTTGCAGGGTCAACCTCTAACAAACTTAGGTCAGATAAAGTCTGTTCCTATTTTAATTTTTGATGTTGGAGGAGGGGTAGATACAATTAAGTTCAATGCTAGAGAAAATCTAACTAAATTAAAATTAGAGAAAGAAAAGAAAGTAAGAAAAGCTTATCAATTGATTGCGCAGGGAATTAATAGAGAAGATATGAGGTTAATTGGAAAAGGAACTACTATAAGTAGCTTGGCCAATCAATCTATTTTATACAAACCTCAGTTGAAAAGATTAATTAAGTTAGCTAGGCAAGAAGAAGAAATTTTAGGAATTAATATAGCCCATAGTGGTACTTTAATAGGGGTTATTTTAGCTTCAGAAGAAAGAGTTAATTCTATTTTAGCTAGAATTAGAAGTCAAACACCTAGTTTAAAGTATATTACTAGGACTAGAATAATTAATGGTGGTCATCAAATAATGAGGTGATAAAAGTTAAAGTCCACTCGCAAACCACTGTGGCGGATTTATCGTAACAAGGGTTTCCCTTGGTAATATCCTGTGGTAAGAGTGGACGGTCTTGACTTTATTCTTTATGCTTTTTAAGTAAATCCTTAATAGCTTCATCAAATAATTTAGATTTAGGTATTCTAGTTTCTTTAGAAAGATTATCTAATTTATCAATTAAATCTTTATCTAAAGTAGTAGTAATTCTTTTTCTAGTAGTTAAATCTGACATAATTAACACCTCCTAAACTAATTATAACACTTAAATATTAATGTTGCAACTTATTTAAGTTTATGCTATAATATTAAGTAGAGGAGGTGAAAAAATGGTAGTTAGAGAAAAAGCGTATAGGTTTAGATTATGTCCTAATAAAGAACAGAGAATATTAATCAATAAATCAGTAGGTTGCGCTAGATATGTTTATAATCATTTCTTAGATAAAGCAAAAGAAGATGAGTATAAGACTTATACTAAATATTCTAAACAACTAACTCAATTAAAGAAAGAACTAGAATGGTTAAAAGAGCCAGATAAATTCGCTTTACAGAATGCACTTAAAGACTTAGACAGAGCTTTTAAGAATTTCTTTAACAAAAAATATAGTTTCCCTAAATTTAAGTCTAAGAAAAATAAAAAGAACTCTTATCGTACTAACAAATTTACTAGAAAAAGTGGAACTACTAATATTGAGATTAAAGACAATAAAATTAAATTACCTAAACTAGGTTGGATTAAGTTTAGAAAATCTAAAGAAATCAAAGGCGAAATATTAAATGTTACAGTTACTAGAAATAATACAGATAAATATTATATTTCAATAGCAGTTAAAGAAGATATTAAAGAACTGCCTAAAAAAGATAATGCTATTGGAATAGATTTAGGGTTAAAAGATTTTGCTATAATTTCTGATGGTGAAAAAATAGCTAATTCTAGAGTATTAAAGAAATACGAGAGAAAGATAGCTAGATTAAATAGGAGTTTAGCTAGAAAAGAAAAAGGTTCTAATAATTGGCATAAAGTTAAAAAGAAATTAGCTAAGGTATATGAAAAAGTTAGAAATATCAGATTAGATTTTCTTCATAAATTGTCAACTAAGCTAATTCGTGAAAATCAAACAATTTGCTTAGAAACACTTAAAGTGAAGAACATGCTTAAAAACTCTAACTTAGCTAAAAGTATTTCTGACGCTAGCTGGAGTAAATTTGTTGAATTGTTAGAATACAAAGCAAAATGGTATGGTAGAAATTTAGTTAAGATAGATACCTTTTTTGCTAGTAGTCAAAAATGTAGCAACTGTGGCTACAAAAATAAAGAAGTTAAAGATTTAAAAGTTAGAAAGTGGAAATGTCCTGAATGTGGAGAAATACACGACCGAGATATTAATGCCAGTAAAAATATTTTAAACGAAGGATTAAAAATGAAGGTAAGTACCACTTAGGATATGTACTGTCGGGCTGACAGGAAGTTACGCTTAGGAGATATGAGTAGTGGTTACACTCTCAGCCTAAGAATCCTCGGTGGCTTGCCCCGAGGAGGGTCAAATTGTGCAACAGAATCATGGAGGAAATATTAGAGCAGCAGCTAAAGAGTATAATTTAGATCCAGCTGAAATAATTGATTTTAGTGCTAATATAAATTTTTTAGGACCACCTGAATCAGTAACTAAGGCACTTAAGAATAACTTAAAGGGGATAAAGGATTATCCTGATCCGGAGTGTAATCAGCTAAAGACTATAATAGCTAAGCAAGAAAATTTAGAAGAGGATAATTTAGTAATTGGTAATGGAGCAGTAGAGTTGATTTATTTGTTGGCTACAGTATTATCACCTAGAGAGGCTTTGGTCTTAGCTCCTACCTTTTCAGAGTATAGATTGGCGATAGAGAGTGTGGGAGGAAGTATAGAGGAGTTTCAACTACAGAAAGAAGAAGGATTTAGATTTAATCTAGATGATTTATTACCTAGATTAGATAATATTGATATCTTCTTTTTATGTAACCCCAATAATCCTACCGGAAAATTTATAACGAGAGAAGATATAATTGAGATAATCAATTATGCTGCGAGTCAAGATACTTTTCTGGTAGTAGATGAAGCTTTTGTTGATTTTTTAGAGGAAGATATAACAGTAATTGATTTAGTTAAGCAGTATGATAATCTATTTGTATTGCGTTCGTTGACTAAGTTCTTTGCCATTCCTGGTCTACGATTAGGTTATGGAGCAACTAATAAGGAATTAATTAAGAAGTTAAATGCTAGCAAAGATCCCTGGAATGTTAATTGCTTGGCCCAGTTAGCTGGGGAAAAAGCTTTAAATGATAAGGAATATATCAAACAGACTGAGGAAGCTATCTTACGAGAAAAAGAATTTTTATATCAAAAATTGAATCAATTTTCCAAATTTAAAGTGTATTATCCTCATGCTAATTATATCTTGGTTGATCTAGAAAATAGTAACTTAACTTCTACTAGATTAGAGGAAAAGTTGGCCCAACAAGGTATTTTAGTTCGAAATTGTAATACTTACTCTGGTTTAGGAGAAGACTTCATTCGAGTAGCAGTTAAGAGTAGAGAAAATAATCTAGAATTGATTAATAGATTATAGGCTAAATTTATGATAAATATCTGTATGGGATTTTATAAGAAGAATAACTTTAAAAAGCCACCACTAGAACTAGATAGTTTAGAGGTGGCTTATTACTATTACTTATCATCACAGTCAACATCAATTAGATTATTATAATTAAAGCCTACACTTTCAGATAGTTCATCAAACATGTGTTCAGTAGATACTCTTCTTAATGTTGCTAGTTCTAGATCTTGCTCTTCTAAAGCTGAAAGTAATTCTTCTTTATCTAAATTAGCTTCAGCTGCTAGATCATCAAGTGAACGAAAAGGATTTTCTTTTAATCTTTCGATTGCTTCTTTTGTATTTTCCATACTTAACAACTCCTTTTCTTATTAGGCTTCTTAAGATTAGTATAACACAGTTTAATTATATTTATCTAAGTGTAGTTAAGGTAATTCTATCCTTCATAATTTTGGGATATACACTTGACAATAAATCCCATATGATGCTACAATATATGCTGGATAATGATTACTTAAAGGAGGAAATATTATGACAGCTAAAGAAGTAGAAAAAAAAGAATTTCAGACTGAAACTCAAAAAGTACTTGACTTAATGATTAATTCGATTTATACAAATCAAGAAATTTTCTTAAGAGAACTAATTGCTAATGCATCTGATGCAATTGATAAGGTTAAATTTCAGTCACTAACTGATGTAGACCTATTAGAAGGAGACTCTGATTTTGAAATCTGGCTTGACATAGATGAAGAAAATAATGTATTTACAATTAAAGATAATGGAATTGGAATGACGTATGATGAAGTTATAGAGAGTATTGGGACTATTGCTCAGTCAGGTTCGCAAAAGTTTTTACACCAACTACAACAAAAACAAGCTCAAGAAGATGATGCTCTAGATTTAATTGGTCAGTTTGGAGTTGGATTTTATTCTGCATTTATGGTAGCAGATAAGGTAACTTTAAGTACTAAAGCTCCTAGAGAAGATACAGCAATTAAATGGGAATCAACAGGCGATGGTACATACACAATAGAAGAAGTTGCTAAAGATAAGCGAGGAACTACAATAAAATTGCATCTAAGAGATGAATTTGTTGGTGATGAAGCTGAAATAGATTTAACTAAGCGCCAGACTATAGAACAATTGGTGAAAAAACATTCTAATTATGTAGAGTATCCAATTAAAATGAAGTTTTACGAAGATGATGAAGATGGTAATGTAACAGAAGAAATAAAAACTTTAAATAGTATGAAACCACTGTGGGTTAAAAATAAAGGAGACATTAAAGAGGAAGAATATAATGAATTTTATCAAGAAGCTTTTAATGACTGGACTGAACCCTTAGAAGTAATTCATAATAAGGTAGAAGGATTAGTTAAGTATGCTGCTTTATTATTTATTCCCCAGCAAGCTCCATCTAATATTTTTTCTGAGGACTTTGATCAAGGATTAAGGTTATATTCTAAAAATAATTTTGTGATGGATAATTGTTCTAAATTATTGCCGGATTATTTAAGATTTGTACGTGGATTAGTAGATTCTCCTGATTTTAATTTAAATCTATCTCGACAGGTTTTGCAGGATGATAAGCAGTTAAAAGTAATTAGTAAGACTTTAGAAAAGAGGGTTCTAAAACGATTAAAGAAGATACTTACTAACGATCGGGATAAGTATAGGAAATTTTGGAGTGAGTTTGGTCAGTTAATTAAGAGTGGGGCTAATATGACTTTTGGTCAAAAGCAGGATAAATTAGTTGAGTTAATGATCTTCCCTTCTTCTGATTGTGATAGTGAGATGACTACCTTAAATGAGTACGTTAACCGTATGAAAGAAGATCAGGATGTAATTTATTATGTCACTGGGGAAGATAAAATGGCAGTAGAAAATATGCCTCAGATGGAATTACTCCAAGAAAAAGGTTTAGAAGTGCTTTATTTCTTTGATGAAATTGATGAGTTTGTAATTAATAATTTAAGAGAGTATGATGATATAGAGTTTAAATCAGTTCTGCGTGGTGATTTAGATTTAGATGATGCTGAGGATGATGTTGCAGCTGATCAAGATGAAGTTGAGGAATTATTAACTGCAATAGAAGATAATCTAGAGGGTAAAGTTAGTGATGTTCGGTTAAGTAGGCGATTAAAGTCAAGTGCAGTCTGTTTAGTTAGTGGAGATGCTGGATTAAGCATGTCAATGGAGAAAGTGCTAGAAAAGATGAATCAAAATATGGGCCAAGCCCAGCGGATTTTAGAGATTAATCCAAATCATGAGCTATTTAATAAGTTAGAGCAGATTTATAATACTGAAGGTAATTCAGAACAGTTGGCCCAATATAGTGAATTATTATATTCTTTAGCTTCTTTAATGGAAGGATTCACACCAGATGATCCAGTCGCACTTAGTGATCAAATTACAGAGTTGATGGTTAAAGCAAATTAATTATTAATAAAAAAGCTGCCATTTGTGGCAGCTTTTTTATTAAGCAGGTTCATATTCATAATCTTCTTTTGTTTTAGTATCTTTTTCTGCCGTAATCTTTTTCATCTCACTTTTTATTAGAAGAAATGTAATGATAACAGCAAGAATATCTGCTATAGGAAAGGATATCCAAACTCCCATTAATCCCAAGTTAAATAATCTTGGGGTGATTAAAATTAATGGAGTTAATATTATAAATTGTCGTAAGAGCGATAGTATAATTGCTGGCACTGCTTTACCAAGTGATTGGAATAAGGTTCCACCTACAAACTGAATTCCTATAAAAGGTACCATAGCAATCATAATTCTAAAGACAGTAGCTCCTTCTTTAATTATAGTTTGATTTTGAGTAAATACTTTGATGATTGTTACCGGAAATGCTTCTCCAACTATCCAGCCTAATGTAGCTAGAATTGTAGAAACAATTATTGATAATTTAACTCCTGTTTTAACTCTTGCTATTTTTTTAGCTCCATAGTTATAGCCTACAATTGGTTGCATACCTTGGACAACCCCTATAATAGGCATAAATAGGAAGGCAATAATTCTATTAACAATACCAAAGATAGTAATAGCTATATTTCCGCCATAGATTCGTAAAGAGTTATTAACAACTATAGCAAAGATTGTACTAGTAGCTGACCTAGAAAAAGCAGAGAAGCCTACACTGAATATTTCTTTAATAATTTCCCACTTTAATTTTAGGTGGTCTAATTCAACTTTGATAGAGCTTTTGCCGCTATACATATAACTCATAATATAAACAAAAGAAGCAAACTGAGAGATTATTGTTGCAGTAGCTGCTCCTTGAATTCCCATATCTAATCCTGGGAGGGTAAACCAAATCAGATTAAGTTGACCAAAGATAAAGAATGGATCTAGTAAAATATTTAGCCCTGTACCAATAATCATAGAGAACATTGCTATTTTAGCATTCCCTTCAGCTCGAATAATATTATTTGAAGTTACTGCAAAGGAGAAAAAGACAGTTCCTAAAAAGATAACTTCAATATAATCTTTAGCATAGGGGAGAAGTTTCTCAGTAGCACCAAAGAGTGTTAACAATTGATCAACAAAGAGTGACCCCAAGATTGTAAAAATAAGACTTATGATAAAGATTGACATATAAGCATTACCAGCTACTCGATCAGCCTTTTCAACTTGATTAGAACCTAAGAATCTAGAAATTGCTGAGGAGGCTCCAATACCTACCATTTGAGCAAACCCCATAATTAACATTTGGATAGGGAAAGCTATAGCTAACCCCCCAATAGCTAAAGCTCCAACACCTTGGCCAATAAAGATAGTATCTATCACATTGTATAGTCCGTTAACCATCATAGCAATAGCTGCTGGTAAAGAAAGTCTTAGTAAAAGTTTGCCTATTTTTTCTGTACCTAATTTTTTACTACTTACTTGCATATATTTTTCTCCTTTCAAGTTATTAGCGTACTTTTTAATAAATAATATTGACTTTTTATAGAAAAATTATTATCATTTATATAACAGTTATAAAATAATAACCATTATACTTATATAACTATTATATAATCCAAAGTAAGAAAAAGCAATTATAATTTTTATGAGGTGATTACAATCAATAATCAAAACTTCACATCCATTGTAGAGAGTTTATTTGCTCTCTTTCCTTTATTTAAAAAGAAGCTTATTAAACCCAAAGCAAAACAAGATATTGATCTCTCACCATCCCATTTTAAGATATTATTTTTAATTAATGATTTGGGTAAGATACCGATTTCTGAAATTGCAAAAAATCTCCACATTGCAAAATCTAATATGACCCCTTTAATTCAGAAATTAATTGATAAAGGTTATATAGAACGGATAAGAGATAAGAATGATAGAAGGTATATTAATATTGCTTTAACAAAAGCGGGCCAAGAATTCATAGAAGAGCATAAAAAAATAATAGCAAATGATCTAAAAAAAAGACTTACTGTTCTTAGCCAAGAAGACTTAGAGCAACTATCTGTTTCTTTAAATAATGTTAAGCGAATTATTTCAAAATTAGATTAGTCATTAAAAAGTGAAAGGAGGAGTTTATGAAGAAAGTAGTTGGCTTTATAGGAAGTGCAAGAAAGACTGGAAATACTAGTAGTCTCGTAAAGCAAATTTTACAAGGGGCTAAAGATGAAGGGGTTGAGACTAAAAATTATTATTTAAATGAGTTGAATATAAAAGGTTGTCAAGGTTGTATGTATTGTAGGAAGCATAATAATTGTTGTATTAAAGATGATATGCAAGAAGTCTATCAAGATATTAAGGATGCTGAAGCAGTTATAATAGGTAGTCCAATATACATTCATCAAGTTTCAGGTCAAACTAAATTAATGTTAGATAGATTTTATCCGTTAACAAATGAAAAGCATAAACCTAGGTTTGGTAAGAAAAAGTTAGTAATGGCGTATACTCAAGCTGCTCCTTTTAAATGTTTTTTTAAGAAGTATAGAAAGTATATTAAAAAATCATTAAAAGCAATGGGGCTTATACATCATAAAGATATTGTGGCAACTAGGTGTTTTGAAAGTGATGCAGTAAAGAAAAATAAGAAAGTATTAAATAAAGCATATAAGTTAGGAAATTCATTGTTTGAATAGGTAAAATTAGAAATGGTAAACGGGAGGATTTAAATGGGAACTGAAATAGTATTAGTAAGACATGGTGAGACAGATTGGAATCAGGCTGGTAGATTTCAGGGCAGTGAAGATATTCCTTTAAATGATAAAGGTAAGTCCCAGGCTAAGAAGTTGGCCCAACGACTAAAGAATAAACAATTTGATGCTATTTATGCTAGTGATTTAAGTCGTGCTTTTAAGACAGCTGAAATTATAGCTGATAATCATAATTTAGTTATAAAAGAAAGAAAGGCTTTACAGGAGATAAACTTTGGGGAGTGGGAAGGCTTGACTTTTGCTGATTTACAAGCAGAATATCAGAGTGAATTTGAAGCTTGGGAACAGGACCCAGTAACTAATGGTGCTCCTAGTGGAGAAAACTTAGCAAAGTTTCAAACTAGAGTAGTTGCTAGTTTAAAGAAAATTTTAATTGATGATACCTCAAAAAGGGTGTTAGTAGTCACTCATGGTGGTGTAGTTAGAGTTTTAGTAGCTACTTTTTTAGGTATGCCTCTTGCTAAGTGTTGGCGTTTATCACAGTCTAATACAGCAGTTAGCCAACTTAATTTCTATGATGATGAAGTGATTTTAGAGTTATTTAATTCTACAGTTCATTTGGAATAAGAAAAGGGTCTGGGGATATCCCCAGACCCTTTTTCTATGCACATGGAATAATTAAGATTCGCCCAGGAAATATTATATCAGGATCAGCAATATTATTTATTCGGACTAATGCATCTACAGTAGTATCATACTCTTGGGCAATTTCGTATAAGGTATCTCCAGGTTGTACATAATACTTAATATGCTGGGCTGGTGGTTTAGGAATTTTAATTGGAAGATAGATTAATTGACCGGCTTCTGGAGTATCAGTTAGTTTAGGATTTAATTCTTTGATTTTAGCTACAGTAGTATTATATTCTCGGGCCAAAATACGAAGGTTTTCTCCAGGTTGCAATATATGTTGGGCATAATAGATTTCATCAGCTGGTGGACTAGGTAATTCTTCTTCTAGTTCATCCATTAAAGTTTCTAAGATATCAATTTGTTTTCTTTGTAGATTACATAAAAAATTAGCAGCTCTTTGATAGCGAGTATTTTCTAATTCTATACGAAGTTGTTTATAAAGAGGTTGATCTTCTTTTTCACTTTTTAATAGTTTATCAATAATTTCTAAACTATTCATTGAGTTTACTAGACCTCCTTTCCATACTTTAATATAAACTATGCAGTAAGCTAGTACTTCGTTAGTATAAAATCATAAAATTAAATGTATATCTAACTCAATTCAAACTAATACTGTTAATGATGTTGATTGAAAAGCTAATTAGATTCAATTTTGGGGAATTAGGAGGGAGTTTATGGGAAAAAAAGTAGAAATTTCAGGTGTTAATACTTCTGAACTACCTGTTTTATCAAATAAAGAGATGAGAAAGTTATTTAAAAAGATGCAGACTCGTGGAAGTGATTTTGCAAGGAGTAAAATTATTGGTGGGAACTTACGTTTAGTATTAAGTGTTTTGCAAAGATTTAATAACCGTGGGGAACCCATTGATGATTTATTCCAAGTAGGCTGCGTAGGTTTAATTAAAGCCATAGATAACTTTGATTTAAGTAAAAACGTTAAATTTTCTACTTATGCTGTACCAATGATTATTGGGGAGATTAAGCGTCATCTAAGAGATAATAATCCGATTAGAGTTAGCCGTTCTCTCCGTGATACAGCTTATAAAGCTTTACAGATGAAGGAAACATTAGAGAATAATAAGACTAAAGATCCCAATTTAACTGAAATAGCTAAAGAGTTAGGAATTCCCCGATCTGATATTGTACGAGCATTAGATGCTATACAAGATCCAATATCTTTATTTGAACCGGTTTATCATGATGGTGGAGATCCAATTTATGTTATGGATCAAGTTCGTGATGATGAAGATGATGACCATGATTGGTTAGAAGCAATTGCAGTTAGAGAAGCTTTACGCAAGTTAGATGATAGAGAGAAGTTAATTTTAACTTTAAGATTCTATGAAGGGAAGACACAGATGGAAGTAGCAGGAACAATAGGAATATCCCAAGCTCAAGTTTCAAGATTAGAAAAAGCTGCACTACAGGATTTAAAGAAGCATGTTAGGGAGAAGGAATGAAAATGAGGATTAGCAAAAGGATTAAGGTAGTAATTTTAACCTCTATTTTAATAAGTTTATTATTTATAATAGGAATACGAGGTAGCATAACCTTTAAAAATGAGTCATCAAAAAGAGCAAGCAGTTCTGATAGTTTAGTGAGATTACATGTAATAGCTAACAGTAATTCTTTAGAAGACCAAAGAATAAAGAGACAAGTTAGAGATATACTTCTTAAGCAAGCATCTAAATTATATATAACAGCTGCAAAAGGAAAAAAGATTTTTGATCCTAAAGCTATAGTTAGAAAGAATTTAAATAATCTAGAAGAAATTATTGAAGCTAAATTAGGCCAAGAAAATAAAAGCTATGGTGTTAGTTTAAAATTAGGTGAATTTCAGTTTCCAACGCGAAGCTATGGTGGAATGACTTTAGTAGCGGGAAAGTATCAGGCTTTAAGGGTAGTTTTAGGAGCAGGTAATGGAGCAAATTGGTGGTGTGTATTATTCCCTCCGCTTTGTTTTATTGATTCAGTTAATGAAATATCTAAGCGTGAATTAAAAAGAATGTCATTTAAAAAGGAAAATAAAGAAGAAATACCAGTAGAATTTAAATTTAAATTAATAGAAGTGCTTAGAGAAAATCCTCAGTATGTTAAATCGAAATTGAGGTTGGCCCATATTTTAGAAACTTCTTTTCCGGGATTAAGCAAACTAATATTTTCTGGTAAAGAGCAGGATGAATAAGCAGAGCCTTCATGCTAATGAGGGCTCTTTTATAATTTTTTGTAACAAACTTATGTTTTATACATATAAATACTATAGATACTATTATATTGGAAGGAGGATAAAAATATGATGCGCACTTCAGAGTTAGAGACTAAAGAAGTAATTAATATTGATACGGGCCAACAGCTAGGGATGATTCTTGATGTTGATATAAATTTAAATAATGGGCAAATTAAAGGTTTAGTAGTTCCAAAAGACCACCAAAAGGTTTTTAGTTTCTTTGGTAAGGCTGAAGAGACGTATATACCCTGGTCTGATATATATAAAATAGGTGAGGATGTTATTTTAGTTAAGTTAGAAGCAGAAGAAGTAACTCCAGAATTAACTGAATAATTTGTTTGATGATTGAATAAATTTGAATGATATATTATAATTAAATAATACACTAGTAATAACAGATAATATTTTGTATAAAATAATATTAGAAGTTAAAGGAGGGAATTAAATTATCTTTACAGGTAATTTGAATTATTATGAGATGTCCATACTGTACTAACTCAGCAAGTAAAGTAGTTGACTCACGTGCAACAGAAGATAATACAACTATTAGAAGGAGAAGAGAGTGTTTGGATTGTGGTAAGCGTTATACAACATATGAAAGAATAGATAACTTGCCTATTATGGTTATTAAACGAGATGGGAGTAGAGAGCGATTTGATAGAAACAAGCTTTTAAATGGTTTATTGAAGTCATGTGAAAAAAGGCCTATTTCTAGAGAACAGTTAGAAGGAATAGTTAATTCGGTAGAGCAAAAAGTGAAAAATAGAATGGAAAATGAAGTTCATAGTACGGTGATTGGAGAACTAGTAATGGATTTTTTACGTAATTTAGATGAAATAGCTTATGTTAGATTTGCTTCAGTTTATAGGGAATTTAAAGATATACAAACCTTTAGAAAAGAACTAGATAAATTATTGAACAATTAGGAGTGTGGGAGATGACTAATTTAACAGTAGCAGTGAAAGATTATTTTAAGGAGTATACTGTAGAAGATATTTATGATGAAGAGACTAAACTTTTGTTTATTTTAGAGTCACCACATACGCAAGAGATAAAGTATGGTTATCCTGTAGCAGGGAACTCAGGATTAGAAATGACAAAATTCATCTACGAGCCAAAGCATCAAAAACCTTTAGGAAAACTTGTGGCTAATAAAGAAGAATATAAGGCTAATTATAATAATTTAGAGAAATTTGGGTTATTGAATGTATCTCCAGCTCCTATGCAAGAGCAAGCTTTAAAGAAGAAAGATTTAACTAAATCTGAATTTGATGTTTTAGAAATTTTAGAGAAGTTAAGGGTTAATTATAAAGCTAAACGCCATCAAAAACAGGAGTGGAACTTAGTTAAAGAGATTGTATTAAATAATTTTAAGCAACGTTTGGTAACAGCTTTAAAAGATCATCCTCAGATAAATTATTTAGTTCCTTGTGGTAGATTTGCTACTAGTTATTTAGATTTAATTGATGATCCAGTAGTAGATTCCAAAGAAGTTATTGCTGATATTCCTCATCCTTCTTTTAACCAATGGCAGAGGTATGAATTAATGGATAAGTTAGAGCATGTTTTAAATAAGATATAATAAGAAGCAACCATAATATTATGGTTGCTTCTTATTATATCTACAGTCTGTTAGATATCTAACTGCTGCATCAATTTTAACTGTATCTGAGTTATCATCAATGCGAACCATTCCTAATACTCCTTGTTCATTCTTCCAATCTAAATAATCTTCAACCAAGTGTTGGACTGCTTTTTCTGAGAATGGATTAGAGTATTGGGAAAGGCTATTTAAATAGGTTTCACGTGGGAGTTTTAAAGACTTATGCTTTATTTGAAAACAGAATCCATCAGTTTCTTCTTCATTAATTTCTTCTAAATAAGACATTTAATCACCTCGTTAATATTTTGTTAAATTTAATGAAAAATATTAATTTTTTCTTGACTCAAATAGATTCTTCTGTTAAAATGTGTAACAACAATTTAATGATGACTAACAGCTAAGAAAGAGTTAAGTAGGTTAAAGATCACTTTTAAGAGAGGAGATGTCACCGGCTGAAAACATCTCTAAAAATCTTTGATTGAAATTTCACTCTGGAGCTATATGACTGAAATTAAGTAAGTTATATCGGCATCAAAATGTCGTTAACCAAAACTAGTGAATTATAAATTTATTATATATTTATAATTAATTTAGGGTGGTATCACGGAACTGGACCTATCTTGTTTCGTCCTATTTGGACGGCAAGGTAGGTCTTTTTTATTTATGAGTAGTGAGTAGTGAGCTTAAAATTAATTTTATGGAGGGATTAATATGTTAAATGATTTAGAACTAACGGATCATAAAGAGGTAGTGAAAGTAGGAGATGTTGTAATTGGAGATAATGATTTGGTCGTTATGGCTGGTCCATGTGCTGTAGAGAGTAGAGAGCAATTATTAACAGCAGCTAGAGAAGTTAAAAAGTGCGGAGGACAAATTTTACGTGGTGGAGCCTTTAAACCTAGAACATCTCCTCATAGTTTCCAAGGTCTAGGAGAAGAAGGGTTGAAGTTATTAGCAGAAGCTAGAGAAGAAACAGGTTTAAAAATAGTTACTGAATTATTAGATGCAACAGATATAGAATTAGTAAATCAATATGCTGATATACTACAGATTGGATCAAGAAATATGCAAAATTATGCTCTACTAAAAAAATTAGGTCAGTTAGATACTCCAGTCATGTTAAAGAGAGGATATGCTGCTACAATTAAAGAGTGGTTATTAGCAGCGGAGTATGTTGTCAGTCACGGTAATCCTAATGTTATTTTATGTGAAAGAGGAATTAGAACTTTTGAAACAGCCACTAGATATACTTTAGATTTAAATGCAATTGCTTTAATTAAGGCAGAATTTAAATTACCGATTATTATTGACCCTAGCCATGGAACTGGTAAAAGAAATTTAGTCAATCCTTTGGCTAAAGCTGGAGTTAGTGCTGGAGCAGATGGTGTTATGGTAGAGATACATCCTAATCCTGAAGAAGCGTTGTGTGATGGTGGTCAATCATTAACTATGAAAGGTTTTTCTAAGTTAATGCATGATTTAACTGGGGTTGCTGATGTTGTTAATAAAAAGTTGGCTTAAGTTTTAGAAGGAGGAGCAAATATGAAGTTAAAGTATGGAGCAGAGAAAGTAGAGTTGGACTTAGATCGATTATCACAGCCTAAAGTTTTATTACCTAATGAAGAAGATGGTTTAAGCAATCCCCAAAGGGCTGTTAAAGCAAGTTTAGAAGATCCAATTAATTCTCTTCCTATTGAAGAATTAGCAGTAAGAAAAGAAGCAAAAGAGGTTGTAATCGTTGTAAATGATGTAAGTCGACCTACACCTTATGATACTTTATTGCCTCCTTTGCTAGAGAAGTTGCATCAGGCAGGATTAGAAAAAGAAGAGATTACTTTTGTTGTTGCAACTGGAATCCATGAGCCACATACTGATAAACAGAATCGAGATATTTATGGAACTAAGATTGTTGATAATTATCAGGTTGTTTCTCATAATCCAGACCATGGATTAGTCGATTTAGGAAAACTAAGTTCAGGAAATAGATTATATGTTAATCAAAAGGTAGTTGAGGCGGATTTATTGATTACTATAGGAGTGATAGCTCCTCATTATTTTGCTGGTTTTTCTGGTGGTCGAAAGTCGATACTGCCTGGAGTAGCTGGTCGAGATACAATTGAGTATAACCACTCTCGGATGGTTAATTTGATCGGGGATTTACCTAAAATAGAGAAGAATCCAATTAGTCAAGAGATGATTGAAGGTGCTAATAAAGTTGGGGTAGATTTTATTTTGAATGTAGTTACTAATAGTAAACAAGAAATAGTAGAAGTAGTAGCTGGTGATTTAGAGGAAGCTTGGCGTAAAGGAACTAAAACTTCAGCGCAGATGTACCATGTATCACTAGAGGAAAAGGCAGATTTAGCAGTTGTAAGTGCAGGAGGTTATCCTAAAGATATTAATATCTATCAAGCTCAAAAGGCACTTGATAATGCTAATGCTGGGGTTAAAAAAGGTGGGACAATTATTTTGTTAGCAGAATGTAGGGCTGGATTAGGAGAGGATGTCTTTGAGGAGTGGTTAAATGATGCCACAAAGCCAGAAGATAATATAGAAAGAATTAAACAAAAATTTGTTTTAGGAGGACATAAAGCCTTTGCTATTAGTAAGGTAGTACTGGATAAAGAATTTATTTTAATTTCTGAGTTTAACCAAGAAGTTACAGATGCTTTATTTGCTACTAAAGCTGAATCTCTTGATCAAGCCTTAGAACAAGCAAACAAGCAATATAATAAAGATTATAAAACTATTGTTATGCCCCAAGGTGGATTGACTGTACCAGTACTTTGTGACTAAGGGGAATACCTATTTTAAAAAATTAAGATTAGTTTACCATTTAACCACCATTTTGGTGGTTTTTCTTTTTAATAGAAAATAAACTATTTAAGAAGGAATAATTAATTATATGGTTAATAACTAAAAATGGCGATTAATAATTTATTATCAGGAAATAAGTCGATAATTGTTTTTTAAAAAAAGGGGGATTAAATATGAATTATGGGATTAAGACTAAATTAATTATAATATTTATGTTAATTTCTTTAGTACCTATTATTTTTCTAAGTACTTTAGGTTTTATGCAGGGGAAAGAAATGATAAAAGATACTTTTATTACATCAGCAAGAGGAAAGGTTAAACAGGTAAATAATGCTATAAACCTTTATTTTAAGACAGTAAAGAATAATGTTAATTTATTAGCTCAAAATCCTAAAATAAGAAGTGCAAATGAAACTATTAGTTCGTATATAAATAAAGAAAAAAGCGTGGAGATGACGCCTTCTCAAAATGGGGGAATTGAAGAAAAGATTTATAATGTATATAAAAGATATGCAAAGACGCATTCTGATGTAGCATATATATATATGGGAACTACAGATGGAGGCTATATTCAGTGGCCAGAAGGTTCTGTAATGAAGCATTATGACCCTAGAAAAAGGCTATATTATAAGAAAGCTATGAATAATAAAGGGGAAGTTGTTAGAACTAGTCCTTATTATTTTTCTTTAGATGATACAGCTATTTTAAGTACAACTACAACAGTTAAAAATAAGAATGGAGAAGTTATAGGAGTTCAAGCGCTTGATGTTAGCTTAAAGGCGCTAACTAACATGATTAAAGATATAAAAATAGGAGATTTAGGATATGTTATTATGACGACTAAGCAAGGAAAGATTCTTGCTCACCCTAAAAAACCAAATTTGAATTTTGATAATCTAAGTAAACTGGGAGTAAAAAAATTAAATAATATCTCCAATCTAAAAACTGGATCTTTTGAAACTATTATAGATAAAAAACCATCAATTATTAATGTGTATACTTCGCCCCAAACAGGTTGGAAATTTATTTCTGTAATTAGACAGTCAGATATTAATGAAAAGTTTAGTAAATTAGGAAAAATAGCATTAATAGTAGTGTTATTAACTGCAATTATAACTATCATTGGGGCAGTAATAATTTCAACTAGACTTTCTAAACCATTAGTTTCTGCTAGTCAATTTGCTCAACAAGTAGCGCAAGGTAATTTAAATATAACATCTTTACAGGTTAATAGAAATGATGAAATAGGAAAGTTAGCTCAGACTCTTAATCAAATGAAAACTAATTTAAAAGAAATAGTAATTAGTATATTAGATTTAGTTGAAGAGTTAACTTCCTACAGTGAAGAATTATCGGCTTCAGCCGAGCAAGGGAATGCTACTATAAGTACTACTAAACAAAATATAGAAGAAATGATGTCAGGAGTACAGCAAATTTCGGCTAGTAGTCAAGAAATTACTGGTTTAGTAGAAGAAGCTAGTTCTCAAGTTGAAACAGGAAATCAAAATATAGAAAAAACAGTTTCTAGTATAGGAGAGATTAATCAAGTTGTAGAAGAGACAGTTGATGTAATTGAAGAGTTAGATGATTATTCTGCTGAGATTGATCAAATTATTGAATTGATTAGTGATATAGCTGAACAGACTAATTTATTAGCATTAAATGCTGCAATTGAAGCTGCAAGAGCAGGGTCAGGGTCGGGAAGTAGTTCTGGACAAGGTTTTGCTGTTGTAGCAGATGAGATTAGAGATTTAGCGGAAGAAACAACAAATGCTACTGAAAATATTGCTAATTTAATTGGTCAAATTCAAAAGAAGTCAAAAGAAGGTTTAGAGTCAGTTGAACAAGCAGAAATAAAGGCTAAAGAAGGAGAGGAAATAGCTGAAGAAACTGGAGTAGTATTTAATCGTATTAATTCTTCTATTCAAGATACTTCAGCTTACACTCAACAAACATCTGCTTCAACACAGGATCTAGCACAAAATAGTGATCAAATAATGGATTCGGTATCTGATATTGATAATATGTCACAGGAAATATCTCATTCGGCTCAAGAATTAGCTAGAATGACTGAAGAGCTACAAAACTTAGTTGAAAAATTTGATGTTTAAATAAATATATTTAAGAATAGCCCCCGGAATTTGGCCCGGGGGCTATTAATTTATTTATAGTATAATTTTTATGTTATTATTTAACAAGTCATAGCTTAAGCAATATACTAGTAAAAAAGAAAGGAGAGGGGATAGATGAGTAAGATTTTAATTATTTTAAATCAACGTAGATTATATTTATATCAAGGTAGGCAAGTAGATAGATCATTTCCTGTAGCTATTGGCAAAGATAGTACGCCTACTCCAACTGGCAATTTTTCTATTTTAAATAAGATTAAAAACCCTTATAATCCGGCTTTAGGAAGTCGTTGGATGCAATTTACTCGTAGAATGCATGGTATTCATGGTACTAATCAACCTTGGTTAATCGGGCAAGCAGTATCTCATGGTTGTGTAAGAATGTATAATCAGGATGCTGAGTATATTTATGATAGAGTAGAAGTGGGAACACCAGTAGAGATTATAAAAAGTCAAAGTAATACTACAAGAGATTTCTTTTATTATACAGTTGAACCTGGTGATACATTATATAAAATCGCAAATTCATTTAATACTACAGTAAATGTTATTGTTGATTTAAATAAAATTGAGAATAAAAATTTAATTTATCCAGGTCAAAAACTTAAGATTCCCCAATAATTATATTTTATTAAGAAGAGTATAAATAAGACTGCCCCAAATTAGGAAGAATATAAATAAGCTTTCATATAATAAAAATCCTAGATAGATTCCAGTATGTTTAATTTTTTCTATATTTGTTTTAGATATAATCCAGATGGTTCCAGCCCAAGTTGTTATCCCCCACAGAATTAGCAGGTAAAGTAA
The DNA here is from genome assembly GCF_000328625.1 of Halobacteroides halobius DSM 5150. NCBI lineage: Bacteria > Bacillati > Bacillota > Clostridia > Halanaerobiales > Halobacteroidaceae > Halobacteroides > Halobacteroides halobius. The sequence continues at coordinate 1,699,358 of NC_019978.1, read as the reverse complement.
TATATGACTTAGAATTGTAATATTAAGCATCTTTTTTGTCCTCCTTTTATTATTTGCTATTATTTTATGTAAGATAATTTATAATTGTTTTGAGAATTATAGTTATTTGATATAATTATAAAAGAAAATTTAAATTTATAGAGGAAGGAGTAATTTATTTGAATCCAAGCTTTGCTCAATCTGTATATTTTGCTCCACGTGGTAAAAAGAGATTAATGAATTTGGGTAAACAAATATCCTTAGGATATTTAGACCCTGAGGATAAATTAATTGGTTTAATAGGTGATGCAGGAGCAGGGAAATCATTGTTGATTCGGGGGATGTTTCCAGGATTGACATTAACCAATGATGATCATGGGGTTAATATTCGCCCGTTACCTTTATTATCTGAAGCAGAGGAAGGTCAATTTACTACTCATACTTATCATATTGATGCTCGTTTTGAAGCTGCTTTTACTCAACCATGGAAATTAGCAAAAGCGATTAAAAAGTCTATTCAGCAAGAAAAAAGAGTAATAGTTGAACATTTCGATTTATTAGCTTCCCAATTAGATTTAAAGGCTGATATGTTAATTGGGGTGGGAGAAGAAGTATTAATTACTAGACCAGGAGTTTTTGGCCCATATCCAGAAGAGATAGCTAAGATTGTTTTTAACTCAATTGTTAATCGACGAATGGCTCATACTGCTGAGGATTTAACAATTCATGCCTTACAGGAAATGGGGATTGATAGGCCGAATCCATATTATCATAGTGATATTAAAAGTGGTTTTGTTTTACAGTTTACAGAGAAGTTAGATATAGATATTAATAAAGCAGAAACAAGGGTTAAAAATTATATTAAACAAGGAGTTAATGTTAAAGCTTATGATGAAGAACATATTAAAATAGGAGATGATATTTATTCCTGTACTGGGCCAAGAATTCACGTTAAAAGCACAGATAAAATAGAAGGTTTTCATCTTAAAGATTTGAAATTTGATTCTAAATCTGGACTTTATTTATTAGCCGGTTTAGTAGGAGAAGAGAAAAGTCAATTTGAATTAAGCCATATTTAAGTTATACTGGTTATAACTAGGAGGTTATAGGATGAAATTAACTGTATTAGGTAATAGATCTCCTTATCCAATAGAAGGTTCAGGATGTTCAGGTTATTTATTACAAACCAAGCAGCAAAATATCTTGATTGATGTTGGGGAAGGAGTTTTAGAAAGATTAAATGGAATAATTGATTATCATAAGTTAGATGCAATTATTATTTCTCATTTACATGCAGATCATTTTTTAGGATTAATTCCATTGCAGTATGCTATAATGGTTGCACAAAAGTCTGGTCTAAGAGAGAAACCTTTAGATGTATATTTACCCTTTGAGACTGGTGCTGAATTAAGTTATATCCAAGCTAAATTGGGAACAGAGTATAACTTAGAAGAAATTAATGAAAATAAAAAATTAGAATTAGGGGCATTAGAGATTAATTTTCAAAAGACAATTCATTTTAAAGAATGTTATGGGATGATGATTAGTAATGGAGAACAGGTACTAGGTTATACTGCAGATACAGCATGGAGTGAAGATTTAATTCCGTTCTTCTCTAAAACAGACTTATTATTAATAGAAGCTACGTTGTTAGAAGAGAATATAAAGGCAGAACAAGCAGGTCATATGACAGTTAAACAAGCTGTAAATTTTGGCATTGAAGCCAATAGTAAAAGAATGTTATTAACCCATCTTAGATCAACTCGTCAAGAGGAGGAGATAGTTGCAGAAATTCCTGAAACAAATATTAATGTAGAAGTTAGTCAAGTAAATAAAACTTATATAATAGATTAATAGGGGGCAGCAGATGTTAGCATTAGTTGATGGTAAAATTTTAACTATGAATGAAGAAATATTTGCTACAGGGTCTATTCTAATCGAAAATGGTAAGATTAAAGATATAGGAGATAACATAGATATTCCTACGCAGGCAGAAAAAATTGATTTAGCAGGGCAAGTAGTTATGCCTGGTATAATTGATGCTCATACTCATCTAGGAGTCGGAGAAGAAGGTATTGGTTGGGAGGGCCAAGACTATAATGAAATGACTGATCCAATTACTCCTCACCTAAGAGCAATTGATGGGATTAATCCTGAAGATGAAGGTTTTGTTGATGCTTATCAAAGTGGAATTACTACAGCGATGGTTAGTCCAGGTAGTGCGAATGTATTAGGTGGGGAATGTACTGTTGTTAAGACTAAGGGCCAAACTGTAGAAGATATGATCCTAAAAAAAGATGTTGGAATCAAAGCAGCTCTTGGAGAAAATCCTAAACGAGTTTATAATGAACAAAACAAGGCACCAAGCACTAGAATGGCAGTAGCAGCTTTATTGCGCCAAACTTTATTGAAAACAGAGGATTATATAGCTCGCAAGGAGGTAGCTAGAAAAAAGGGTAAAGCTTTTGAACGTGACTTAAAGTTAGAAAATATGACTAAGATATTAAATAAAGAAATACCTCTTAAAGCTCATGCTCATCAAGCTGATGATATTATGACTATTATTAGGATTGCAGAAGAATTTGATATTGATTTGACTCTTGAGCACTGTACTGCTGGTCATAAGATAGCTGATCAGTTGGCTAAGGCTAAGTTTCCAGCAGTTGTTGGCCCTACTTTAACTGGTAGAATTAAAGTGGAGTTAAAGGATAGAACTTTTAAAACTCCAGGAATACTATCACGAGCGGGACTTAAAGTAGCTATTATGAGTGATCATCCAGCTAGCCCAATTGATGGTTTATTAGTTTATACTGCATTAGCTGTTAAATCGGGTATGGATAGATTAGAAGCTTTAAAAGCTATTACTATTAACCCAGCTCAAATCTTAGGAGTTGCTGATAGAGTTGGGAGTATAGAAAAAGGTAAAGATGCTGATTTAGTAGTCTTTAATGGAGATCCATTAGCAATTGGATCTAAGGTTAATCTGGTTTTAATTGATGGAGACAAAGTTAATTAAGTAGAGTATAAATCACTTCTATTTAACCCAAACTATGGTTAATGGAGGTGATTTATATGTCAGAAGAAAAAGGTCTGTCTACTTTTAAAATAGCTGCTACCTATATTGGAACAGTAGTTGGAGCCGGTTTTGCATCCGGACAAGAAGTTTTACAGTTTTTTGGGTACTATGGGTTTATAGGGTTTATTGGTTTATTAGCAGCTACATTTGCGTTTGCTTTATATGGTTATATTATTTTAAAACTAGGACATAAGTATCAAGCAGATTCACATGTTAAAGTTATTAGAGAAGCAGGAGGAAAGTGGTTAGGTTGGATAATTGATATTGTAATCACTTTCTTTTTATTTGGAGCTTTGACTGCTATGATTGCAGGAGCTGGGGCTATTTTTAATCAGCAGTTTGGTTTATCTCCACTCTGGGGTAATATTTTGATGGCTGTTTTACCGTTACTAACAGTTTTAATAGGAATTACAGGAGTTATTTCTTCGATTAGCTTTGTAGTTCCTATATTATTAACTGGAGTTTTTTCTGTAACTATTTTTACTGCAATTAGAGAGTGGCCCTTTAATTTACAGGCCTTAAATTTTATGATGTTAGATAAAGCGCCAATAGATAATTGGGCTTTATCTGCAGTTAATTATGCATCTTATAACTTGGTGCTTGCTGTAGCAATTTTGGCCCCATTAGGTAAGCAAGTTAAAGATAAAGAAGATTTAAAAAGAGGGGCTATCTTTGGTGGTTTAGGCTTAGGCCTTGGGGCAATGACTATTTTATTAGCTATTGTATTAAATATGCCAGCAGTTATGAACTATGAAATTCCAATGGTTTATATAGCTAGTAGATTTGGCCCGATAATACAAATAATTTATAGTGGGATTTTAATAGCAGAGATCTATACTACTGCGGTAGGTAATTTATACGGATTTGTAATTAGATTAACTGGCCAAGATGGTCCAGCTTATAAATGGTATGTGGTTGGAACAAGTCTTCTTGCTTTGGTTGCTAGTCAATTTGGATTTTCCACCTTAGTTCATTATTTATATCCTGCTGTTGGTTATGCGGGATTATTAATGTTAGCTGGGTTGACTATAGGTATGTTTAGAGGTTATTTTCAAGGTAATGAAGGTGGAACAGACATGAAATATGCTATTCAAGATGCAGAGGTAGCAGAAGAAATTGATCCTGAGCTTAATGAAGATGAAGATCAGGAATAATTAATTTTGGATGCATATTTTCCTTAGTTTAAAGCACAAATTAAAACTAAGGAGGGATATTTAAATGAAAAATAAAATTACTAAGCAAAGTCCTACGCAGGTAATTGAAGATCTTACTCATACTGATGAAAATAATTATAAAGCAGGTGCAGAAGTAGCAGAAGATGTTGTTCCTGGCTTTAGTAATGGGGTAGATTACACTCCACAAAATGATGAACAAGCAGAGGATGTTATCCCTGGTGTTGATATGGGTGATTATAATATGCCATTAGATGATGTAGTAACTGAAGATGATACTAAAGAGGCTAAAGCTAAAGAAGAGATAAATATAGCTGAAAAAATGGATGTTGATATTGATGTAGCAGGTTATGATTCTGTTGATCAAGATATAACAGATGAGATGGATGATGATATTAATACAGATTATAATAGTAAACAAAAAAATGAGTAATTAATAATTAAGCCACTACTTTCTGAAATATTATTTTCCAGAAAGTAAGTGGCTTTTCTTCTTTTAAGTTAGTAGAAAAATATTAGTTTATCTAGTAATAAACTCTAGCATTTTTTTAATTTGTAAGGAAAGAATAAGTATAAGGAGGAGAATAAATATGGAAATAGATGAAGTAAGTGATGAATATATGCCAATATTAGAAGAAATTAGTGAAGAAGAAGTTGAGGATATTATTGCTCAAGATAGGTATATGCCTAATAATGATGAAATAGCTGCAGGGGTAAATGACATTCTAGATAGAAGAAGTTATGTTTTTGGTGATGAAGAAATAGTAGATGAGATTGCTGATGATATAGGGATAGCAGATTACAGTCCGGCTGATGATATAGTAGCTAGAACAATCAATGCTGTAGATTATAACGAAGAAATAGCAGAAGAAATTGTAGCTAATATAGGGGATTATACTCGAGACCATGATAAAATAGCAGAGCAAATGGGCCAAGATGTCTATGAGCTAGCAGATGAAATCGCTAATATTGTTGATCTTGATTAAAACTAAGCCCGACTTTAGTCGGGCTTTATTAAAGAGTCTAATCTTCTAGCCCGAGTGGGGACATAACCATAGGCATGGTTGTATCTAGTCCATCAGGGTCATAAATTGATGATGCAATTGGCTGTTGGTTATTAATATCAAAGCCACCTATTAAATTAATGATAGGTTCATTTTCAGCAAGTGCCACTTTAATCCCTCCTTTAGATGATATTGATATTAAAGAATTAAGTGGAGCTTTAAGTATTGGAAATAATTTTGGTATTGATGTAGTCAAGAAAAAAAAGAAGGAAGCCCTAAATAACTCTACTGAAGACAAGAGTCCTAAAGTTAATATTCGGTATACTAAAGATTAATCTGGTTAACAAGGAGGTTAAAGACTTGGCAAATAAAAATGATATTGATCTATCTCAATTGCAGAGTCAGATTAATGATATTTTAGATCAATCATTAGGTCAAGTAAAGGGATTAGATGCAACAGAAATAAAAGAATATGTTAATGATATGATGAATCAATCTTTTAAACAAAGTAAGGAGTTAACGAATGCCATTGATAAAGCGGATATAAAAGAACATATTCGAGACATGTTTAATCGCTCTTTAGACCACTTAAGTAATGATTCTAATAATGCTCCAGCAAAGTTAGGAGATAAGCCTAAATTATTAAATGATTTAGGAGTGAAAGAACCTAAACCTAAGTATTTAGAACTTAATAATTCTATTATTATGATAATGGAGTTACCTGAATCTGTTAATGGAGATAATATAGGAGTGGCTTTTTGAGATGGTAAACTAATTATTGATTGGGGGGGCTGATTATAAGGAACAGGTTCTAGACCCACCAGATAATATAAAACCTAGAGAAATATTATAAAGGATGGTATCTTAGAGTTAAGATTTGCTATTAGTGCACCTGTGCAGGAATAATTTAAAAAAGAACTTGAACTTTTATCCTTTTTATTCATATAATATAAGTACAACCAATTATAAGACTATAAGATTATAAGAAAGGGTGATTTGAATTATGTTGAATCGTTTATTTAATTTTTTGGATAATGTTGTTAAAGAAGGTTCAAGAATTGATAGTAATGTAAAAGAAGCTAAAGAATCATATGAAGAGAAAAATCATATGTTCTTTGGTAATTAATGATTTTATAAGATTATAAATCAAGACAGAAATTAATCATGAACTGATATATTAACATGATAGAGGGATTAATCCCTCTATCATACATAAAAATATTTAAAAAGTATAGTAAAATATCAGGGGGCTATAGCTCAGGCTGGATAGAGCGACAGACTCCTAATCTGTAGGTCGCAGGTTCAAATCCTGCTAGTCCCACCAATTTTTAAAATTAAATATCTGTAACTTAGTATTAGCCTACTTAATATTAAAAGAAGTAGGTATTTTTTAATTTGTGAGCAGAGAATATTGACTATGAATATCAAAATTTTTATCAATAATATTAGAAGTTTAATTAAAAGTATGGGGGTGCGTTAAATGAGATTATTAGGTAATATAATTTGGTTTATTTTTGGTGGGCTAATTGAGGCAATTCTCTGGTTCTTTTTTGGATTACTTTGTTCAATTACAGTAATTGGTATCCCGGTTGGAAAACAGTGTTTCAAAATTGCTAGAATGCAGTTGGCTCCTTTTGGTAAAAAAGTAGTAGATAAAAATCGCTCTTCTTTGGGTTTAGTAGCAAATATTATTTGGATTATTCTTTTTGGTTGGGAATTAGCTGTAACCAATTTAATATCTGCTTTAATATTTGGTATTACAATAATCGGTATTCCTTTTGCTAAACAGAGTTTAAAGCTTGCTTATCTATCTTTAATGCCTTTTGGCAAAGACATAGTTGAAAACTAAAGGTACATGATAAATTCAAAATGTCAAAAAATCAATAGTAAATTTTTAGTTAGGAGGTAATTATGAATAAATTAGAACTAATTTTTGGCATCATGGGCCTGGTTTATTTAATGGTAATGTTCTTGTTAATAGTAAAAGAGTCATTATTTATATTCACAGTACTTTTGATTATACTTGTATTATTGTCTAAAGTTGTAGCAACTAGGATGATTAATACAGAAAATATACTAGCAATGACTTTTTTAATAGTAACTTTTTTTATGTGGCAGAGCAACTTTTTCTCTTTACATAGTTGGTGGGGAGCTACTATTCTTAGAGATTTATTACCTATAGTTAATATCTCTTTATTGGTTTATAATCTTTTTATTCCTTTACATTTGGACCCCTTAGAAAAGAAAGAGAAATACTATTTTTCTAGGGCATTGTCTTATTTTATAATGATTCATTATACCTTAATTTATATCGAAGTACTAAACTATACTCCTCAATATTTTTATGGTGCAGTTGGAATTACCATATTTGAAATGATTAGCTTTATATATTTTACCAGCAAATATATATTCACAAGCCATTATTTAGAATCTATAATACAGATTAATGATAAATCAAATAAGATATAAAGCTAATATTCATATTTGTACTTGCATAGTTATGATAATGTAAATTTAATCTAAAAGGGGAGGAGTTTTAATGGCAGTTAAAGATTTATTAGCTAATTTAGTTACTGAAGAATTAATAGAAGGATATGAAGTTAAAAGGAAAGAAGAAGGACTATGGAAAGAAGTTAAGTGTATCTTAAAAAATGGAAGTAGTATGATAATCAATAAATTAAATCAAAAGCAGAGTAAAGAAGGGTTTCAAGCTCAATTTAAAGAACATTGTTTAGCTACAGAGATTAGAATAGTGGCTTATTATACTTCGCAAGGAGATAAAATAAGGGAGTGGGTTAAAGAGGTAGAGGTAAAAGATAATTCTGGATTGGTTGTAATTTGTCTAGAGGAAGCAAAGGAATTAGAATTTATAAATAAATTAAAGACCTTCATTATTTAAACACTTTAATTGTAATGAAACTATTGACATTTATGTTATAAATTATTATAATGAAGATGAACTGGATGTTTTTTTACTGTTTATTGTTAGACCTCTGACTTATCTTTTAAGCAACTAGCAAAAGGGGGTGGGATAATCTTATATGAGGATAAAGGTTAATACTGAAAGAATTGAGATTTTTAGTGGTGCTCAAGTAAAGGATGTAATAAAGAAATATTCACCAACAGATTACAAAGATGTTGTAAAGGGGGAGAAGGTAGTCTTTGATCAAGATAATAATCAATTATCGTTAACTGGTGAGTTATCTAGCTTAGAGAGGATAGAGATTAAGTCTAGAGCTTAAAGGGGGCACTAATTATTTATGAATAAAATTCTGAAAATTAAGAATAAGCGGCTGATTATTTTATCTATTTTAATGGTTGGTATTCTAAGTTTAGTTGGCTGTAATGATGCGCAGCAGGCTACTTTATCGGGCCAAATTACAGATGTTAGAGGAAATGGAATTACTGGAGTAAAATTAAACTTTACTAATGCTAATGGAACTGCTACAACAAATGATAGTGGTAAATGGGTTAAATCCAATTTAACAAGTGGAACTATTATAACCCCGATTAAAAAGGGATGGACCTTTGCACCTGAAAGTATAGAAGTAACGAAATTAGGACAGGATTTAGATTTTATAGGAACACCTAAGCCCAAAGATGATTCTGGTAAAACTAAAGTGGTTATTCTTCACTTTAACGATGCTCATGGGAAAATAGCTAACTTTGGTAAGTTGGCAGCTGAAGTAGATAAACTAGAAAAAAAGTATGATAATGTATTTTTAATGAGTGCGGGGGATATGTTCAGTGGGAATCCGCTTGTTGACCAGTACGATATGATTTCTGGAGAAAAAGGGAGAAAAGGCTATCCTATGATCAGTTTAATGAATCAAGCAGGGGTAGATTTGATGTCTATTGGAAATCACGAATTTGATTATGGTCAGGCTACGTTAAATCGGAGAATGAAACAAGCTAACTTTCCTATAATTTCTGCTAATATAGATGCATCAAACACAATACTTAAGCAGCCGAACCCCTATAAAATTTTAAAGACAGATAACGGTTTAACTATTGGTGTTTTAGGATTGATTCAAGTTGATGAGACAGGTATTCCAGCAACTCATCCTAAAAAAGTAGCAGGGATTGATTTTATTAGTGGCGTTACTAAGGCTAAAGACTATCAATTTTTAGCTCAAAACACTAACTTAGCTATTGTGTTATCTCATTTAGGTTATGGTAAAGATAAAAGATTGGCCCAAGAAGTAGCTGGATTTGATTTAATTGTTGGAGGCCATACTCATACTAAAACTAGTAAGCCCCAAGAGACTAATGGTGCTTTGATTGTTCAAGCTGGAGATGATGGTCAATATCTAGGTAAAGTTTTAATTACTTTAAAGGATGGTAAAGTGATTAATAAAGAAGCAGAATTAATCACTTTAAGTCAAGTGTCAGAGACTGATTCTGCTGTGCAAGCAAAGATTAATCACTATAATAAAGAAAAGAAAGAGCTTTTTAGTAAGAAATTGGCTACAGCAGAAAGTTCTATTGATGGCAAAAATGAATTAGGAAGTCTAATGACAGATGCTATAACTAAGATGCACGGGGTAGATTTTGCTTTTCAGAATGATGGAGGAATTAGAGTTGATAGTTTAACTGGAGATATAACTGTAGGAGATGTATATGAATTAGATCCTTTTGGAAATAAAGTGATCAAATTAGAAATGACTCCCCAGGAAATAAAATCATTAATTAGATACTCTTTTGAGAGTCATAGTGGTTCAATTGATTTGAGAGTATCAGGGTTAAAGTATACAGTTAATACAAATAACTTAGGTGAGTTTGTAGGTGTTACTTTAAGAGATTATAGTGGTAATTTACTTAATGAGTCTAAGACATATACTGTAGGTTTAAATGGATATATTGCTAATAGTTATAAGTTTAAGCATGATACCATAGGAAAATCATTAGGGGTTACTACTGCTAATACCTTGATTGAATATTTAAAACGACAAACAGATCAAATTAATTATAATGGAGTTATTCGAACTGCTACTAAAGTTACTAAAAAGGTAGAGGGTACTACAATAGCTAGTACAGATGTAGCTATTACTACCGGAGATCCTATAGTTAGCTCTAATACAGCAGGTAATCTAATGGCTGATGCTATTAAAGAAGTTACAGGAGTAGATATAGGGATGTATCCTAGTGATCAATTAGTAGCCCATAAAGAGATTAAAGCTGGGCCAATCTATAAGGAAACATTATCTTCGTTATATGGAAGTTTTAAATACAATAATAAAGTAACTATAGCTAAGGTTACAGGAGCAAATTTAGAGAAGATGTTATTAGCCCAAGCACAATATGTAACAGGAGTAGCAACTCAAGTATCTGGACTGACTTATGATTTAATTGAAAATAGTAAAGGGACAATCACTGATATTAAGGCGTATGTTAATGGAGAGCCTATTAAAGTAGATAAAGAGTATACAATGGGATTAAATAATTATAAATTTGGTTATTATCAAAAAGCAGTAGGAGCAGAAAATGTAACAGTAATTAAAACCACTGAGCAAACAGAAGAGGAGATTCTTATAGATTACCTAACAGCCATAAAGGAAGTTGGTAGTAAGATAGCTGAAGTAAGAGTAGAGATTAGATAAATTTATCAAGTTAGAGAAAGGGGAGATTTTATGTTAAAGAGTAGATTTAAGTCTAAATTTTTAGTTATTGCTTTAACTTTAGCTTTTATTTTAGTTGGTATTTTAAATGTTAGAATTCAAGCAGCTCCAAAAAAGACAATTACTATTTTACAGACTGGTGATATTCATGGTAGCCTTTACCCTTGGGCCTATAAGACAGGAGAGAAAGAAGAAGATAAAGGATTAGTTAAAGTTGCCAGTATTGTTGAAGATATTAGAGCTAAGAATCCTAATACTCTATTAGTTGATTCAGGAGACATGATTCAAGGAAATACTTTAGCTAGTATTTTTAAAGATCGTAAAGATGTAAAACATCCTATGATGAAGGTTATGAACCATATGGGCTATGACGCTTGGGTTTTAGGAAACCATGAGTTTAATTATGGATTAAAAACTTTAAATAGGATTAAGTCACAAGCTGAATTCCCTGTTTTGTCTGCTAATATTAGATACAAAAAGAATAACGAATTGTTTGTTAAGCCTTATACTATTAAAGAAGTTGGTGGAATAAAAGTAGGGATTTTAGGTTTAACTACACCCAATATTCCACGGTGGGATGGATCTAAAGTAGCTAGTTTGAAGTTTAAAGGCATGAGCAAGGTTGCTCAAGAGTTTATACCAGAAATTAAGCAACAAGGTGCAGATATTATTATTGCCTTGGCCCATGCTGGATTAGAAGGGAGAGGACATAAAACTGGTGGTGATAAAGTAAGTAAAGTTGCTAAAGAGAATCCAGAGTTAGCTGCTATATTTATTGGTCATGATCACGTTACAGTCAAAGAAAGAATTAATGATGTTTTAGTTGTAGCACCTAAAGACTCAGGGGAACAAGTAAGTAAGGTAGATCTAAATCTGGTTAAGAAGCAAGGAGACTGGACTGTTGTTAGTAAAAAGGCTACTCATTTAGAAACTAAGAAGGTAAAAGTAGATCCTGAGATTGCAGAAATAGCAAATTACTATCATCAAGAGACAATAGATTATGTAAATACACCAATTGGATTTGCTACAGGAGATTTTGTTCCTGAAAATGAAATTGAGGGTATTCCAGTGGCTCAAATTCAAGATACTGCTTTGCTTGATTTAATTAATAGAGTTCAATTAAAGTATGCTGATGCAGATATTTCTTCTGCAGCTTTATTTGATACTAAATCTAATATTAAAAAGGGACCAGTAAGTATTAAAGATGCTGCTTTAATTTATAAATACTCCAATACTTTATATGGAGTTAAAGTTACTGGAAAAGAGTTAAAAGAATATATGGAATGGTCAGCTCGTTATTATAACACTTATCAGCCTGGTGATATTACAATTAGCTTTGCTCCAGAGATTCCAGGATATAATTATGATATGTTTGCAGGAGTTGAATATAAGATTGATATTTCTAAACCAGCAGGAGAAAGAATAGTTGATCTTACTTATAATGGGAAGCCAGTACGAGATGATCAAACATTTAAATTAGCTGTTAATAATTATCGTTATAATGGTCTTAAAAGTTTAGGTATCATTGATCAAGAACCTTACTTTAAATCTAAAACTGCAATTCGGGACTTTATTATTAAGTATATCAAAGCCAAGGAAACAATTAAGCCACTAGTAGATAATAATTGGAAGATTACTGGGGCCAGCTTAGAAGAGCCAGCTAGAGAAGAAGCTCTTAGATTATTAAAGCATGATATTCTTAAGATACCAGCTAAGAATAGATCTTGGAATGCAGCTAGTATTAATTTGGCTCAACAAGTAAAGCAAAAGCAATTTATTAATATAGTAAAGAGATTGTTTAAGAAAAAGGTTAGTCAAAAACTAACATTAGGCCAACTAGTAGAGTTAGTTGATGCTATATATTATAAAACTTATACTATCAAATCTGGTGATACACTAAGTGAAATTGCTCAAGATTATAAGATAACAGTAGAGACTATTATTGATCTTAACCAAATTGAAAATCCTAGTTTAATAATCCCAGGACAAAAAGTTAAAATACCATCAAATTAAGACTATAGAGGGGGAGACCCCTCTATTTTTTTGTGCTTGCTTTTTCTTTTAGATAACTAATGAATTTTTTAAATAACTTAGATTTATATTTGTCTTGATGGTGAATTAAACTAAATTTGCGAATGAAGTTAATATCTTTTATCTTGGCTGTGACCAGTTCTCCTGCGTCAATTTCTTCTTGAATTGCTATTTTAGGTAGTACAGAAATCCCAATATTAGCTGAAACTGCTTTTTTAATGGCTTCTATGTTATTAAGAACATGTTTAATTTTGTAGGAGAGTTTATGTTTAGCTAAAATATCCTCTATAACTTCTCGAGTACCACTTCCCTCTTCTCTCATAATAAAGGACTCATTATGAAATTGAGTTGGTGTGATTAGTTTTTGGTTGGCCCATCTATGTTGAGGAGAACAGACTAGGTTTAAGTGGTCAACAAAAAAAGAATCTGTAGTAATATCTTTGCTTTGGGTTGGCCCTTCTACCAACCCAATATCAATTTGATTATCTAGAATTAACTCCTCAATAATGCTACTATTATCAATGGTAAGATTGATTTCAATACTTTTATATTCGTTATTAAATTGATTAATTATGTTTGGTAATAAGTAGGTACCAATTGTCATGCTAGCTCCGATCCTTAATTTTCCTTGCTTTAGATTAGAAATACCCTCGATACTATTTTCTACTTCATCAACTAAGAGTAATATTTTATTGCTATATTCTAATAATATTTTTCCGGCATAAGTTAGAACTAATTTTTGATTTAATCTTTCAAATAATTTCACTTCTAGTTTACTTTCTAAATCAGAGATAGTTTGACTAATAGCAGGCTGAGTAATATACATTTGATCAGCTGCTTGTGACATAGTACCTGTTTGGCAGACTTTTTTAAATATTTTTAGTTGTCTAAGATTCATTTTATCGCTCCTTATAAGTAAAAGGTTATAGGTTTTATAATATTATATTATTTTACTAATATCAAGTTAGATATTAAAATAGAAGTAGTTTAAGTAAGTTCAATTATAAAGTACTACAGGAGTGATACAATGAAAGGGAAAATCAGTAAAAAAACACCGGGTGTACTATTAACAATAATAATTGGATTATCAGCTAGATATTTAGCTAATTGGATTCCTAATTTAGGAGGGGTAACATTAGCTATTTTATGTGGGGCATTAATAAAGAATACCTTGGGAGTAAATTCTACTTATACTTCCGGAGTATATTTTGCTAAAAAGAAAATACTTTCCTTAGCTATTATACTTATGGGTTTAAAATTACAGTTGGCTATTTTAGCTCAATTAGGTTTAGCAGCTGTGTTAATAATTATTATAATGGTGGTTGCTACAATATCTTTAGGCTATTTGTGGGGGCAATATTTCGGACTGTCTCGTAGCTTTAGTCTACTATTGGGAATAGGAAATGGGGTTTGTGGTTCATCAGCTATTGGTGCTACAGCACCTTTAATAGCCCAAGATGAAGAAGAGATTGGTTTATCAATTGGGGTAGTTAATTTATTAGGAACATTAGGGATTTTTTTATTACCTGTATTAACTTATTTATTAAATTTAGCAGAAGCAGAAAGTAGTATAATGATTGGAGGGACATTGCAAGCAGTAGGCCAGGTTGTAGCAGCTGGATTTTCTATTAATGAAAGGATCGGTAATTTAGCTACAGTAATTAAAATGGGCCGGATCTTAATGCTAGGGCCAATAGTTCTATTATTAAGTTTATTTACTAATCAAGAGACTAAAAAAGAGAGTAAAGTAACTATTCCATTTTTTATTATTGGCTTTTTTGTGTTTAGTTTAGTAGGGAGTTTTAATTTATTACCAGTAATAGTTAGTAGTTACTTACAGAACTTTAGTAAAATTTTATTAACTATTGCTATGACAGCAATAGGTTTAGAGATTAAACTAACTAGTTTAATTAACCAAGGGCCAAAAGCTTTATTAACCGGAGGATTAGTTTTTATAAGTCAGTTAATATTAATAATAAGCTTAATATATTTCATTTACTAACTTAATCATTCCATAATTCTTTACCATAAGAAAGGTATTTTAGTTATAATTGTAGAAATAACCATACTAGTAAAGGGAAAATATAAATTTACTTTCAATAATTCTTTTTTACTAGGTGGTGAAATAATAAAGTGACAGAAAAAATAGCACAACAACTTAATAAAATAATAAATAATAAACAGATTAGGTCGGTATTTCAACCAATTATTAGTTTAAAAACTGGTGATATATTAGGATATGAAATTTTAAGTCGAGGGCCCCAAGGAAGTATTTTAGAGAGTCCTTACCATTTGTTTAAAGCTGCTAAAGAGTTTAATCAATTATCAGATTTAGGAAGAATATGTAGAGAACAGGCTCTATTAAGTGCACAGAAATTAGATGATGATTATACAATTTTTATTAATGTAGATCCAGGCGTTATTTGTGAGCAAGGAGCTGAAATTGAAAATACAGAAGAAATTATTAATCAGTTTTCTATTTCACAAAAAGAGGTAGTAATGGAATTAACAGAAGAGACTTCTATAGATGATTTACAAGGCTTTAAATTAGCTCTAGATAATTATCAAGAACAAGGTTATAAAGTCGCTATTGATGATACAGGAGCAGGGTATTCTGGATTGCAATCAATTGTTTCTATTCCTTATAATTATATTAAGCTAGACCGTTCTTTAGTTAGTAATATAGATCGAGATCCAGTTAAAAAAGCCTTATTGAAATCTTTTGTTAAATTTGCTGATGAAATAAATTCACAGGTAATAGCAGAAGGAATAGAAAGAGAAGAAGAACTAGATACTTTAATAGAAATGGGGGTTGATTATGGTCAAGGTTACTTAATAGCTAGACCAAATCCAGATGTAACGGATAAATTGGAGATTAGCAATAAAATTACTACTAAAAATAAAGATATATATAATTCTCTAGGAGTGGGGGATACTATTAATTCTTTAGCTACAACAGAAAATGTAGCAACAGTTAAACCTACTACTAAAAATCACGTTATAGTAGATATTTTTGAGACTAATCCAGGATTAAATAGTATAGTAGTTATAGAAGATAAAAAACCAGTTGGATTAATTAGGAGGGATAATTTTTATTTTCAATCAGGTGAAAAGTATGATCATACGATCCTAGAGAGTAAAATTGTTAAAAGTATTATGAATACAGATCTTTTAGTGGTCAATCTTAATACTTCAACGGTTGAAGTTGCTCAATTAATTACGGAGAAGGGATCAAATAGGTTGTATCAATCTATAATTGTAACTAAAGATGATCAATATCTAGGGGTCGTTGCAACAAAAGAAATACTAAAGGAATTAACAACTAAACATTTAGAACAAGCTAAGAATTTAAACCCATTAACTAAGCTACCAGGTAACCGAATTATTAAACAAGAAATTTCAAGTAGAATAGAAGCAGGAAGAGAATTTGCTGTTTTATATGCCGATTTAGATAATTTTAAGATTTATAATGATTGTTACGGATACCAAAGTGGAGACCAGATAATAAAATATACTTCTAAAATATTATTTAATGTAGTATCTAAACTAGGCTATAAAGATGATTTTGTTGGTCATATAGGTGGAGATGATTTTGTGGTTATTACTACTCCAGATCAAGCTAAAGAGATTAGTCAAGAGATTATTAATAGATTTGAAGAAAATATTGACCAGTTTTTCAATGCTAAAGATAAGAAGCGAGGCTGTTTTGTAGGAAAAGATAGGCAAGGGAAAAGAAAGGAAGTACCATTAACTAGTCTATCTATAGCTATTGTAACTAATAAAGAGAGAGAAATTTCTAGTCCTTTACAGGTTAGTGATATAGCAGCTGAAGTTAAAAAATGTGTTAAAGCTAAACCAGGTAGTAATTATATGAAGGATAGGAGAACTGATTAGATATTTTTTAAAAATAAAGCAGGAATTAAGAGATGAGTGTCTAAATATAATAGTAGCATATAAGTATATAACCCTATATAAAGTGCAAACGATTTCACAGGAGGGGTTACTTTGTTTAATGCCAAAAGTAGATTTTTCATTTCAACTGTATTGCTTATGTTTATAGTTTTAGGTTCAGGTTTACAAGTAGATGCAATGTCTTCAGGGCCAATTAAAGAGAAAAAGGTTCAGAAGCAAGAAGTCAAGTCTAAAGCAGTTCCGAAAGGTTCTGTTAGAATTCATTATAAGCGTTTTGATGATAACTATGATGGTTGGGGACTTCATGTGTGGGGTAAAGGATATGCTGGTCCTAAAGTCAGCTGGGGGAAACCTTTAAAAATCACAGGTTTTAATGAGTATGGAGCTTACTGGGATATTCCTTATAGTGGCAAGGGTAAGTTGAATTTTATTATCCATAAGGGTAATAAGAAGGATCCAAATGGAGATCGTACTTATCCTAATCCAAATAAAAATAAGGAAATTTGGACAGTTTCAGGTGATATTAAAGAGTATTTAAGTAAGGAAAAAGCTAAAGCAAGAGCAACTAATAAGATTGAACAGGCAATGATTAAAGGTCAACAAACTATTGAGGTTAGTTTTAAAATGCCTGTTGATAAGATCGAGGTTAAAAATAATGGTAAATTAGTTGATATTGCTAAAATTGATAGATCAAAAGCACCTAAATATGTAATTAGGACTAAAAATAAGTTAGATTATAACAAAGATTATAAGGTAAAATCTGGTGATATAAGTAGTAAAACTACTTTAAGTGCACAGGTGATTGATAAAGCATATGCTTATGATGGTAAGTTAGGTGCTTTGTACAGTCCGCAAGAAACAACATTCAAGTTATGGGCACCACTTGCTTCTCAAGTTAAATTAAAGTTATTTAAAGATGGTGCTGACCAAAAGCCGTATAAGATAGTAAAAGCAAATAAAAATAATAAAGGTGTTTGGTCTGTAACTATTGCTGGTGATTTAAAAGAGGAATTTTACCAGTATGATGTAACTAATAATGGTAAGACAAAAACAATTCTGGATCCGTATGCTAAATCAATGGCAGGATTTAATAGTAACACTGATAAGATTGGAAAAGCAGCAGTTGTTGATTTAGAAGAAACTGATCCTAAAGGTTGGGAAGAAAGAGAGTATGTCAATATTGAAGATCCAGAAGATGTAGTAATTTATGAGGTTTCAGTACGTGATTTTACTAGTGATCCTGAGTCTGGTGTAGCAAAGGAAAAACGAGGAACTTATACTGGTTTCATCGAAAAGATTCCATATCTTAAAAAATTAGGAGTAACGCATGTCCAGTTATTACCAGTGCTTAACTTCTATTATGGAAATGAGTTTAATAAGTCATTTGAGAAAAAAGGTAGTAAGGGAGAAGCTAATTATAACTGGGGTTATGATCCACATAATTACTTTACTCCAGAAGGGTGGTACTCTCAAGATCCATCTAAGCCACATTTAAGAGTAAAAGAACTTAAGAAGTTAGTGCAAGCCTTACATGATGCTGGTATTGGGGTTATGTTGGATGTAGTATATAATCATACTGCTAATACTGATATCTTTGCACCAATTGTTCCAAATTATTATTATCGTCATAAAGCTGATGGAACATTAAGTAATGCATCATTCTGTGGTAATGAGACTGCCTCTGAGAGAGCTATGATGAGAAAATTGATTATTGATTCAACAACTTATTGGGTGGAAGAGTATAATATTGATGGGTTCCGTTTTGACTTAATGGGAATTCATGATGAAAAGACAATGAGGTTAGTAGATCGAGCTATTAAAAAGATTAATCCTAATGCTGTGATTCATGGTGAAGGTTGGAATATGCCAACTACTTTATCGGAAGAGAGAGAATATATTAAAGGATCGGGCAAAGAGCATAGCCTATTAGAGATTAAATTTGGAACAGGTATGTTTAATGATAGCTACCGAGATGCAATTAAACATCAGTCTTATGCTTCTCCTTTAAATGAAGGTGGTTTTATTCAAGGAGTAGCTGGTAAAGAGGCTCTTGTGCGTGCAGGTGTAATCGCTGGGATGGATAAATTTAATTCAGAGATACCTGTTAATGAAGAAGAATATAATCGATTTGCTGATGACCCAGCAGAGGTGACAAGTTATGTAACATGTCATGATGGCTATACTCTATGGGATAAAGTTGTAGGTTCTACTCCAAATGCAACTTTAGAAGAAAGAAAACGAATTGATAAATTAGCTGCAGCTATGATTTTTACTGCTCAAGGTAGATCATTCTTACATGCTGGAGCTGAGATGTTAAGAAGTAAGCCAAATACTGATCGAAAACATGGGGTAGATCATAATAGTTATGATTCTGGCGATTCAGTTAACATGATTGATTGGTCACGAACAGAAAAGTATGCAGATGTTGTTGATTATTACCAAGGATTAATTAAGTTAAGAATGAAGCATGATGCATTTAGAATGGAGACAATGAAAGAGATTAATAAAGGAATTACATTTCTTAATTCGACTAAGAATAATGTTGTAGCTTATAAGTTAGCAGAACAAAATGGAACAGATAAGTGGGATGAGATTATTGTAATTTATAACAGTAATCGTACTGCTAAAACAATAAGTCTGTCTGATGTTGACTCTAGCTGGAAGGTAGTAGTTGATGGTAATCAGGCAGGAGTTAAAGAATTGACAGATACAGCAGTTGAAGTTAAAGATGGTAAAGTTAAGGTTCCAGCTATAGCAGCTGTTGTACTGCATAATTAAGTTTTATTTAAAAGGCTCTGGATATCCAGAGCCTTTTTTGTATATAGTATAATCAATTAACTCATCATATTATATATAATTAATAGTAAGAATAATAGTAAGACCATAAAGTTTCAATAGGGAGGAATATAATTGGAACAAGGACATGAATCTAATCAAGATGTGGAGGTTCCTAAAGGTTATCTAAGGTTACATTATCTTCGTCCAGCTGATCATAAGTACTATAATTGGGGATTATATTTATGGGGAGGGGGATATGATAAACAAATGAATTGGGGAGCTCCTTTATCTATCGACGGAATTGATAGCTATGGAGCTTATTGGGATATTCCTTATCAAGAGAAAGGTGCAATAAAGTTTATAATTCATAATGACCGGTTTAGAGTATCAGATATTAGTGGAGAATATCTAGAATCAATGTCTGGAAAAGAAATATGGGTAGTTTCTGGAAGAAAAGAAATTTATTTTACTTTAGAAGAGGCTATTGAGAGTACAAACTTGAAAATGATTCCTCCAATTCCTACTAATTATATAAGACTGCATTATTATAGGCCCAATAATGATTATCAAGGATGTCAGCTTAAATATTGGAGAGAAGATAAAGAAGATGATTTAATTAGAGAAGAAGGTAAAATGATACCTATTGGAGAAGGCATATGCGGTGTTTATTGGGATATTCCTTATCGACCTTGTGATGATAAATTAAGGTTTGTGATTTGTGAAGCGGAGAATAAAATGATTGAACAAGAACATGAATATGATGATTTAAATAAGCAACAAGAAATTTGGATGATGGCAGGAGACCAAAATGAATATTACAGTGGTTTGGAAGTTTTAGAGCGTAGTAAAAATAAGATTGAAGAAGCAATGATTATAGGAAAGAATGAAATAGAAGTTTATTTTAAGGATCCTGTTGACCACCCCATAATGATTAAGGAAAACTTTAAAACTCTTCCTTTAGCTAAGTTAGATGATTCGCAAAAACCAACTTATCGATTAACTACTCAACAAGAATTAGATTACAATAAAATTTATACAATACAAGCGGGCCAATTAGAAACACAGGCAATTTTAAGTCCTGAAATTATTGAGTCAAATTTAGTTTATAATGATCAACTAGGAGTATTTTATAAGCCAGAAATTACTGAGTTTAGATTATGGGCGCCTTCAGCAAATAGAGTTGAACTTGAATTGTTTGAGGATGGTTTTGCTGATTACCCTACTAGATCAATTCCACTGGCTAAAGTAGAGAATGGAGTTTGGGAAACGCAAGTAAAAGAAGATCTAGTGGGCCAATTTTATAATTATAAGGTTACAAATGGTAATCAAACCAAGAGAATACTTGATCCTTATGCTAAATCAATGGCGGGCTTTGATATGAGTAAAGATAGTACCGGAAAAGGAGCAATTGTTGATTTGAGTCAAACTGATCCCCAAGGATGGAGTAATGATGATTATATTAAATTAGAGCGTCAACAGGATGCAGTAATTTATGAAATATCAATTAGAGATTTTACTATTGCAGATAACTCACAGGTTGTAGCAGAAAAAAAGGGGACGTACTTAGGATTTATTGAAAAAATACCTCATCTAAAAGAACTAGGAATCACCCATGTACAGTTAATGCCTATTTTAAACTTTTATTATGGTAATGAGTATAATAGGGGCTATGAAGCTAGTGGTGATGATGTAGATGGCAATTATAATTATAATTGGGGTTATGATCCACATAATTATTTTACTCCTGAAGGCTGGTATTCATTAAACCCTGATAAACCCCATCAGAGAATTAGAGAAGTTAAAAGATTGATTAAAGAGTTACACAAGGCAGGAATAGGGGTTATTTTAGACGTAGTTTATAATCATACTGCTGAAGTTGAGATTTTTGAGAATATAGTGCCCTATTATTATTATCGCCGTCATGAAAAAATAAGTCTGACTAATGGTTCAGGGTGTGGTAATGATACAGCCTCGGAACGTAAAATGATGCGTAAATTAATGATAGATTCGACTACTTATTGGACGAAAGAGTACCATGTAGATGGTTTTCGATTTGATTTAATGGGGTTGCATGATGAAGAGACAATGACTAAGTTAGTAAATGATATAAAAGGGATTAATCCATCTGCTCTTATTTATGGAGAGGGATGGAATCTAGGGACTCTACCAACTTCTCAAAAGTATGTAAAAGCTGATGGTGAAAAGAGGAGTTTATTAGAGGTAGAAAAGGGAGCAGGCGTATTTAATGATACAATTAGGGATGCTATTAAACAGACTTATTTTGGAGCTCCTCTAAAAGAAGGAGGATTTATCCAACAAGAAGTTGATAAACAAGATTTAATTAGAGCAGGAATTATTGCTGGGATGGTCGATTATCAAACAGATTTACCAATTGCTACTGATCCATACCATCGTTTTGCTGATGACCCCCAAGAAGTTATTAATTATGTAACATGTCATGATGGTTACACACTGTGGGATAAAATTGTAGGTTCTACTCCAGCTGCTACTTATAAAGAACGAAAGAAGATGCAAAAATTAGCTACAGCTATTATTTTAACCGCTCAAGGTATACCATTTTTACATGGTGGCTCAGAAATGTTAAGAACTAAACCTAATCCAGAAGATGATGCTGCATTTGTTGCTAATAGTTATAATTCTAGCGATTATACTAATCAAATTGATTGGTCAAGGAAAGAAAAACATCAAGATATATTTGCTTATTATCAGGGATTAATTAAATTGCGCTTGTCACATGAAGCTTTTCGGTTAGATACTATGGAAGAAATTGAAGAGTGTTTAACTTTTTTGCCGGTTGCAAGTGATTATTTAGTTAGTTTTAAGTTAGAATACCCTAAAGACAAGTGGGAAAAGATTATAGTTGTTTATAATGCTAATCGAGAAGTTAAAAAGATTAATTTAGAGGAAATTAATTCTCATTGGAAAGTAGCCGTAGATGATAAGCGAGCAGGAGTTAGAGAAATTAATAGAAGCAAGGTAGAAATTAAAGGAAGTCAACTAAAAGTACCAGCTATATCTACTGTTGTAATATATAAAGAGGAGAGCTAGCAACAACAATTGAATGTGTATTGTATGATACCAGGTTGCAAATAATAAGCTTTATTAGATAGGAGCTTTAATATTACATAAAAAGATGTTATAATTAGAAAAAACTTTTTCGTATAGTTAAATAGAGGAGTGAGTAGGATGCCAATTAAAGTTCCTGATAATCTACCAGCAGTAGAGATACTAGAGAATGAGAATATATTTGTGATGAAGGAAAGTAGAGCTTATAGTCAGGATATTCGTGCCCTTAAGATTCTAATTTTAAATTTAATGCCTCTTAAAAAAATTACTGAAACACAGCTTTTACGTTTATTAGGTAATACCCCTTTACAAGTAGATGTGGTTTTATTGCAACCGGAAACACATACGTCTAAAAATACTTCTCAAGAGCATTTAAGTACTTTTTATAAAACACTTGATGATGTTAAAAATGAAAAATTTGATGGTATGATTATTACAGGTGCGCCTGTAGAGCAACTTGATTTTGAAGAAGTAAATTATTGGAGAGAATTACAAGAGATTATGGATTGGTCAAAGCATAATGTAACTTCTACAATGCATCTTTGTTGGGCCTCTCAAGCTGGTTTATATCATCATTTTGGGATTCCTAAATACAAGTTAGAAGAGAAAGTATTTGGGATATTTTCTCATAATATTAAAAATAAGAAATGTAAGTTAGTGCAGGGGTTTGATGACCAATGTTTTTGTCCTCATTCACGTTACACAGAGATTAAAAGAGAAGATATTGAAGAGATTCCTAAGCTAAAGATTTTATCGGAATCGAAAGAAGCAGGAATTTGTATGGTAGCTACTAAGGATGGGAGACAAATTTTTGTTACAGGACATCCGGAGTATGATCGAAATACCTTAAAGAGGGAATATGAACGAGATTTAAAGAAAGGATTAGATATAGCAAAACCTAAAAATTATTTTCTTAATGATGACCCCACTAAAGAGCCCGTAGTTACTTGGCGTAGTCATGCACATTTGTTATTTTCTAATTGGCTTAATTACTATGTTTATCAAGTTACTCCATATAATATTAATAAAATTAAATAATTTTTTTAGTTTGAGGGTACCTTATATATAGAGGTGCCTTTTTAATTTAAATTTAAAGGAATATTTATCCATATGTAGAATTAGTATATTTAAAGATTACTAGGAGGCTAAAGATGGCACAAGGTAAGGGATTACCAACAAGAGATGAAATCAATGACCAATTTAAATGGGATTTAACTGACGTTTATCAAAGTGAAGAAGAATGGAAAGAAGAGTTTAATCAAGTCAAGGGCAAGGTAGCAGAGATTAAGAAGTACCAAGGACAATTGGGTAATTCAGCAGAGGATTTATTACAGTTGTTAAATTTAAGTACCCAATTAAGTAGAGTTTTAGCTAGATTATTTACTTATGCGCAACGTAAAAATGACCAGGATACAACTAATAACCAATATCAAGCTTTGGTATCTAAAATACAAGGTTTAAGTAATCAAGTTTCTAGTGCTACTGCATTTATTGTTCCTGAAATTATTCAAATTCCAGTAGATAAGTTAGAAGAGTTTTTAGCTAATAATGAAGATTTGAAATTATATCAACAGTATTTAGATGATATTATACGTAGGAAGGAACATTTTTTATCTCCAGAAGAGGAACGGATTATGGCTTTAACTGGAGAATTGGCCCAGGGACCCGAAAATATATTTGGAATGATTAATAATGCTGATATGGAATTTCCAACTATCGAAAATGAAGCTGGAGAAGAAGTTAAAGTCACTCATGGTCGTTATGTTGAGTTATTAAAGAGTGATAGTCGCCAGGTGAGAAAAGATGTTTTTGAAGCTTATTATGAACAATACCAAAAACAAAAAAATACTATTGCTACTACTTTAAGTACTAATATTAAAAAAGATTTGTTTAGAATGAGAGCTAGAGATTATTCTAGTTGTTTAGAAGCAGCTTTAGATGCTAATAATATTCCGGTTGAAGTATATAATAATTTACTAAAAACAGTAAAAGGTAATTTAGACCCCATGTATGATTATGTTGATTTGAAAAGAGAAGCTTTAGGAGTTGATGAGTTACATATTTATGACTTATATACTCCTTTGGTTAAGGATGTAGAAATGAAGATTGATTATAAAGAAGCAAAAGAAATTGTTTTAGAAGCTTTACAACCATTAGGGGATAAATACTTAGAGGTTGTTAATAAAGCATTTGAGAGTAATTGGATCGATGTTTATGAAAATAAAGGCAAGAGAAGTGGGGCTTATTCTGCAGGGTGTTATGATGCCCACCCTTATATTCTATTAAATTATACTGGAGAAATGAATGATTTATTTACTTTAACTCATGAGTTAGGGCATGCTTTGCATTCTTATTACTCTAACCAAGAACAGCCTTATCTTTATTCTGATTATAGTATTTTTGTAGCAGAGGTAGCATCTACAGTTAATGAGTCATTATTAATTCAGCATTTATTAAAGAAAACAGATGATGAAACTAAGAAGAAATATCTTTTGAATCATTACTTAGAACAATTTCGAGGTACAGTATATCGACAAACTATGTTTGCTGATTATGAACAGTTGATTCACCAATTAGCTGAAGAAGGTGAAGCTTTAACTCCTAATTTATTGTCAAAGCGTTATCATAATTTAAATGAGAAGTATTATGGAGATAATTTAGTTATAGATGATAAAATTGATATTGAGTGGGCTAGAATCCCCCATTTTTATTATAATTTTTATGTTTATCAGTACGCAACAGGTTTTTCTGCTGCTGTTGCTTTATCTGAACAAATTTTAGAAGAAGAAAATAAGGCAGTAGAGAGTTATTTAGAATTTTTAAAGAGCGGTAGTTCTGACTATCCACTAGAGATACTAAAAAAAGCAGGGGTGGATATGAGTTCTCCAGAACCTATAGAAAAGGCAGTTAATATTTTTGCTGATTCAGTTGGTAAGATGAAGGAATTAATTTAAACGGGCCAAGCTTGGCCCGTTTCATCATTTTTCTTTAGATTCAGAATCATTTTTTGGGGGAGCAATTTTTTTAGTGTGGTTATTACGTTGAGGAATGATTAATGTAGCTATTAAATAAAGGATAATGGTAAGTGGATTTAGAAGGCTAAATAATATAAAGCCTAATCTAATAATAACTGGATCAATATTAAAATACTCTCCAAGGCCACTGCAGACCCCAGCAATTTTTTTATTCTTTTCTGATAAATATAATTTTTTCATCATTTCCTCTCCTTTATAGTATTATTATATGCATGCTTATATTAAAAAGACTGATTGAATTAAAAATAGAAGAAATGATTAGTCGCATAATAGATTAATTTAAAAGATAGTGTAGATGTTTTCCAAATAAAGCAACAGCCGAACAACAATTATATAGATGCTTCTTTATTCTTGATAACTTAGAAAAGTTATTATTTTGGTATCTATAGAAAGATAATATTTCTTTTTTAATATGAGCATCACTACCAAAGGTAGCAAATTTTTCTTTCTTCTTTCTTATTTCATAAGCTGTTAAATTTCTTTTTTGAGGTAGAGCATGATTATAAGTTTCTATAGCATCTATTTTATTAATGACTTGTTTGATATATGATTTGTTTTTTAGATAGTTTTTTTGTGCTAAGCCAGCCGGATGAGGAAGTGAGACAAATGCATCATATTTTTGTATTTGCTTTAGGTAATAGCTATATGATTGTTTAGTTCTAGTAATTTTATATTTATTTTTAAAGGGTTTAACATTTGTTCTATAAAATTTTTGCAGATCTGAAGCATCTTTAAAATAAATCAATAATTCAAAACCATCTTTGCAACCAACTTCAATACCAGGAATAATATTAATGTTAGGTGTAAAATACAATTCAAGGTTACCTTCAATAGCATTATGATCTGTAATGGAGATTAAATGTGGAGTATCTTGGAGAAATTTTATTAAAAAATCAGTTTTAATTAGGCCATCTGATGCAGTAGTATGAATATGAAGATCTATATATTTAGTTTTCTTAGGCAAAAATTGAGTAAAGGAATTAGGAAGTTGATTTTTTTCTAACATTTATTTACTCCTTTTAAAAAGTAGTAACCTTATTATATCAAGAAAGAAGTAATTCTACAAATTATTCAAAAAAACACCCCACCTATAAAGGCGGGGTTAAAGATTTATTTTCTTAAAATTTCTTTTGCTTCCTGATCAAGTGCTTCAGTCATATAAGGAAGACCAGTTTCTTGTGCAGTGGCTCTATTACCAGCCATTAAATCAGATTGGTCAAGAGCCTGTAGGTTAAATTTCCTCGCTCCAGCCATAAATTGTTGTAAACCAGCTTTTAATTTATCAGCTAAATTCCAGAGAGCTATAGCTCCAAATGGGATATTTTTCATTTCATCTGTACCTACTTTTTGAGCTATATCATGCCATCCAGCAAAGATACCTTCTGGAGTATCCCCGATTTCTTTAACTGTTTTAGGTAGTTTATCCCAGTGAGCATTAAGCTCTTCTTTTCGCTCTGGGTGAAAGACACCTTCAATATTAGAACCTAAGAATCCAGCTATCATTGGAGCCCGCCCCATACATACCATCTTAACGTAAGGTGAACCTAATGCTAGAGCTTTAAAGATATGATCCTCTCTAGCTAAACCACCAGCTAAAGATAAGTCCGGAACTTCTATACCTTCGTCAGCTAAAATATCAGCATATTCAATAGCTTTAGTGTGGAGTTGTAAAGAAGGGATTCCCCAATGCTCCATCATATTCCATGGACTCATGCCTGTTCCGCCCCCAGCACCATCTATAGTAACTAGATCTAAATTAGCATCAGCAGCAAAGCGTAGAGCCATTGCTAGACCTTTCATACCATAGGCACCAGTTTTTAGAGAAATCCGTTTGTAACCTAAAGATCTTAAATACTCAACTGAAGTCATAAAGTCTTCTTTTAAAGATTCAGGGTTATCTGCGGTAGTGCCACCTAATCTACTATGACGAGCAAAACTTTTAATTGCACCTGATTTAAAGGCTTTTTGATTTGCTTTAATAGTTGGATCAGGATCAACAACGTAACCTCTATTGGCTAAGAATTGAGCATACTCCAAACTTTTAACTTGGATTTCACCACCGATATCCTTAGCTCCTTGGCCCCATTTTAATTCAATTATTACATCATCGCCATAATTATCTATTACATATTCTGCTACTCCATTTCTAGTATCTTCAACATTTAATTGAACAAAGATAGCTCCTTCTGCACCAGCATATTTTTGATAAGTTTTTATTCTATAGTCTAGTTCAGGAGCTTTAACGACTTTACCATTTTCAATTTTGGCTTCTTGATCTACCCCAACAACATTTTCACCAATTACAATTGGAAAGCCAACTAAAGCAGCTCCAATGGCAAATGACTCCCAGTATTTTTCTGCAATAAAGGTAGAACCTAAAGCCCCGGTCATAATTGGTACAGAACATTTAGTTTTGATTTTATTTCCAAATTCTGTAGTGGTATCTACATTAGAAAAAATACAATCATCAGCACTATTACTAAGTTCTTCAGGAATTCCTTGGGCACCATGAGTATAACCTTGAATCCGTAAGCTATGATATCCCACCCCTTGAGGTGATATATTACTACTACCAGCAGTTATTTCTCCAAAGTCTCTAGGATATAGTACTTTACGTCCCTTTAAAGAAGATAGCCAAGTTTCACACTTTCCTTTACAATCAGCTTGACATAAAGTACATAATCCTGATTCACAAGGGTCACCACGGTTAATTGCTCCTAAAGCATCATTTCTTTTTTTCCAATTCATTAAATACTCTCCTCCTCAATTTCCCTTTATGTAATAAATTTGCATATGATGATAAAAAAACCTTTATTAGATTTACTTTTTAATAATAAATATTATTTAGGGAATAAGGTTATTGATAATATTTTTTAGTTATTGTATCTCATTTCACAGTATGCTACAATGTATCGAATGGAGGGGGATAGATAGATGTTAAAAAGATTTGCTTATTATTATAAGAATCATTGGCAGTTATTTTTAGTTGATATAATGAGTGCTTTTATTATGTCGGGATTAGATTTAGTTTTTCCACTTTTTATTAAAGAGATGGTTGATTATCATTTTCCTAATAGAAATTTTGTGCTTGTAACTAAATTAATTTTTATTCTATTGGGGTTATATTTATTAAGGTATATTTTGCAGTATATAGTTCATTATTGGGGGCATGTAGTAGGAATTAGAATCGAGACTGATATGCGCAG
The DNA here is from genome assembly GCF_000328625.1 of Halobacteroides halobius DSM 5150. Taxonomy (NCBI): domain Bacteria; kingdom Bacillati; phylum Bacillota; class Clostridia; order Halanaerobiales; family Halobacteroidaceae; genus Halobacteroides; species Halobacteroides halobius. The sequence continues at coordinate 1,670,460 of NC_019978.1, read as the reverse complement.
AGATTTATTTAAACATCTACAGAAATTATCTTTTAAATTCTATGATAATAATAAAACAGGATATTTAATGTCTAGGATTGTTAATGATTTACATAATCTTTCTGAATTGGCCCATCATGGTCCAGAAGATGTTTTAATTTCTACTGTAACTCTTGTAGGTTCATTTGTTATTTTAGCAAATATAAATTGGCAATTGGCTGTATTGACCTTCTTGATTGTACCAATTATGGTTTATTTTTCTATTAAATTAGGAAAGAAGATGCATCGTGCTTTTAAATTAATTAAAGAAGATTTAGGGCAAGTGAACTCCCAAATTGAAGATAGTTTAAGTGGAGTTAGAGTAGTAAAATCTTTTACTAATCAAGATTTTGAACAACAAAAGTTTGATCAAGAAAATGAAAATTATCGCCAATCACGTGAAACAGCTATGAAGACAATGGGCCAATTCTATTCAACTATGAATTTTTTAAGTAATATGATTATTTTAGTTACATTAGGAATTGGTGGTTATTTCATTTATCAACAACAATTAACTACTGGGGAATTGATAGCTTTTATCTTTTATATTAAGTTATTTATTAAACCAATCGAAAAGTTAATGCAATTTAATGAACAATTTCAAAAAGGGATGGCTGGTTTTCAAAGATTTACTAAGTTATTAGATATTGAATCAGATATTAAAGAATATGATGAAGCTAAAAAGTTAACTACTGTTAAAGGGAAGATAGAGTATAATGATGTCTCCTTTAGTTATGAAGAAGATAATAGAGTGTTATCAGAGGTTAATCTTCAAATTAATGCCGGTCAAACTATTGCTTTTGTTGGCCCATCTGGAGTTGGAAAATCTACTTTATGTAAGTTGTTGCCGAGATTTTATGAATTAGATAAGGGCCAAATTTTAATTGATGGTCAAAATATTAAAGACTTAACTATAGAGTCATTAAGAAAACAAATAGGGATTGTTCAACAGGATGTATTCTTATTTAATGGGACTGTAAGAGATAATATTGCATATGGTAATTTAAAAGCTAGTAAAGAAGAAATTATTGCAGCAGCTAAAAAGGCTAATGCACATCAGTTTATTATGAATTTAGAGAATGGTTACGAAACTCAAATTGGGGAGCGAGGAGTTAAGTTATCAGGAGGTCAAAAACAAAGGATCTCAATTGCTCGTTCTTTCTTAAAGAATCCACCAATTTTAATTCTGGATGAAGCAACTTCTTCTTTAGATAATGAAAGTGAGCAGATTATTCAGGAATCTATAGAAAGATTAGCTCAAGATAGAACTACTTTAGTAATAGCACACCGGTTATCTACTGTTAGAGATGCTGATAAAATTATTGTTTTAGCTGCTGATGGAATTGTTGAGTCTGGTAAACATAATGAATTATTAAATAAACCAAATGGAGTTTATAGTAATTTGTATCAAAAACAATTTGATGAAGAATTAACTGCTTAAGTAAAATAAGAAGAAAGTTGGCCCTGGAATTAATCCAGGGTATTTCTTTTATACTAAGTTAATTATTATAAAATTCTACTTATAGCAAGCAATGGGTTATTTATTTATAAATTCTTTTATTTTTTATTAAAATAACCCAATTGATTAGTTAGTGATGTTAAAAAAACAGTTTTATATCTCTAAACTTATCTAATAAATGACATTTATTAGAATAAAATATAAAGTAAATTACAATTAATTAAACAGTTAAAAGAGATGGAGGAAAAATAAATTTAATAGGAAAGTTTGGCACAAAACTTGCAAATAATAAATAGTAAGAAATTTGTGTTAAGAAATAAATAAAATTAAAATAGAGGTGAAATAATGAAAGAGCAGCGAACAATAGTTTTAGGAGTTATTGGTTCAGATGTTCATGCGGTGGGAAATAGAATTTTAGAAGAGGCATTTACAGAAGCAGGATTTAATGTGGTCAATATTGGAGTTTTAGCTTCCCAGAAAGAATTTATTGATGCTGCTATTGAAACTGATGCAGAGGCTATTTTAGTTTCTTCACTCTATGGTCATGGAGAAATGGATTGTAAAGGATTTAAAGACAAGTGTATAGAAGCTGGATTAAAAGATGCAATATTATATGTAGGAGGTAATTTAGTGGTTGGAAAACAAGATTGGAAATCTACAAAAGAAAAGTTTTTAGATATGGGCTTTGATAGAGTATATCCTCCAGGTACTCTACCTGAAGAACCAATTGCTGATTTAAAAGAAGACTTAAAAATAGAAGGTTAACTGTGAGGTGAAGTTATGAAGTCAGCTTTATTACTTGATATTGGGAGTACTTATACAAAAGGAACTGTGATAGATTTAGAAAAAATAGAATTAAAAGCCACAGCAAAGGCCTTAACAACGGTGTGGGATGACGTAAATATTGGAATTAGACATGTATTTAATAAGCTAGAAGATAGAGGGATTGATTTAGAATCTATTACTCATCGTTTAGCTTGTAGTAGTGCAGCTGGTGGACTAAAGATGGTAGCGATTGGCTTAGTACCTGATTTAACTGTTGAAGCTGCTAAACGAGCTGCTCTAGGAGCTGGGGCCAAGTTAATTAATACCTATGCGTATAAGTTAACTGTTGATGAAGTAAAAGAAATTATAGCAAACAACCCCGATGTAATATTATTAGCTGGAGGAACAGACGGAGGTAATGAAGATATAATTTTACATAATGCAAAACTCCTAGCGGAATCCAAACTGAATATTCCACTAATAGTAGCTGGTAATAAGGTAGTACAAGGTGATGTAAAAAAGATTTTAAAAGAACAAAAAAAGGAAGTTTATATTACTGAAAATGTAATGCCTAAGTTAGAAAAATTAAATATAGTACCAGCTAGAGAGAATATCAGACAGGTTTTTTTAGATAGAATTATTTATGCTAAAGGATTATCTAAAGCAAAAGAGTATATAGACCAAGTTATTATGCCTACCCCATCAGCTGTAATTAAAGCAGCAGAGTTGATTGCAGAAGGAACAGCTAAAGAGGATGGATTAGGAGAGTTAATGGTTGTTGATATTGGTGGAGCTACTACTGATATTCATTCAGTAGCTAGTGGAGAACCTACCAAAGCAGGAGTTAATCTTAGGGGCTTAGAAGAACCCTATGTAAAAAGAACAGTTGAAGGAGATTTAGGAATGAGATATAGTGCTTCTTCATTATTAGAGGTAATTGGGTTAGAAGAATTATTAGCCTATCTCCCTGATACAATAAATAAAGACGAGATTAAAAATTATATCAAGTTGATTAGTCAAGATATTGAATATATTCCTGGTACTGAGTTAGAGAAAAAATTGGATTTTACAATTGCTAAAGGAGCAACTAAATTAGCTGTACAACGTCACGTAGGACGAATTGAAAGGGTCTATAGTCCTTTGGGAGAGAATTATATACAGTATGGTAAGGACTTAACTAACTTGGATTTAATCATTGGTACAGGGGGAGTTTTAGTTTATAATAAACAACCAGATAAAATTCTAAAAGAAGGTTTATTTGATGAGTCAAGATCTGAGATTTTGGCTCCTATAAAGCCTAGGTTAATGTTAGATCAAGATTATATTTTAGCTGCGGTAGGGTTATTATCTGAAATTTCACCAACTAAAGCTCTTAAATTAGCTAAAAAACATCTTAAGAAACTGGGAGGGGAAATATAGTGGAATTAAAGAATAAAAAGTGGGATTTAGATAAATTTATGGAATTTCGGAAGGAAGTTTTACAGCAATGGCCAACGGGAAAAGAGGTAGATTTACAAGAAGCTATTGCTTACCAAAAGAAGCTAGGGGAAGAAAAGATTATGGCAGAGAAGCTACAAGAGGCTAAAGAGAATGAGGAAACTTTAATTCAGCCTAGAGCTGGAGTAGCTTTAATTGAGGAACATATTGAATTGTTAAAGTTTTTGCGGGATAAGGGAAAGACTGATTTATTGCCAACCACTATCGATAGTTACACGCGACAGAATAATTATAAAGAAGCAGAAGCTGGGATTAAAGAAAGTAGTGATGAAGGAAGGTCAATGTTAAATGGTTTTCCAGCAGTTAATCATGGTGTTATAAATTGTAGAAAGGTTGTAGAAGCTTTAGATGCTCCACTGCAGGTTAGACACGGAACACCTGATGCTAGATTATTAGCTGAGATTACCTTAGCAGGTGGATTTACTGATTATGAAGGAGGGGGTATCTCTTATAATATTCCGTATGCTAAAGATGTATCAATTGAGCAGACTTTATATGATTGGCAATATGTTGATAGGTTAGTTGGTTATTATCAAGAACAAGGGGTTAGAATTAATCGGGAGCCTTTTGGCCCTTTAACTGGTACTTTAGTTCCTCCTTCTATATCTCATAGTATAGCAATTATTGAAGGTTTATTAGCTGCTGAGCAAGGTGTTAAAAATCTTACTTTAGGTTATGGACAGTGTGGTAATTTAGTGCAAGATGTTGCGGCTATTAAATCATTAGAAGAGTTAGCCCAAGAGTACTTAAAGGATTATGATAATATAATGTTAACGACTGTATTTCATCAATGGATGGGCGGCTTTCCACAAGATGAAGCGCAATCTTTTGGTGTTATCTCCTGGGGAGCAGCTACTGCTGCTTTAAGTAAGGCAACCAAGGTTATTGTTAAGACTCCTCATGAAGCATTAGGAATTCCTACTAAAGAAGCAAATGCTGAAGGTTTAAGAGCTACTAAACAATTAATTAATATGTTAAAAAATCAAGAGTTAGTATCTAATACTAAATTAGCTAAAGAAAAGGAGATGATTAAAAAAGAAACAAAACAGATTCTTGAGCGTGTATTTGAATTAGGGGCTGGAGATTTGGCCCAAGGAACAGTAAAAGCATTTCAAGCTGGAGTTTTAGATATCCCATTTGCTCCAAGTAAATATAATGCTGGTAATTTATTACCGGCTAGAGATGATAATGGGGCAGTGCGCTATTTAAATCATGGTAATTTACCTTTTTCAGATGAAGTAGTTGAGTTTAATAAACAAAAGCTAGAGGCTAGAGGTGAAGAAGAAGCAAGAGAGCCCAGTTTTCAGATGGTAATAGATGATATTTATGCTATTGGAAAAGGTATGTTAGTCGGGAGACCAAGAAATTGAACTCAAAAATAGGTGGTGAGAATAATGAAGATAAAAGAAATAGTTACTTCAACAGGGTTAACAGGTTTTTATTTTGATGATCAAAAAGCTATTAAAGCAGATGCTAAACATGATGGTTTTTCATATTTAGGAGATCCAGTAACTAAAGGGTTTGACTCAATTAGGCAAGCTGGTGAATCAATTACTATTATGGTTATTTTAGAAGATGGGCAAGTAGCTTATGGTGATTGTACAGCAGTTCAATATTCTGGGGCAGGAGGTAGAGATCCTTTATTTTTAGCCCAAGATTTTATTTCTGTAATAGAAGAAAAGATTGCCCCTAAGTTAGTAGGTAGAGAGTTAACTAGTTTTAAAGAATTAGCTGAAGAATTTGATGATTTTAAGATTAAGGGCGAAAAGCTTCATACTGCTATTCGGTATGGACTTACTCAAGCTTTATTAGATGCTGTAGCTAAAGCTGAGAAAAAAACTATGGCAGAGATAGTAGCTAAAGAATATGGATTAGATTTAATTACTAAAACTGTTCCTATTTTTACTCAATCCGGTGATGAAAGATATTCAAATGTAGATAAAATGATTATTAAACAAGCTGATGTTATGCCACATGGTTTAATAAATAATGTAAAAGAAAAATTAGGTGCAGATGGGAATAAATTATTAGATTATGTTAAATGGTTAAAGAATAGAGTTCAGAAACTTAAAAATTATCAGGACTATCAACCTATTTTCCATTTAGATGTTTATGGGACTATAGGTTTAGCTTTTGATAATGATTCAGAAAAAATGGCTGATTATTTAGAAAAATTAGCTAAAGTAGCTAGTCCTTATACCTTAAGAATTGAAGGGCCAATGGATTCTGGAAGTAGAGAAAAACAGATTAAGGATATGAAAGCTCTAAGAGATGAGATGATAAACAGAAATATAGATGTAGAATTGGTAGCAGATGAATGGTGCAATACATTAGAGGATATAAAAGCATTTGTAGATCAAAAAGCAGCAGATGTTGTACAGATAAAAACTCCAGATTTAGGTGGTATAAATAATACTATTGAAGCAGTACTTTATTGTAAAAAAAATGGGGTTGGAGCTTACCAAGGAGGAACTTGTAATGAAACAGATCGTTCTGCTCAGGTTTGTGTAAACCTTGCTTTAGCTACTAGACCTGATCAAATGCTAGCTAAACCAGGTATGGGAGTAGATGAAGGATTAATGATAGTTAAGAATGAAATGAATAGAGTATTGAATTTAATTAAAGCTAAACGAAGATAATTTGGAGGAGGGATACAAATGAGAGAATTGAGGATATTATCTCCCACAGCAATTTTAGGTTATGGATTTCCAGAAGATTCATTTAAGAAAGGGTTAGAAAAAGAACCAGATCTGATTGCAGTAGATGCAGGTTCTACTGATCCAGGACCATATTATTTAGGAGCCGGAGTTTCTTTTACTGATAAAACAGCAGTTAAGAGGGATCTAAAATTAATGATTAAGGCAGGTCAACAACAAGGTATTCCAGTAATTATAGGAACTGCTGGGGGGGCTGGTGGAACCCCCCATTTAAAATGGTGTACTAAGATAGTGCGAGAAATTGCTCAAGAAGAAGATTTAAAATTTAATTTAGCTACTATTGAGGCCGAACAGGATCGTCAATTTATAATGGATAAGTTTAAGGCAGGAGGAATTTCTGCGTTGGCCCCCGCCTCAGAGATAACAAAAGAAGAATTAGAAGAGAGTACTAGGATTGTAGGGCAGATGGGGGTTGAGCCGATTATTAAAGCTCTAGATCAAGAGGCAGAAGTGATTCTAGCAGGTAGGGCTTATGATCCAACTGTGTTTGCTAGTTTGTGTATTAAGGAAGGATTTCCAGCTGGGTTGGCCCTGCATATGGGTAAAATTATGGAGTGTGCTTCGATTGCAGCTAATCCTGGTAGTGGAAGTGATTGTATGTTTGGTATTTTAAGAGAGGATCATTTTATTTTAGAACCATTAAATCCTGAGCGTAAATGTACTACCACGTCTGTAGCAGCCCATACTCTTTATGAAAAAGCAAATCCACGTAAATTACATGGACCAGGGGGAATTATTGATTTAACTGAAACAGAATTTGAAGAGTATGATGAGCGAAGTGTTAAGGTTAGTGGTAGTAAATTTATTGAAGGAGATAAGTATACTATTAAATTAGAAGGAGCTAAAAAAATAGGATATAGAACGATATCAATTGCAGGAACTAGAGATCCAATTATGATTAAGGAATTAGATCATACAATTGAGGTTGTTAAAGATACAGTCAAAGATAATTTTACTGATTTATCTGAAGCTGATTATGATTTGATTTTTAGGGTATATGGTAAAGATGGGGTCATGGGCCAATTAGAACCTAATTCTGAGATTAAATCCCACGAAGTAGCGATCATTATTGAAGTTATAGCTAAGACACAGGATTTAGCTAATACAATTTGTAGTTTTGCTAGATCGACGATGTTACATTATGGATATCCTGGAAGAGTAGCTACAGCTGGGAATTTAGCTTTTCCTTATTCTCCTTCTGATTTAAAAGCAGGAGAAGTGTATGAGTTTAATCTTCATCATTTAATTGAAGTAGATGATCCTTGTGAGTTATTTCCGATTAAGATAAAAGAGGTATGATTAAATTGAAGTTATATTGATATTAAGAGCAATTGACAATGGACAATGAACAATTTACAATTAAACTTCAAAATCGTATAAACCCTTGATTTAGAAAGGTTTTAAGGGGTTCTAATTGTCAATTGTCAATTGTTAATTGTAAATTAAAAGTGAAGCTTTATATCAATTGATTTTTACTTTATTTAAAGGGGGGGAGCATAAATGACAGAGAAGAGAAATATTAAAGAATTAGTAGATGTAATTAGGAGTAAAAATGCTGGTCCGTATGAATTAACTTTTGATTTGATTTTTAAGGATTTTAAGACTTATGAAGCGGTAAAATCTTCTGGTGTGATTAATAAATCATTAATAGCTAAATTATATGATATTGATGAAAATAAAGTAATTTCAGTAATAAATTATGATCCTGCTAAGGCCATTAAAGCAACTATTGAGCGCCCTTGTTCAGCAGGAGCTATTGGAGAAACAGATGTTTATGGAGCTCAACAACATGCTCCATTATTAAGTTTAAAAATATTGATGTAGTTGGTTGCGATTTATCGCAACCTTTTTTATTGAGGTTTAAGGAAAGGTAGGTGGTAAAAAGAGGAATTATGATTTATTTATTGAAATTAAGTAGTAAGAGAATTAAATAGATAGGTGATAGTGATGAAAGAAAAAAAGTTAGTAATTATAACTATGAGTGATGCAACTAATAAATTATTCAGACAACAATTATCTCAAATATTAAAAGGACAAATTAATATAAAAGGCTATTCTATTACAAGTCTAACGCCTGATAATATTATTGAGGCAGATTTAATTTTAACAACTAAGTCTCTTTTAAACCAAATAGATAACTATATAGCTGATACAAGTAATATCATCTTTGCTAGGAGAGCTTTGGAAGTGGCCACATTAGAAAAACTGATTAAGCTACCCCATAATAAAAAGACCTTACTAGTTAATAATACCAAGTTAGCTACATTAGAAACAAAATCTTTGTTAAAGGAAGTTGGAATTGATCATATTGAGTTAATTCCTTTTTATCCAGGCAAAGATAGAAAAAGTATTAAAGATATTGATTTAGCTATTAATTTAGGTGAAGTGAAGTATATTCCTAGCACAATTAATAAAGTGATTAATATAGGTAGTAGAATACTTGATCTAACAACAATTGTAGAAATATTAATTAGATTAGATTTATTAGGGGCCAAAGCAAATTTATTAACCTCTAAACAGATACGTCAATTAGTTAATTTAAGTAAAAGATTAAATAGAAATATGAAAAATTTAGAAGAGATTAATAAAAAATTAGACACAATTATCAATCATGTTCATGATGGAATAATTTATATCAATCAAAACCAAGAAATAAAAGTATTTAACCAGATGGCTGAAGAAATTTTTGGAATGAAGGCTAGTGAGGTAATAGGTAGTAAAATTGAAGAAACGATTTCAAATAGTAATTTAACACAAGTTTTAGATAATGATGTTAAGCAATTAAATGCTCTTCAAAATGTAGGAGATAAAAAGATAGTTACTAATAGAGTACCAGTCAAGAAAGATAATAAAATAATAGGAGCATTAGCTACTTTTAAAGATATAACTGAGATAAAAAAATTGGAGCAAGATTTAAGAAGAAAATTAAAGAATAAAGGTCATATAGCAAAGTATTCATTTGATGACATAATTGGGCAAAGTAAAGAAATAAAAGAGACAATTAAGCAAGCTAAGCAGTTAGCTACAAGTAAGTCAACTATATTAATTCAAGCAGAGAGTGGAACAGGAAAAGAGCTTTTTGCACAAGCAATACACAGTTATTCTAAACGAAGTAAAGCTCCATTTGTAGCAGTTAATTGTGCTGCGTTACCAGAAGGGCTATTAGAAAGTGAATTATTTGGCTATGCTAAGGGAGCATTTACAGGTGCTAAAAAAGATGGGAAACCTGGAGTCTTTGAGCAGGCCCATACAGGGACTATATTTTTAGATGAAATTGGCGATATACCATCTAGTATACAAGTTCAACTATTGCGGGTATTACAAGAAAAAGAAGTTATGAGAATTGGCGGTACTAAGATTATTCCAGTAGATATTAGAATAATAGCGGCTACTAATAAAAACTTAAAACAATTAGTTAGTGAAAATAAGTTAAGGGAGGATCTTTATTATAGATTAAATGTTTTATCTCTAGAAATACCTCCATTAAGAAAGAGAAGAAAAGATATTCCTTTGTTAATTGAATTTTTTCTAAATAAATTTAGTAAAACAGGTTTAAAGATTTCAAGAGAGGTTATGAGTAGGTTATACAATTATAATTGGCAGGGGAATGTGAGAGAATTAGAAAATTGTATAGAATTTATTACTCAAACTTGTCAACAAGCAGTCCAAATAAAAGATTTGCCTTCTTATCTTAGGGTTGAGAAGAATAAAGCAGAGACAGAAATAAGAGAGATAAAATCAAAGTTAGAAAGTTTAGGGGATATAGAAGAATATATTTTTATTTTGAATGAACTTTATTTAGCAAAACAATTAGGGGAGCATATAGGGCGGCGTGAAATAGCTAAGAATGCTAAGATCAGTAACTTATATCTTTCAGCTCAAATGGTAAGAACTAGATTTAATAAATTAGAAGAATTAGATTTAGTTAAGATTGGTACTGGAAGACAAGGTACAAGGATTACCCCAAGAGGGGTTAGAATTTTAAATCAATTAAATAAATTAATGGGTTAATAGGTTCAAATCAAGAAGTATATATATATATTTTAACCTGTTATAGACTTAAAATGATTTATTAAACAGGAAATTAAGTCAATATTCAAGATAAAAATTACTTTTTTAGTGATAAATGTTTTTGGTATAAAAATTGCATATAATAATTAACAAAGGTTAATTGTCTGAAAATTAAGATAAATAAAAAGAGGTGATTTAAAAGGAGATTAACCAAGTGTTAACTTCATGTTAGTTATTCTTGACAAGAATAGCTTGGCCCCTTATAATTTATAATATGCTAACATCAGATTGAAAGAAATATTTATTATGTCTTTTTTTGAAAAGTAAAATTATTTTGATATAAGGAGGATGAATATTTGATGAAAAAACAAGAATGGAAAAGATGGTTTTTTATATTTGTAGGTGTAGTATCATTTAGTTTTTTACTTAGTAGTGTAGGATTTGCTAATGAAAGTACCTCTAAACATTTTGGGATATTATCATTAGTGCCTGCTGTATTATCTTTGTCATTAGCTTTTATAACTCGGCGGGTAGTCCCCTCTTTATTTTTAGGTGTAGTAGCTGGGGGGATTATTAGTGGTAATATTAATATAGTTCAGGCTTTTTTAATCCCTTCTTTAGGTTCAGCTGGTTATGCTAAAATATTATTAGTATATTTATGGTGTTTAGGAGGATTAATTGGTATTTGGACTAAAACAGGTGGTGCCCAAAAGTTTGCTAGATGGGCTGGACAAAAAATAGTAACAGGTAGAAGGTCAGCTAAATTCTTTGCTTGGTTAATGGGAGTTTTATTTCATCAAGGAGGAACTATTAGTACTATTTTAGCTGGTTCTACAGTGCGGCCAATTTGTGATGAAGAAAAAGTTTCTCACGAAGAGTTATCATATATAGTAGATTCTACAGCATCACCAATTGCAACTTTGATTCCTTTCAATGCTTGGCCCTTATATATAGCTGGATTAGTGGCAGGAACCATTCCGTTGATTCCTAATGAAGAAGTAGGACTTGAATTTTTCTTTAGAGCAATTCCTTTTAATTTTTATGCTTGGATAGCTATTACTTTTACTTTTTTATTAGCTTGGGAGAAGGCTCCTTTTGTTGGTAAAAGAATGAAAGAAGCAATGAAAAGAGTTAAAGAGACAGGTAAATTAAATCGAGACGGGGCTGAACCATTAACTGCTGAAGAGCTAACAGAAGTTCACGTTCCTGAAAATTATGAGACTAGTTTGCTTGACTTTATTATTCCAATTGGAACCTTATTAGGAGTTGGAGTTATTCCTAAATTCTTAGTTGGTGAAATGTATATTTCAGAAGCATTTTTATTAAGTGTAATTATGGCTATGATTACTGCAGGAGTTAAAGGAATGAATTTAGATGATATAATTGATGGATTTGTTGATGGAGCTAAAGGAGTAACAATAGGTGCCATTATATTAGGGCTTGCTGTTACTTTAGGAAATGTTTCGGAAAGTTTAGGTACAGCAGTTTATATTGTAGAAGCAACTAAAGCAATTATTATTCCAACTTTATTGCCGGCTATTTATATGGCGTTGTGTATGTTAATTGCTTTTGCTGTGGGGACTTCTTGGGGAACTTATGCAGTAATGTTTCCAATTGCTATGCCATTAGCTTATGCAGTTAACCCAGACCCTATGTTTGTAACTCTTTGTTTTTCTGCTGTAACAGGAGGATCAATTTATGGTGACCAGTGTTCTCCAATTTCTGATACTACAATTATGTCTTCTTTAGCGTGTGGAGCTGATTTAATGGATCACGTATATACTCAGTTGCCACAGGCTAGTGTAGCAGCTGGATTATCAATGGTCTTGTATACTATTTTTACTGCTGTCTTATGTTAGTGGTGCAAAATATTGAGCAGGATCTAATTAGATCCTGCTCTTTTTAATGTATTAAAGTCTGCAATCTCGAAAAAAATAAGAAAGATAAAGGAGGAGAAAAGACTTTGATTACAACTTTAACTATTAATGCAGCAGTAGATTATACCGTAAAGGCTAAAAAGTTAAAGCCGGGTCAAGAAAATGAAGTAGAATTTTCTTGGAAGAGTGCAGCAGGAAAAGGAATTAATGTAGCTAAAGATATTACTAAGTTAGGAGGTAAGGCCAAGGCAATTGCTTGTTTAGGTGGGCCAAGTGGTCAATATATTGCTGATGCATTAGAAAAGAAAGGAATAGAATCAGATATTAGTTGGATAGATAATGAAACCCGAGTCAATATGAAGGTAATTGATAAATCGGGAATAGAGACCAAGATTAATCAAGGAGGGCCAATTATCTCGTCAAAAACAATCGAGGAGGTTAAAGATAAAACCTTACAAGCAGCTTCTAATAGTGAGATTATTATATTATCAGGAAGTTTACCTTCTAGTGTACCACAGGATATTTATCAGGAACTAATTACAAAACTTAATAATACTAAAACCAAAGTTTTTTTAGATACTTCTGGGGAAGCACTAAGGTTGGCCCTGCAAGCTAAACCTACTTTGATAAAACCAAATATTTATGAACTAGAGTCTGTTTATGGTTCAAACCTATCATTAGATGAAGTTATTAAAGCAAGTAAAGGATTAGTTAAGGATGGTATTGAAATGGTAGTAGTTTCTATGGGAGCCAGGGGAGCTCTTTTAGTTACAGATAAAAAGGTAATCCAAGCAATCCCACCTAAAGTTAAACCAGTAAGTACAGTAGGGGCTGGGGATAGTATGGTAGCTGCAATGGCACTTAGTTATTTATCAAATAAAGATATTGTAGAAAGTTTTAGGTTTACTATAGCTGTTAGTGTAGCAACTATATTAGAGGTTGGAACAGAGACACCTATATTATCTAAAGTAGGAAAATGGATGGATAAAGTTAAGATTAGAGAATTGTAATTTAAAAAGAAGAGACCAACTAAGTTGATCTCTTCTTTAGAAAGATTATATAGAATTATTTTTAATTTTTTCTATAAAGTAGTGATGCATAGTTAAATCATCCTCTAATTCCGGATGAAAAGAAGTAACTAATAAATTATCTTCTTCAACAGCTACGATTTTATTATTTAATTTAAGTAATATCTTAGCTTTAGGGCCAACTTCTGTAATATATGGTGCTCTAATAAAGACTAATGGAATCTTCTTATCAGAAATTTCAGGGATTGCTTTTTTAACTACAAAACTATCTAATTGATTACCATAACCATTTCTTTGGACTGTAATATTCATTAGACCTAGATGATTTGTTTCGTCTTTTATTTTTTGAGCTAATAAAATCATACCTGCACAAGTTCCCCAAATCGGGGTGCCTTGTTTAGCTAATTTAATGATAGGTTCCTTGAGATTAAAAATATTGATCAATTTTCCCATAGTTGTACTTTCGCCACCAGGTAAAATTAATCCATCTAAGTTATTTAGTTTTTCTTTTTTTTTAACTGGGATGGGATTGACTTCTGGAATTTGCTCCAATGATTTAAGGTGTTCTGCAACCCCTCCTTGTAGATCTAGTACTCCTACTGTGATCATAATAAATTACCATCCTCTGTGAGCTAATTTTTCATCTTCATCTAAGGTATCGATATTAATACCAACCATTGCTTCACCAATATTTTCAGATACTTCTGCTATGATAGCTGGATCATCATAATGAGCAGTAGCTTTAACAATTGCGTCAGCTCGCTTAGCAGGATCTCCAGATTTGAAGATTCCAGAGCCAACAAATACACCATCACAACCAAGTTGCATCATCATTGCAGCATCAGCTGGGGTAGCAACTCCACCAGCAGCAAAATTGATAACTGGTAATTCACCATGTTCTGCTACATACTTTACTAAATCAAATGGTGCCCTCATTTCTTTAGCTGCAGCCATTAATTCTTCGCTATCCATAGTAGTTAATTGTCTAATTTGAGAATTTACTTTTCTCATATGTCTAACTGCTTCTACTACATTACCAGTTCCTGCCTCACCCTTTGTACGCATCATACTTGCTCCTTCACCAATTCTGCGTAAAGCTTCATTTAGGCTTGTAGCTCCACAGACAAAAGGTACATCAAATTTTGTTTTGTCAATATGATTATCTTCATCAGCTGGAGTCAATACTTCACTTTCATCTATGTAATCAACTCCAATTTCTTCTAAGATTTGTGCCTCTACAAAGTGTCCAATTCTAGCTTTAGCCATTACCGGAATAGAAACTGAATCAATAATTTGTTTGATCA